>NZ_JAAKRF010000014.1:0-99094 GCF_049173005.1 Aeromonas sp. 602658 | reverse complement strand
CGGTAGAACTTGGCGATGGTGTACTGCACGTGACCCAGCGGCTGCTCGTAGAAGTCATAGACCTTGGCGAGGCTGCGATGCTGCTGCACTGTCCCCTTGCCGAAGGAGTTTTCCCCAAGGATCAGGGCTCGCCCATAATCCTGCATGGCGGCAGCAAAGATCTCGGAGGCCGAGGCACTGTATCTGTCGATCAGCACCGACATGGGACCGCCGTAATAGACGTTGCCATCGTCGTCACCGTTGACCGTGATACGGCCCATATGATCACGGATCTGAACCACAGGACCGCTGCCAAAGAAGAGACCACTCAGGGCAGAGGCTTCAGTCAGGGCGCCACCGCCGTTACCGCGCAGATCGATGATAAGACCATCGATCTTCTGCTTGTTGAGGCTGGAGAGCTCCTTGATCACGTCGTCATGCAGATTGACGTAGAAACTCGGGATCTCGATGACACCAATCTTCTTGCCTTCGGCGTTAATCACCTTGGACTTGGCGGCTCTGTCTTCAAGGCGCACCTTGTCGCGGGTCAGCTCGATCTGCTCGGTCTTGGCGGTTGCGCCCTTGCCGCGCTGAATTTCAAGCTTGACCTTGCTCCCCTTGGGCCCCTTGATGAGCTCGACCACGTCATCGAGACGCCAGCCGATCACATCGACAATCTTACCATCTTCCTGCCCTACCCCGGTGATCTTGTCATCGGGTTTGAGGTGGTTGGATTTGGCAGCCGGGCCACCGGGCACCAGAGAACGGATGACGGTAAAGTCATCTTCCGCCTGCAACACGGCACCAATCCCCTCCAGCGAGAGGTTCATCTCGGTGTTGAAACGATCGGCACTGCGCGGTGAGAGGTAACTGGTGTGCGGTTCGATGGCGCGAGCGAAGGAGTTCATGAAGAGCTGGAAGACATCCTCGCTCTCGGTCTGGGACATCCGCTTGATGGCGTTGTTGTAACGCTTGCCAAGCAACTCCTTGATCTCGGGCCACTCCTTGCCACTGAGCTTGAGGCTCAGGGCATCGAACTTGACCCGCTGACGCCACAGCTCGTTGAGCTCTGCTTCATCTTTGGGCCAAGCCGCCCCTTCCCGATCAAACACATAGTTGTCGGTCTGGGTAAAATCGAAAGGAGTATCAAGCAGTTTGAGGGCGTATTCGAACCGCTCATAACGCCGCTGCTGACTCAGGTTGAACATCTCGTAGGCGGGAGCCAGACGGCCTCTTTCGAGGTCGGTGTCAAAACCGTTACGGTACTTTTCAAAACGGCTGATATCAGAGGCCAAAAACAGGTTGCGGCTGTAGTCCAGATTCTCCAGATATTTATCGAAAATCACGGAGGAAAAGGCATCGTCCAGCTTGAACTGTTTGTAGTGCGAGCGGGTAAACAGATTGGTAATTCGCTTGCTGGCCGTAGCATGTTGGCTCTCTTGAGCCAACACAGGCAAATCACTCTCCTTGAGCACCGGCTCGATGGCCTGTGCAAGCCCGGCAAGCGCCAGGCTACAGGCAACGAGGGAAAAACGAATTACGCCATGCTTCAACATTTGTCTCCTTAGAGAACCAAGTGCTCTGATTTGACCCGCACCATCATGCCGGTCTGCAGTTGGACCTGTACATCGTCCTTGGTTACTTCCTTGATGGTTGCCGGAACCGGGAATTTACCCATAACGACGCGCACATCCTGGCCCACTTTCAGCGTAGCGGCATCCACTTTAACCAGCGGAGCGTCAGCGACCGGTGCCTTGGCGGTAGCTTTCGGCTTGGCAGCTACATCAGCTTTCTCGGTTTTGCGCACAGCAGGACGACGGGGCTTCTTGGCCTTCTCATCCTTCTCTTTGGTATTGGTACGACGGCTGGCGAATACGCGCTCTTTGCTCTCTTTCAGAGCTTGCTTGGCGTGCTCGATGTGCTCTTCGGTCAGCAGCTCGCCCGGGTTGCCATCCAGATCAACGCGAGCCTGGCCAGCTTTGAGACCGTGCAGGTAGCGCCAGCTGGAGGTGTATTGACGCAGTGCGGAACGCAGCATGGTCTTGGAGACTCTGGCATCGTCAGCAAGACGCTCGGCCAAATCCTGGAAGATGCCAATCTTGAGCGGCTTGGCCTCTCCTTCAGCAACGAAGCAGGCCGGGAATTTCTCGACCAGGTAGGCAACGATCTCTTTACTGTTCTTCAGCTTCTCAGTGTTTTCCATGTATAACCTTGGCTTTCATATAAACGCACGGGCACGTCCCGAGCACAACAAAGGCCCCATTATAGAGAGCTTGGGGCCTTTTGCGAACCATCTAGCAATGACTTAGAGCATGCTTTCCAAAATTTGCACCGTTTCTTCGAGGCCAATCCGGTCTTGCTGGTCGAAACGGTTAAAAATCGGACTGTCGATATCGAGCACCCCGATGATCTCGCCACCACGGCGCACCGGGATCACGATTTCCGAGTTGCTCGCGCCATCACAAGCGATGTGACCGTCGAACTGGTGGACATCGTCAATAAGCTGGGTTCTCCCCTCTGCCACTGCCGTACCACACACCCCGCGGCCGACCGGGATCCGCACGCAGGCCGGTTTGCCCTGAAATGGCCCCAATACCAGAGTCTCACCCTGCAGCAGATAAAAACCGACCCAGTTGATCTGCTCCAGCTCCTGATTCAGCAGCGCGGAGAGGTTGGCAAGATTGGCAATAAGATCGGTTTCCCCCTCCAGCAGCGCCTTGGCCTGCTGGTTGAGGGTGCGATAAAACGGTTGTTTTTCAATCATGATTAAATGAACTTCACTCCCTGATGGTTTGGGGAAGGTAACGCCTGGCCGGGAAATTTCAAATATTTTTTCCACTCCCCGCCCCTTGCGCCGTTATTCCCGGGCAACGGAAAGCGCCAATTGCTGGCGTTGACCATTACTCCACTCGATATTTAACAACCAGATCATGACGGGTGATGTACAGCTCCCCACCTGGGTCACCCCCTGCCACAGTCCGTCTATTTGTTCAAAGTTCACCGGAATGGTGCCCATAAACATATCTTTGCCTTCGAGTGTCGCTTTCACCGGTTTGATGGCCGGATCGCCGCCGGTAATAGCGATGGCAAAGTCATGTTCGGCGCGCAGCGGTAATTCCTTGATGGCGACCGTCAGCGGCTTGTCACCAATCAGCGCGCTGCAAGGGGTGTGGGAAAGATCACAAATCTGATCTTTTTTCTGGTCAGCAGAGACGCTGTTATCGGCCGAAAACCAGGTGCGATAGGCCATCAGCGCCAATAACAGCGCCAATACCAGTACGAGGTGCAAAACTTTACGTGCGGTAAGTCTCTCTTTCATCAAAAACAGCCCGATTAAGATGCAATTAAAATAGTTTTTTGTGATCTCGAACAAGGTAAAAAACTGCCATATCGAGACCGGACGGAGCCAAATATATCACTGTTTATACTGTTATTTTACCTGTCAGTTCAGTATCATTCCCATGCAGTTTTCATTTAGCCATCTTTTGCTTTTCCTTTCGTTAACAGATGTTAACAACTGGTCGGCGGTGGCTGATGAAGCCAGTCCGGTCCTCCGGATACAAAACCAAACAACAGCAGCATCGGAAGCGGAATATAACGATGAGCCATACAACTAACCATCCTGAGTACAACTACACCGTTGTTCGCCAGTTTACCGTCATGACGATTGTCTGGGGAATTGTCGGCATGTCGGTTGGCGTACTGATCGCAGCCCAGTTGATCTGGCCTGCCCTCAACTTCGAGACCCCGTGGCTGACTTACAGTCGTCTGCGGCCCCTCCATACCAACGCAGTGATCTTCGCCTTCGGCGTCAGTGCACTGATGGCCACCTCGTTTTACGTGGTGCAGCGCACCTGTCAAACCAGACTGTTTGGTGGCCCGCTGGCAACCTTCGTCTTCTGGGGTTGGCAAGCAATTATCCTCTCTGCCGCCATCTCTCTGCCGCTGGGTTTCACCTCCGCCAAAGAGTATGCCGAGCTGGAGTGGCCGATTGATATCGCCATCACTGTGGTATGGGTCGCCTATGCCATCGTCTTCTTCGGCACCCTGATGAAGCGCACCACCTCCCACATCTATGTGGCAAACTGGTTCTTCGGCGCCTTCATCATCACCGTTGCGGTGCTGCACATCGTCAACAACATGGAAGTACCGCTCTCCGGCATGAAGTCCTACTCCATGTACTCCGGCGCCATGGACGCCATGGTGCAGTGGTGGTATGGCCATAACGCGGTGGGCTTCCTGCTGACCGCCGGCTTCCTGGGGATGATGTACTACTTCGTGCCCAAGCAGGCCGGTCGTCCGGTTTACTCCTATCGCCTCTCCATCGTGCACTTCTGGGCGCTGATCTCCCTCTATATCTGGGCCGGTCCGCACCACCTGCACTACACCGCACTGCCTGACTGGGCTCAGTCCCTCGGGATGGTAATGTCCCTGATCCTGTTCGTGCCATCCTGGGGCGGCATGATCAACGGCATCATGACCCTCTCCGGTGCCTGGCACAAACTGCGTTATGACCCCATCCTGCGCTTCCTGATCGTCTCCCTCTCTTTCTACGGCATGTCGACCTTCGAAGGCCCGATGATGGCGATCAAAACCGTCAACGCCCTCTCCCACTACACCGACTGGACCGTCGGTCACGTTCACTCCGGTGCGCTGGGCTGGGTTGCCATGGTCTCCATCGGTGCGGTCTATCACCTGATCCCGAACCTGTTCGGCCAGGGCCGGATGTACAGCGTCAAGCTGATCAACGTCCACTTCTGGCTGGCGACCGTGGGCACCGTGCTCTACATCGTTGCCATGTGGATTTCCGGCGTGATGCAGGGCCTGATGTGGCGTGCAGTCAACGAAGACGGCACTCTGACCTACAGCTTCGTTGAAGCGCTGCAGGCATCCTATCCCTTCTATTTCGTGCGCTTCCTGGGTGGCTGCTTCTTCGTCACCGGCATGTTGCTGATGGCTTACAACGCCTATCGCACCATCACTGCGCCCAAAGGTTCTCTGGAACCTGTCGCCCAGCCAGCATGATTGAAGAGGTCAACCCATGAGCAACAATAACCGTCACGAAATATTTGAAAAAAGCGTTCCCATGCTGGTGGTCGGCATCATCTTCGCCATCAGTCTGGGGGGCCTGGTTGAAATCACCCCGCTGTTCTTCCAAAAGCAAACCACCGAGCCGGTGGAGGGCCTCAAGCCCTACACCGCTCTGCAGATGGAAGGACGCGACATCTTCATTCGCGAAGGCTGCACCAACTGCCACAGCCAGATGATCCGTCCGTTCCGTGCCGAAACCGAGCGTTACGGTCACTACTCGGTCGCCGGTGAGAGCGTCTGGGAGCACCCCTTCCTGTGGGGCTCCAAGCGTACAGGTCCGGATCTGGCCCGTGTTGGTGGCCGCTACTCCGACGAGTGGCACAAGGTTCACCTGATCAACCCGCGCGATGTGGTACCGGAATCCAACATGCCCGCCTACCCCTGGCTTGATACCAATGTGCTGACTGGCGAGATGACCGGCAAAAAACTGGCGCTGTTCCGCGATCACTTCGGTGTGCCCTATACCGACGCCGATATTCAGGGTGCGGGCGAAGCCGTCAAGGGCAAAACCGAGCTGGATGCGCTGGTGGCCTATCTGCAATCACTGGGTCATGCCCTGAAATAAGGAGGCGAAGATGGACTACGGCACATTTCGCGGTCTGTATACCCTGCTGTTGATGGCCATCATGATTGGCATCATCGTCTGGGCCTACAGCAAACGCCGCAAGGCCTCTTTCGACGAGGCTGCCAATCTGGTTTTTGCCGATGATGAGCAACCCGGTGCTGATAAAAAGAACGCAGGAGCGAAACAATAATGAGCACTCTGTTTAGCATTTTTGTGACTGTCATCAGTCTGGGAACCATCCTCGGCTGCTTCTTGCTGCTGATGTGGTGCCGCAAGGACAAGATGGGTGTTGAAGAAGGCAAATCGATGGGTCACTCCTTCGATGGCATCGAGGAGATCAACAACCCGCTGCCGAAGTGGTGGACTTACATGTTCCTCTTCTTCATCGTCACCGGTCTGGTCTATCTGATCGCCTTCCCGGGGCTTGGCAACTTCAAAGGCCTGCTGGGCTGGCAAAGTTCCAACCAGGACGTGCGCTCGTTGGCCGAATCCAAGGCTGCAACCGAATCGGCCAAGGCCGAAGGTCGTGCGGTGGAGTATGACCGTGAGGTCGCCAAGGCTGACGAGATCTACGGCGCCAAGTTCCGTGAACTCACCTACGAAGCGGATGGCAAAACCTATCGAGCCATCACCGAGATCGCCAAGGATCCGGAAGCCCTGAAAGTGGGTCAGCGTCTGTTCCTGCAGAACTGCTCCCAGTGCCACGGCTCCGATGCCCGTGGTGGCCGCGGCTTCCCGAACCTGACCGACAGCGAATGGCAATGGGGCGGCCAGCCTGATCAAATCAAGACCACCATCATGGGCGGTCGTCAGGGGATCATGGCTGCATGGGGTGAAATCCTCGGCAAAGATGGCGTTCAGGAAGTGGCCTCCTATGTGCTGAGCCTCTCCGGTCGCAAGGTCGACCTGGTGGAAGCGAAGAAAGGTGAAGCACGCTTTGCCATCTGCGCTGCCTGCCACGGGGCCGATGCCAAGGGCGGTGTTGCCGTCGGTGCGCCAGATCTGACCAACAACACCTGGCTCTACGGTGGCTCCCGCGAAGTGGTGGTACAAACCATCACCCACGGTCGTCACGGCGTGATGCCAGCCTGGAAAGATATTCTGGGTGAGGACAAGGTTCACCTGCTGGCCTCCTACGTTTACAGCCTGTCTCATCAACAGTCTGCCAAATAAGGTTCGCCCGTAACGTTGTAACATGTGATAAACACGTGATTACACAGCAAAAAGCCTCGACTCCTCGAGGCTTTTTGTTATCTTGTGTTGCGTAAAAACCATCTTCCACGTTAATCATTCGTTTCATGGCAGTAGCAATCATGACCCAACCTCTATCCAAACCGTGGTATCGCCAATTCTGGCCCTGGTTTATCATCGCCCTCCCCACTGCCGCCGTTGTCGGCAGCATCGCCACCGCCATCATCGCCAGCAAGGATGGGGTCAATCTGGTGGCCGAGGACTATTACAAACAAGGGAAAGAGATCAATCAGGACTTGAGCAAGTTTGACCGCTCCGAAGCCCTCAATATCCGCTTTGGGCTGGAAGTTGACGGCAACGAGCTGACCCTCAAACCCATCAGCGGTGACATTCCTGCCGGGCAAGCTCTCTATCTCTCATTGTTCCACCCGACCTTGGCCGGTCAGGACAGCGAACACATGATCACCGCCGATGCGAGCGGCACCTATCGCCTCCATTTCGACAAGCCGCTGGTCGGCAAGTGGCACATTCGGGTCGATGCCTTTGACCACGAGTGGCGATTGCAAGAGACCGTCCAGCTGCCGACCCTGGCCCCTGTCGAACTCGACCCGAAAGGACGCTAAGCCATGACCGGCTGTTCTCACTGTGGCGAGCCGGTTCTCGCCAGCGCCCCTGCTGCTTGCATTCTGCATTCAGGGGGACATATAGCATGACCCCCTGTTTTCACTGTGGCGAGCCGGTACCCGCCAATAGTGGCTATTCCCTCGAGATAAAGGGGATTGTTCGCCCCATGTGCTGCCCCGGTTGTCAGGCGGTGGCGGAAACCATCATGGAGTGCGGCCTCTCCAGTTACTACGATCACCGCACCGCCCCCGGTACCAAGGGGGATCTGGTACCCGAGGAGCTGGCCGCCCTCACCCACTACGATCTGGCAGAAGTGCAACAGGAGTTTGTCACCGACAACGGTACCCTTCGCGAAATCCAGCTGACAGTAGAAGGGCTAACCTGCGCCGCCTGTGCCTGGCTTATCGAACGCCACCTGATGACCCTTGGTGGCCTGCGCTACATCAACGTCAACACCACCACCCACCGGGCCCGTATCAAGTGGGATCCAGACCAGCTCTCCCTGAGTGACATCCTCAAGGGATTTGCCCAGATCGGCTATCGCGCCTATCCGTTCCAGCCCCATCAACAGGAAGCCCTCTACGCCAAAGAGGTGCGCAGCTATATGTTCCGGCTGGCTCTGGCGGGGCTGGGCTCAATGCAGGTGATGATGTGCGCCGTGGCCCTCTACATGGATCTCTTCATCAGCGTTGAAGATGAGTTCATGGTCTACTTCAAGTGGATAAGCCTGTTGCTCTCCACCCCCATCATGATCTATTCAGCCCAACCCTTTTACGTGGGTGCCTGGCGCAGCCTGAAACAGGGCCACCTGTCGATGGATGTGTCGGTGTCGCTGGCGCTGATCGGGGCTTTTATCGCCTCTATGTGGGCCACCGTGTTCAATACCGGTGAGGTCTATTACGACTCCATCACCATGTTCGTCTTCTTCCTGCTGCTGGGGCGCTTTCTCGAGTTGCGGGCCCGGCGCAAGGCGTCGGAATCGAGCTCCAACCTGGCACGACTGGTGCCCATCATGGCGACCCGCATCGATGATGAAGGGGAGCATGAGGTAGCGGCCAAGACCTTGCAGGTCGGCGATCGGGTACGGGTGCTGGCCGGAGCAACCTTGCCGGCGGACGGCATCATTGTCGAAGGGCAAGCCAGCCTCAACGAATCCATGCTGACCGGTGAACAGCTGCCCCTGCTCAAACAGCCCGGTGAGCAGGTCTATGCCGGTACCATCAACACCGATGCCCCGCTGCAGATCCGGGTCAGCCACCGTATCGAAGAGTCGCGGATCGCCCAGATCATGCGGCTGCAGGATCACGCCCTCGACGACAAACCGGCCATCGCCCAGATGGCGGATCAGCTGTCGCGCCACTTTATTCTGGTGCTGCTGATCATTGCCGCCGCGGTCTGGACCTTCTGGCACTTCCATCAACCGGATCAGGCGTTCTGGGTCACCCTCGCCGTGCTGGTTGCCACCTGCCCCTGTGCCCTGTCGCTGGCCACCCCGACGGCACTGACCTCGGCCACCGCCAATCTGACCCGTAACGGCATTCTGCTGCGCCGTGGTCATGTGCTGGACGTGCTGACCAAGGCCAACCGGATCGTGATGGACAAGACCGGTACCCTGACTACTGGCGAGATCAGTCTGACGCAGACTCAAGCGTTGGCCGACCTTGACGTGGCCCACTGCCTCGCCATCGCCCGGGCCATGGAGGCGCAATCCGAACATCCCATTGCCCGCGCCTTCCGACTGCCCGCCGACAGCATCGCCGTGTTGCCATCCGCCCGCGAGATCACCCCGGTCATCGGTCACGGCATAACAGCTCTGGTGGATGGCGTACGCTACCGTATCGGCAGTGCCCGCTGGCTTGGGCTGGATCCGGCGCAAGAACGCGGCCGCGGTCTGGCTATCTATCTGGCCAACGAGCAGCAGGTCTTGGCCCGCTTCAATCTGGAAGATACCCTGCGCCCCGATGCCAGGGCGCTGATCGCGGCATTCAAGGCAGCCGGTCTGCAAACTACCGTGCTGACTGGCGACAGCTCTTTGCAGGCAGACGAGATTGCCCGCGAGCTGGGCGTGGATGAGCTGGTCAAGGGGGTCTCGCCCGATGGCAAGCTGGCCTACCTCAAGGCCCGGGAAGCCCAAGGGGATATCAGCATCATGGTGGGCGATGGCATCAACGACGCGCCGGTACTGGCTGGCGCTCACGCCTCGTTTGCCATGGCTGGTGGCACCGATCTGGCGAAAAACAGTGCCGATGCCATCCTGCTGGCCGATGACCTGAGCCGACTGCTCGAGGCCAGAGTGCTGGCAATGCGTACCCGCAAGATCATCATCGAGAACTTCGCCTGGTCCATCGGTTACAACCTGCTGGTGCTGCCGCTGGCGGCCTGCGGCTGGCTGCCCCCCTATCTGGCGGCAGCGGGCATGTCGCTTAGCTCACTCATCGTGGTAACCAACTCCATGCGCCTCAACCGATGAGGCTGGTGGCGGAAAATAGCTGAAAATGTGGCCTGCCTCCGATGCAGGCCACATTTCTAATTGATAGCGGCTGGCCCCCTGCCCGAACAGGGTTACCATAGGGGACGCTTGCCAAGGATGAACGCCAAGGTACCTCTCATGAATATAATTTTTGTCCTGATCCCCATCGCCATCCTGTTTGTGATCATCGCCGGGGTCGTCTTCTTCTGGGCCATTCGCTCCGAGCAGTTTGAAGATCTCGACCGGCAGGGTTCCAACATCCTGTTTGACGAAGAGCAACCTGCCCACAAACCCGTAAAGCCTGCTGACCATGACCCACAATCTTGATCTGGCCGGCGCCCTGCTGGTCGGACTGGCAGGCTCTGCCCACTGTATCGGCATGTGCGGTGGCGTCTCCGCCGCGCTCTCCATGGCGATCCCCGCCAACAAGCAGCACTTCTGGGGGCGGCTCGCCTATCTGCTCAACTACAACCTCGGCCGGATCCTGAGCTATGTGATTGCAGGTGCCCTGGTGGGCGGCCTGCTCGCCACCACCAGTGAGCTGGGCGCTGGCAAACACGCTATTGCCGGCTTGCGTCTCGTGGCAGCGCTATTGATGATTGCGCTTGGTCTCTATCTGGCGGGCTGGTGGCAAGGGATCTTGCTGCTGGAGCGGCTCGGCGCAAGACTTTGGACACGTATCAAACCGCTGGCGGGCAAGTTTCTCCCCTTCACCTCACCTGTGCAGGCACTGCCCTTTGGCATGGTGTGGGGTTGGCTGCCCTGCGGGCTGGTCTACTCCATGCTGACCTGGAGCGCGGCGGCGGGTTCGGCCAGTGGCGGGGCGCTCATCATGCTATTTTTTGGCCTCGGCACCCTGCCCACCCTGTTTGCGTTGGGCGGGCTCGCCGATCGCCTGAGATACTGGCTCACCCTGCGCAGTTTGCGCCTTGGCGGTGCCCTGCTGCTCATTTTGTTCGGGGTGCATACCTTCTGGATTGGCATTGCTTCCTTTTGAAACCCTATCCAAAACGGATGAGTTGATGGTAAACTTGTTTGATATAAATCAATTATTCGTATGAGCCTATGATCCCGGAAAAGAAACCTGGCAGACGTATCCAGAGCGGTGGCTGTGCAATTCATTGCCAGGATTGCAGCATCAGTCAGCTCTGTATTCCCTTCACTCTGAACGACAACGAGCTTGATCAGCTGGACAGCATCATCGAGCGCAAGAAGCCGATCCAGAAGGGTGAAGAGCTGTTCAAGGCTGGCGATGAGTTCAAATCGCTCTATGCCATCCGTTCCGGGACCATCAAGTCTTACACCATCACCGAGCAAGGGGATGAGCAGATCACCGCGTTCCACCTCGCTGGCGATCTGGTCGGTTTTGATGCCATCCACAAACAAGCACACCCCTCCTTCGCCCAGGCGCTGGAAACCGCCATGGTGTGCGAGATCCCCTTTGAAGTGCTGGATGATCTCTCCGGCAAGATGCCCAAGCTGCGCCAGCAGATCATGCGTCTGATGAGCAACGAAATCATGGGCGATCAGGAGATGATCCTGTTGCTCTCCAAGAAGAATGCCGAAGAGCGCCTCGCCGCCTTCCTGCACAATCTGTCGGTACGCTTCTCCGAGCGCGGTTTCTCCGCCAAGGAGTTCCGTCTCTCCATGACCCGTGGTGACATTGGCAACTATCTGGGATTGACTGTCGAGACCATCAGTCGTCTGCTCGGCCGTTTCCAGAAGTCCGGTCTCATAAGCGTCAAAGGCAAATACATTACCGTGCTGGATCAGGTCGCACTGGGCATGATGGCCGGTGCCACTCGCCCGCCCTGCGGCTGATTTTTCCGCTTACCCTCCCGCTTTTCTCCTGCTTTCCCTGCCGGATCCTTTCCTCTGGAATGTGATCCGGTACGTTCCCCATACCCTCCTCCTGCGCTAAGCTGTAATGGCTAAGATTCTGCTGTCATTGGACTTTTCCAAGGAGGAGAAGATGGTCAAATATCAGAATATTCTGGTGGTTATCAATCCAGAAGAGGAGCGTCAAATCGCCCTCGAACGGGCAGTCAAAGTCGCCGAGCTGGACGAAAACGCCCATCTGACCCTGCTGCTCACCATCTATGACTTCTCGTATGAAATGACCGCCATGCTCTCGGTGGACGAGCGGCAAGAGATGCGCGACGGCGTCATTTCACAGCGACGTGAGTGGCTGGACGAGATCCTGACCCCTTATCGGGCACAGGGGATCGAGTGCGAAGTGAAAGTAGTCTGGCACAATCGTCCCTTCGAGTGCGTCATTCAGGAAGTGCTGGAGCAGCGCCACGATCTGGTGGTCAAAGCCACTCATCATCACAGCTTCCTGCAAACCTTCATCTTTACCCCCACCGACTGGCACCTGCTGCGCAAATGCCCCTGTCCGGTGCTGCTGGTCAAGGAGGGTCACTGGCAACGGGGCGGCAACATCATCGCCGCCATCAACTGCTCAAGCGACGATCCGGATCAGAAACTGCTCAACGAACGGATCACCCAGGAGGGAAGCGACATCGCCGAGCTGCTGGGCTCCAATCTCTATCTGGTCAACACCTACCCGGGCACCCCGGTCAACGTGGCCATCGAGCTGCCGGAGTTTGATCCCAACGCCTACAACGAGGCGATCCGCAAACACCACGAAAGCCTGCTGCTCAGCCATGCCGACAAGTTCGGGATCGGTCATCTCTGGACCCGGGTAGCAGAGGGGCTACCGGAAGAGGTGTTGCCGGATATGGCCGAAGAGCTCAAGGCGACCTTGATGATCATGGGCTGCGTCGGGCGTACCGGTCTTTCTGCAGCTTTGCTCGGCAATACTGCCGAACATGTGATTGACCGCCTCTCCTGCGACATCCTGATCCTCAAACCGGCGGACTACAGCTGCCCGGTCGACAGTCGTCGCAATCAATCATAAGGTGCCTGGCACCTTGCCCTCCCCCGGGACATGGCTATAATAACGCGCTTATTTGTGTCCCGGGTTTTACGAGCATGCTAGAAGAGCTGAACGCCAAAGAAAAATACAGTTTCAACAAACTGCAAAAGCGCCTGCGGCGCAACGTAGGTCAGGCCATTGCCGACTTCAACATGATTGAAGAGGGCGACAAGGTCATGGTCTGCCTCTCCGGCGGCAAGGACAGCTTCGGTATGCTCGACATACTGATGAGCCTCAAAGCCAGTGCCCCCATCCATTTCGATCTGGTTGCCGTCAACCTGGATCAGAAGCAGCCCGGCTTCCCCGAGCATGTGCTGCCCGAGTATCTGGATTCCCTCGGCATCGAGTACAAGATCGTCGAGGAAGATACCTACTCCATCGTCAAAGAGAAGGTACCGGAAGGCAAAACCACCTGCTCCCTCTGCTCACGGCTGCGCCGCGGTATTCTCTACCGCACCGCCCAGGAGCTGGGTTGCACCAAGATTGCCCTTGGCCACCACCGCGACGACATCCTCGAGACCCTGTTCCTCAACATGTTCTACGGTGGCAAGCTCAAGTCCATGCCGCCCAAGCTGGTGAGCGACGATGGCAAGAACGTGGTGATCCGCCCGCTGGCCTACTGCAAAGAGAAGGATCTGATCCGCTACGCCGACGTCAAAGCCTTCCCCATCATTCCGTGCAACCTGTGCGGCTCGCAGGAAAACCTGCAGCGTCAGGCCATCAAGCAGATGATGCAGGATTGGGATCGCCGCTTCCCCGGTCGTATCGAGACCATGTTCACCGCCATTCAGGACGTGATCCCGAGCCACCTGCTCGACCACAAGCTGTTTGACTTCAAGAGCATCAATCGCGACTCCGGCATCATAGATGGCGGTGACAAGGCGTTTGATCCGCCCGAGATGCCAAAGGCGCCGCTGCTGGACATCGACGAGATGGACATGCTGGATGTGATTGAAGTGCGCTAAGCCGCGCTCACAGTAGTAAACGCCAAACAATAAAAAAGGAGCGATCATCGCTCCTTTTTTGCTTTCTTTATCTGCCTGTTACCAACGTGACAACACCATCGGCATCAACCCTTGTGCAACCAGGGGGTCAGTCGCAGCACGTCACCCTGCAGGCGCAGTTGCCCGGCAGCGAACGCGGCCAGTTGCTCATTGCTAAGCAACAGATGGCCTTCCACCCAGGGCAGCGCTTCCTGACGGGCGCCATCAATCAGATAAGCTGTTCCGCTCTGCTGCACCAGGGTAATGCGTACCCCTTCCATCTTCGGCAGGAAGTGCTTGCCGACCATGCCCGCCATCTTGTCGAGCAACGACTGCATCTGCTGCTGACGGGCCGCCAGCTCGGCCAGCGGCAGTTCGGGGCCATTCGGTGCGTCGGCCATCACCTGTACCGTCATATCGCAAGTGGCGTGCTCTTCTTTCAGGCCGACGGTCACGTTCCCCTTGTCGAGGTTGAGATCCTCGTCAAAAGGCAGGCGCAGTTCGCTATCGACCGTTACCTCGCCCGCCACTTCCTTGCTGTCAGTTGCAACCCGGGCAAAGGTGAGGCCGCAGCGCTGACCATTTTGCGGATCGGTCAGATAAAACCCCAGTCTGGCGTGACCAAACTCCCCTTTGGCAAAGGTCTTCATCTGGCTGTAGAAGGTGCTGTATTGCAGATCCAGCACCGGCTCAGCCAGCGCCAGCCCAGGCAGCAAGAGCGTGGCCAGCAGACTCTGGCGCACAGCCTTGGTCACTCCATATCGACGGGTCATTCAACGTCCTTTTGCATCATGCATTGAAATGGTTGGGGCCTTCTGTCACCTCGTTAACCTCTACCCCCACCCCGCAGAGATCCCGATAGAGGATCCCCTTGCAGTTGAAATAGAGCGGTGCCACCCAGATAAGCCCCAACCCCATGGGGATCAGAGCCAGGAAGAAGAGCGCGGTCATCACGCCGTGGAACAGCACAATGCTGGGCCAGCCGCGCACAAAGAGCTTGAGAGAAACCAGAATGGCCTGGGGCGGCGTCAGGCCACGCTCCAGCACCAACGGGACGGTAAAAAGCAGCCCCATGCCGATCAGGGCCGAGGGAATGAAAGAGAGCACGGCGGGCAAGCCCAGCAGATCGAATAGCGGGCCAAACAGGCTGGTGAGCAGGCTGCCAAGCAGGCTCAACATGCCGAGGCGCACAAAGTGGCGGAAGAAGTCGAACACCTGGTTGGCACGGGCGCGCACCCCGACCGACTGCTGCAACCCCAGCATATCGAGGGAGCTGGTCATGGGGGCCATCACCACCGTCATCAGCAGGCTCAGCACCATGGCCACATTCATCTGGCTGTCATCCCCCAGATAGGGCAACAGCAGCACATTGCTGAGCAGGATCCAGATCGCCGTCACCCCGACAATCGCCAGCAGCAGGCCAAATCCGGTACGGCGGGTCTGTTGCCATCCCTCCTGGATGACCCCTTTCAGATCAAGGCGGTAGCCCTGGTTCAGAGACTGCTCAAGGGAGCCGCCAATACGCATTTTATTACTCAATTGACTATCCAATATCGAAAACGACCAAATCAGGTGGCACATTATAGCGATTTGGTCTGCTATTCGTAGCCGTTTTTCCTGCGCACTTGCGGCTAATTCGGGCCAAAAAGCCTTTAATTTCATGTGTCGGCTGCATAGAATGCGGCCCTCTTTCAACACGATGGCCACTGGCTGGGGTGAGACTGGCGGATGATGAACAATCCACAGGTAATTGTCGCGCTGAACAAGATCAGCAAAAAATACGATGGCAAGGTGATCCTGAGTGACCTTGACCTTGAAATCTATGACGGTGAATTTCTTACCCTGCTGGGCCCTTCCGGCTGTGGCAAGACCACCCTGCTGCGCCTGCTGGCCGGGCTCGAATCGGTCGATGGTGGCACCATCCATCTGGCCGGTGACGAGATCACCCATATCCCCGCCGAACACAGGCACATCAACACCGTGTTCCAGAGCTATGCGCTCTTCCCCCATATGACGGTGTTTGAAAACGTCGCCTTTAGCCTCCAGATGCAGAAAGTACCGGCCAGCGAGATCCGCCAGCGGGTCGAGGAGACACTCGCCATGGTGCAGCTCACCGAGCTGGCCAACCGCCGCCCGGATCAGCTCTCCGGCGGCCAGCAACAACGGGTCGCCATCGCCCGCGCCGTGGTCAACAAGCCGCGCCTGCTGCTGCTCGATGAATCCCTCTCGGCGCTCGACTACAAGCTGCGCAAACAGATGCAGAGCGAGCTCAAGGCGCTGCAGCGTCGCCTTGGCATCACCTTTGTCTTCGTTACCCATGATCAGGAAGAGGCGCTCACCATGTCTGATCGCATCCTGGTGATGGAGGGCGGCAAGATCATCCAGCGCGGCACCCCGCGCGATATCTACGAATCGCCAGCCAATCTGTTCGTGGCCCGCTTTATCGGTGAGATCAACGTGATGGATGGCAGGCTGATCAGCCAGCGCGAGCCCGGTATCTGGCAGGCCGAGGTAGAGGGGCGCGAATGCCTGCTCCATACTACCTTGCCGTTCCAGCCAGACGACAAGGTACTGGTGCTGCTGCGCCCGGAAGATCTGCGCATTCTCGATCAGGATGACGATCAGAGCGGCGCGCTGCGGGGCAACATCCGCGAGCGCAACTACAAGGGGGCGACGCTGGATTCGGTGATCGAACTCGAAAGTGGCAAACAGCTGCTTATCTCCGAGTTCTTTGATGAGGATGACCCTGACTTTGACTACCGTCTGGGTCAGGAGGTGGCGATCCACTGGGTTGACAGCTGGGAGGTGGTGCTGCCCTATGAGCCTCACTAATCTGCGGGTAGCGCACAGCGTTGCCCACAACGGCTTTCGCAATACGGCCATCGCGCTGATCCTGGGCTGGCTGACGCTGTTCGTCTTCCTGCCCAACCTGATGATCATCGGCGTGAGCTTCCTGAGCCGTGACGAGTCCGAGCTTATCGCGCCGCTCTTTACCCTGAGCAACTATGGCCGCCTGTTGGACCCGCTCTATTTCGAGGTGCTGCTCCACTCCCTCTGGCTGGCGCTGCTCGCCACCGCCATCTGCTTGCTGGTGGGTTACCCCTTTGCCTGGCTGCTGGCCCATCTGCCAGCGCGTATCCGCCCGCTGCTGCTGTTTCTGGTGGTGGTGCCGTTCTGGACCAACTCCCTGATCCGCACCTATGCGCTGAAAGTGCTGCTTGGCACCCGGGGGCTGATCAACGGCTGGCTGCTGGATCTGGGGCTTATCGAGCGGCCGCTGCAGATGATGTATACCGAGGTGGCCGTCATCATCGGGCTGGTCTATGTGCTGCTCCCCTTTATGGTGCTGCCGCTCTACTCCAGCATCGAGAAGCTGGATGGCCGTTTGCTGGAGGCGGCGCGAGATCTTGGCGCCAACGGCTGGCAGCGGCTGGTGCGGATCATTCTGCCCCTCACCCTGCCCGGCATCATCGCCGGTTGTCTGCTGGTGTTCCTGCCCGCCATGGGAATGTTCTACGTCTCCGACTTGCTGGGTGGCGCCAAGCACCTGCTGATCGGCAACCTGATCAAGACCCAGTTCCTCAACAGCCGTGACTGGCCCTTTGGCGCCGCCATCAGCGTGATGCTGACGGTGCTGATGGCGCTCTTGGTCTACTGCTACTGGCGGGCGGGCAAGCTACTCAGCAAGAAGGGGGAGCTGGCATGATGCGCGCACTGAAAGCTCTGTTCCTGCTGCTGGTGTTTGGCTATCTCTATGTGCCCATCGGGGTGCTGATCGCCAACTCCTTCAATCTGTCGAAATATGGCATCGACTGGCGCGGCTTTACCCTGAGCTGGTATGAGAAGCTGTTTGCCAGCGCCAGCCTGATGCAGGCGGCCCAACACTCCCTGACCATCGCCGCCCTCACCGCCACCGCCGCCACCCTGATCGGCACCCTCACCGCCGTGGCGCTGTTTCGCTACCGCTTTCGCGGCAAGCAGTACGTGAGCGGCATGCTGTTCGTGGTGATGATGTCCCCCGATATCGTCATGGCAATTTCGCTCCTGACCCTGTTTGTGGTCACCGGCATTGCGCTGGGCTTCTGGTCGCTGCTGATCGCCCACATCACCTTCTGCCTGCCGTTCGTGGTGATCACCGTCTACTCGCGGCTGTGCGGTTTTGATGTGCGGATGCTGGAGGCAGCGCGAGATCTGGGGGCTGGCGAGTGGATCATCCTGCGCCGCATCATACTGCCGCTGGCCCTGCCGGCGGTGATGGCGGGCTGGCTGCTCTCCTTTACCCTGTCGCTGGACGACGTGGTGGTGAGCTCCTTTGTGACCGGCCCGGCCTACGAGATCCTGCCGCTCAAGATCTACTCCATGGTCAAGGTGGGGGTCTCCCCCGAGGTCAACGCCCTGGCCACCCTGATGCTGGTCGCCTCCCTCGGGATGGTGCTGCTGGCGCAACTGTTACTGCGTAAACGGCAGGGTTGACCCTGCCCGTTTCGTCCCCGCCATCTTTGGCGAACTCTGTCACGGTGGGCCGCAAGGCCCCATAACCCCAAGGAGTTGTTGATGACAATCCAACACAAGGCCGGCGCCCTGCTGGCAGCCGCCCTCACCCTCACCACCCCGCTGCTGAGCCAGAGCGCTCACGCGGCCGACGACAAGGTGGTCTACTTCTACAACTGGTCGGAATATGTGCCGGACGGCCTGCTGGAGCAGTTCCAGCAAGAGACCGGTATCAAGGTGATCTACTCCACCTACGAATCCAACGAGACCCTCTACGCCAAGCTGAAAACCCATGGCGACGGCTATGACGTGGTGGTGCCCAGCACCTATTTCATCTCGAAAATGGCCAAAGAGGGGATGCTGCAGCCGCTGGATCGCGCCCAGCTGCCCAACTTCAAGCACCTCGACCCTACCCTGCTCAACCATGAGTACGACCCGGACAACAGCTACTCCATCCCCTATATCTGGGGCGCAACCGGCATCGGCACCAACACTGACATCATCGAGCAGCCGGTCACCAGCTGGAAACAGCTCTGGGCACCGGAGTGGAAAGAGAGCCTGCTGCTGATGGACGATGCCCGCGAGGTGTTCCATATCGCGCTGGTGCAGCTGGGTTACAGCCCCAACACTCAAGACAAGGCGCAAATTTCTGAAGCCTTCGAATACCTGAAAAAGCTGATGCCCAACGTCAAGGCGTTCAACTCCGACAACCCGGCCGACCCCTTTATCGCCGGTGAGGTCAATATCGGCATGCTGTGGAACGGCTCGGCCTACGGCGCCCAGCGCGAATACCCCTCCATCCAGATGACCTACCCCGAAGAAGGCGCCGTGCTCTGGATGGACAACCTCGCCATCCCGGCCAAAGCCAAACATGTGAAAGAGGCCCACGCCCTGATCAACTTCCTGATGCGCCCCGATGTGGCCGCCAAGGTGGCCGAGGCGATTGGCTACCCCACCCCGGTCAAGGATGCTATTCCACTGCTCACCCCGGCGTTTCGCAATAACCCCATGGTCTTCCCGAGCGACGAGATCAAGCGCAAGGGCGAATTCCAGTCCGATGTGGGTGATGTCTCCCGCCTCTACGAGCAGTACTTCCTGCAGCTGAAAGCCATGGTGGCCAAGGCCGGTTAAATCGGCGGTTAATCGGCCCTCACGGGCTTAATGGATAAAGGGGGCAATATTTGCCCCCTTCTCTTTTTAACCACCAGCTCAATTTTTAAGCACGACAGTCATAGACACAGAGAGGCACAGGCGCGCATCGATTAACAGCAAAATATATAGATAGTCATCTTTAAGCCAGACAGACCACAATTTTTGTAAGTGCTCCACTGCAGCCGGCTTCAGATCAAATTTGTAGGGAAATATGAGGGGGGCGATGTATTTCTCCATTTAGAAGGGAGGAACTCATAGCGACCCCACTGTGGAGATATAGGCAAAATGGATGTGTTTATGGGGAATAACTGTGCAATTTTATCGAAACAGCTAACGTCCGATTACGATTCGCTAATCTAACTAACAGTCTTTATACCCCCTTTTCATAGGACAAATTATTATTTAGTGGATCGCCATATGCACTCTCTAAAACAGTATTTTGTTTATAGCTTGACATTTTTTCCTCCATAACGAATTTAAAATTAACTATCGATGGTAGCGGTTTATTATGAACTTTATAGTTACGTCTATATGTGTTTACTTCACTTTGATTCAGTCGCTTACAAACAACACCACCTTTTGATTTGTTAAGACCAACATCTGGTCGGCATGAAATATTTACACTCCCCAGTTTTAACTCACTCCAATTGCTGTATGCTGAAGATAAAAAATACCCTTGACGATTATGTTGATCTGAAGGGTTAGCTTTCAAATTAGCCTCCAACTCGGAACCTGCCTTCACTATAAAATAGCCAACAGAATCTAACACCCAATTACATCGGCCAGGCAATAAATAGTCTTTTGACACTTTTACACTGAATCTGTTTGATTGATATTTCTTAATGGGGTTATCTATTTGCCATCCCCTGAGTCTAGTATTTGCAGGTATAACTCCGAACGCATAAAAAGTTTTGCTGCAAGTAGAGTCAGTTTTATTAGATGCAATGAAAGTACTATTAACAGCTAATTGATACCCCTTATCAAAAGGAAACTCGCCCTGAATAGTAAACAATTCTGTTGGGGTGGGATTAATCTCTGGCTCAATATAGGGCTCTTTAAGCCACCAGTACCACCCTCCGCATATCACTGCCAAAGCTACAAAACCCGATATCAGTTTGGTTTTATTTTTGATATTGCTTGACTTTCCCTTGTCATCATCCATTGATCACCTCTTTATTTTCCTTAACCTACTTCCTACCTTTCCTTAAAACTCTCAATTTCGCTGAGTTTCACTCCCCTTCTCTTAGTAAACAACATGGCTACTGCATATATATTTTCAACTCCCTACATGCTATTTTATAACCGGATTAAAGCATGATAAAACATTACAGCTACCATGACAGCAGTGGAAAGTTTGTAGAAGAACATGGTATCAAACGCAAACGATTGCAGTCATCAAAAAGTTATCTAAAAAGGTCGTTTTCTGTTTGATGATCTAAATGAAGATCAATCTTGTTAGATAGGATTCATTGTAACGACCCAAAAATTAGAATATCTGATGACGATCAGATCGTGCAAGAGCGGGAGAACAACCAAGGACGCTACTGTGCCCCAGTCCTTTCAGTACCAACCACCCATCCTCAGGTATCAACTATCCCATCAAGTTCAACACCATCTGATTTGCGCCCTTAGCCGAGGAATTTATGAAATGGGCAAACAAACCGATTAATTCTGCGCTTTTTCATCGCCCCTTAGGGGTGTAGATTGGTTGGGGGCAAACGTTGCCCCCTCTCTTTTTTCATGACCCCTCGAGATATCACGGAAAACACGCTTTTCGCCGATATCGCGGGTGGCCTGAGCCAATCAGGAGTATTCATGTCCGATCTGACCCTCTATTTCGCTCCCGGCACTTGTGCCATGGCCGTGCAGATTGCCCTGCTGGAAGCGAATGCCCTGTTTCAACCCCGTCTCGTCAACCTCGCCGCAGGGGAGCAGCGTGATCCTTCGTATCTTGCCATCAACCCCAAAGGGCGGGTGCCTGCCCTTGTCACCGAGCAGGGCACCCTGACCGAGACCCCGGCCCTGCTGTACTATGTGGCACAGCGCTTCCCCGATGCCAAACTGGCGCCGCTGGACAACCCGTTCCTGCTGGCCCGCATGCAGGAGGTCAACAGCTTCCTCGCCTCCACTGTGCATGTCTCCCATGCCCACGGTCGCCGTGGCAGCCGCTGGGCCGATGACGAGCAAGCCATTGCCGCCATGCAGCAGAAAGTCGCCAGCAATATGCGCGATGGCTTTGCCCAGATTGAGCAGCACTATCTCGCCGGTCCCTGGGTACTCGGCGAGCAGTTCAGCGTGGCGGACATCTATCTGTTCGTGGTCGCGGGCTGGCTGAAAAGCGATGGGGTCGAGATCAGTGAATTCCCCAAAGTGGCCGATCATTATCAACGCATGCTGAGCCGTCCGGCGGTCGCCAAGGCACTGGCCAACTAACCATAAAATCAATAGCTCGATAAATAACAAGGGTGTCAGGGCTCTGCTGACACCCTTCCTGCCTCCTCCCCTGTACTTCTTCTCCCGCCTTTGAGATCGTTTTCACATTTCCGTGGTTTTGCCGTGGCCCTTCCTTAGTAAAAAGCCTATCTTTGCGCCATGACGCAACCGGTTGCGTAACCGGTTGCCTAGCGGTTCACAGATTGACGGGCCAAGGCCTGATGAGGTGCTGTATGAAACGAGGCGTACTGCTCAATGCTCCCCTGAGTGCTCTGGTGGCACAGATGGGCCACACCGACGAGATCACCGTCTGCGATGCAGGCTTGCCCATTCCGGCAGGTCCGGAGCGGATCGATCTGGCGCTGATGGCGGGCACACCCAGCCTTGAAACCGTACTGACCGCCCTGCTCACCGATCTGGTGGTGGAGAAGGTGATCATGGCAAGCGAGATCAAGCAGATCAGCCCCGCCGCCCATCAGGCACTGGTCGATCAGCTTGAAGCGCACGCAGCCGCCCAGGGCAAACCCATCGCCATCGAATACTGCCTGCACGAGGAGTTCAAAACCCGCTCCCGCCAGAGCAAGGCAATCGTGCGCAGCGGCGAGGTGACTCCCTACGCCAACCTGATCCTCTGCGCCGGTGTGGCGTTCTGACATTCTTCAAAGAAGGCCTCTTCAAGGAAGCTGCAAATGAGCACAACCTCCCCCCTCTCACCCATTCTGGAGCTGACTGGGATCGTCAAGACCTTCCCCGGTGTACGCGCCCTCGACGAAGCGGGTCTGCGGGTCTATCCGGGCCAGGTGATGGCCCTGCTCGGTGAAAATGGCGCCGGCAAATCCACCCTGATGAAGGTGCTGACCGGTATCTATCAGGCCGATGCGGGCAGCGTCAGCTATCGCGGCCAGCCGGTCCACTTCAAGGGCCCCCGCGACTCTCAGGATCAGGGGATCAGCATCATCCATCAGGAGCTGAACCTGCTGCCGGAGTTGTCGATTGCCGCCAACATCTTCCTCGGTCGTGAACCCCGTACCCGTTTTGGCAGCATCGACCACAAACAACTGCGCGAGCGGGCAAGCGGCCTGCTGGCACGACTTGGCGTCAAACACGGGCCGGATACCCGACTCGGGGATCTCTCCATCGGCGAACAGCAGATGGTGGAGATCGCCAAGGCGCTGTCGTTCGATGCCAGCGTCATCATCATGGATGAACCCACCGATGCGCTGACCGATACCGAGACCGATCAGCTGTTCAAGGTTATCCGCGAGCTGCGTGAGCAGGGTTGCGGCATTGTCTATATCTCCCACCGCCTCAAGGAGATCTTCGAGATCTGCGATCGGGTCACCGTGCTGCGCGATGGCAAGTGGATCGGCGAGAAGGCGGTGAGCGATCTGGATGAAGACAAGATCATCGAGATGATGGTGGGCCGCCGACTGGAAGAGCAGTACCCGCGTCTTGAGCGCGAGCTTGGCCCCGTCAGCCTGCAGGTAAAAGATCTGGCCGGTCCCGGCGTGCGCGGGGTGAGTTTCTCCCTGCGTCAGGGGGAAATTCTGGGTTTTAGCGGCCTGATGGGTTCCGGTCGTACCGAGCTGATGAAGCTGATCTATGGCGCCAGCCCCATCAGCGCCGGTGAAGTGGCAGTGGACGGTCATGCTCTGGTGCCCAAAAGCCCGGCCGATGGGCTGACCGCAGGCATCGCCTATATCTCCGAAGATCGCAAGGGGGATGGGCTGGTGCTGGAGCTGTCGGTGCGCGAAAACATGAGTCTGTGCGCCCTCGACGAGTTCATCAGCAACGGCAAGATCGACGGCAAGGCCGAGCGGCAGGCGGTGAGCGACTATGTGCGTCTGTTCAACATCAAGACCCCGAGTCAGGATCAGCTGATAAAGCTGCTCTCCGGCGGCAACCAGCAGAAGGTGGCCATCGCCAAAGGGCTGCTGACCCGGCCCAAGGTACTGATCCTCGACGAGCCGACTCGCGGCGTCGATGTGGGGGCGAAAAAGGAAATTTATCAGCTGATCAACCAGTTCAAGAAGGAGGGGATGAGCATCATTCTGGTCTCCTCAGAGATGCCGGAAGTGCTCGGCATGAGTGATCGCATCATGGTGATGCACGAAGGGCGCATCAGCGCAGAATTCAACACCCGCGATGCCAATCAGGAGAAGCTGATGGCGGCGGCAGTCGGTAAACAGTGGCAAGCAGAGCAAGAGGCATCCCAATGACAACCCAAACCCTTTCCCGCCGTGGCGTCATGAGCAAGGCGTGGTGGATCGAGAACAAATCCCTGGTCGCGCTGCTGGTTCTGATTGGTGTGGTCTCCTTTCTGAGCCCCAACTTCTTCACCGCCGACAACCTGCTCAACATCCTGCGCCAGACCTCGGTCAACGCCATCATGGCGGTCGGTATGACGCTGGTTATCCTTACCGCCGGTATCGATCTGTCGGTCGGCTCTGTGCTGGCCCTGTGCGGTGCGCTGGCCGCGACCATGGTCGCCATGGAGCTACCGATCTGGCTGGTGGTGCCCCTCACCCTGGGTGCCGGTGCCCTGCTGGGCGGCGTCAGCGGCCTCATCATTGCCAAGGGCAAAGTACAGGCATTTATCGCCACCCTGGTCACCATGACCGCTCTGCGCGGCATCACCATGGTCTATACCGAGGGTCGTCCCATCTCCACCGGTTTCAGTGACGGCGCCGATCACTTCGCCTGGCTTGGTACCGGTTACCTGTTCGGTCTGCCGGTGCCCATCTGGCTGATGGCCATCGTCTTCCTGCTCGCCTGGTTCATGCTCAACCACACCCGTCTCGGTCGCTACATCTACGCCCTGGGCGGCAACGAATCGGCTACCCGCCTCTCCGGCATCAATGTGGATCGGGTGAAGCTGGCGGTGTATGGTCTGTGCGGCGCGCTCTCGGCACTGGCAGGGCTTATCGTCACCTCCCGTCTCTCCTCTGCCCAGCCGACCGCCGGCATGGGTTACGAGCTGGATGCCATCGCCGCTGTGGTGCTGGGTGGTACCAGCCTGATGGGCGGCAAGGGCCGCATCATGGGCACCCTGATAGGTGCGCTGATCATCGGCTTCCTGAATAACGCCCTCAACCTGCTCGACGTATCCTCCTATTACCAGATGATCGCCAAGGCCAGCGTGATCTTGCTTGCCGTGATGATCGATAACAAAAGCAATCGTTGATAAGACAAGCCACACACAAGGAATGAAATGATGAAAAAGCTCAATACCCTGCTCGCTGCCGCCATCATGTCCGTGCTGGGCACCGCCCAGGCCGCCGATCAAACCCTGGCCATGGTGGTCTCCACCCTCAACAACCCCTTCTTCGTCACCATGAAAGAGGGTGCCGAAGCCAAAGCCAAAGAGCTTGGCTACGAGCTGGTGGTACTGGACTCCCAGAATGACCCGGCCAAAGAGCTCTCCAACATGGAAGATCTCACCGTGCGCAAGGTCGGCGCCATCCTGATCAACCCCACCGACTCTGAAGCGGTCGGCAACGCTATCCGTCTGGCCAACCGCGCCAGCATTCCGGTGCTGACCCTGGACCGCGGCGCTGCGCAGGGTGAGGTCAAGGCCCACATTGCCTCCGACAACGTGGCGGGCGGCAAGCTGGCCGGTGACTTTATCACCGAGAAACTGGGCACCGGTGCCAAGGTGATCCAGCTGGAAGGGATTGCCGGTACCTCCGCCGCCCGCGACCGTGGCGAAGGTTTTGCCCTGGCCGTGGCGGCCAACAAGCTGCAGGTGCTGGCTTCCCAGCCTGCCGACTTTGACCGCACCAAGGGTCTGAACGTCATGGAAAACCTGCTGGCGGCCCACCCGACCGTTCAAGCTGTGTTCGCCCAGAACGACGAGATGGCGCTGGGTGCCATCCGCGCCGTGCAGGCTGCCGGTAAAGAGGTGATGATCGTCGGCTTCGACGGCACTGACGATGGCAAAGCCGCCGTAGCCAAGGGTAAACTGGCCGCCACCGTGGCCCAGCAGCCTGCCCTGATCGGTGCCATCGGTGTCGAGACTGCCGACAAGGTGCTGAAAGGTCAGCCGGTCGAGAAATCCATTCCGGTACCGCTGCAAGTGGTCAGCAAATAAATCACAAGGGGGAGGCTCGCCTCCCCTTTTCCCTCTCGTTTAGGTGCCTCCCGGCTTGAGCTCACGCCATCACAGTGTTCAAGCCAAGATGCATCAGGAGTAGTCAACATGAATCGTCTCGTCGTTCTGGGCAGTGTCAATGCAGACCATGTGCTGCGCGTTCCCCACTTTCCTCGCCCGGGTGAAACCCTGACCGGTCACAGCTATCAGGTGGTACCCGGTGGCAAGGGGGCTAATCAGGCGGTTGCTGCCGCACGCCTTGGCGCCCCCGTCTCCTTTATCGCCCGCATCGGTGATGACGCCATCGGCCAGCAGATGAAGAGCGGTTTTGCCAAAGATGGCATCGACGTCAGTGCCGTCGAGCTCGATCCCGAGCTCCCGACCGGTATCGCCATCATCTATGTGAGCGATGAGGGGGAGAACAGCATCGGTATCTCCGCCGAAGCCAACGGTGCTATCACCCCTGCCGTGGTGAAAAACCACGAAGCCATGATCGCCGACGCCCACACCCTGCTGTTGCAGCTGGAAGTGCCGCTCGAGAGCGTCCATGAAGCTGCACGGCTGGCCCGCGCCCACGGCACCCGGGTGGTGCTCAACCCCGCCCCTGCCCGTCCGCTCTCGAGCGAACTGCTGGCGCTGGTGGATCTTATCACCCCCAACCAGACCGAGGCCGAGCTGTTGACCGGCGTGAAAGTCACCGATGAAGCGAGTGCCCGCGAGGCGGCAGCCCGCTTCCACCAGATGGGGATTGCGGATGTGATGATCACCCTGGGGTCGCAGGGGGTCTATTGCAGCAACGCACAGCAGCAACAGCTGATCCCGGGCTTTCGGGTCAAGGCGGTGGATACCACAGCCGCGGGCGATACCTTCAACGGCGCCCTGTTGGCGGCGGAACTGGCCGGTGCTGATTTCCACAGCGCGGTGCGCTTTGCCCACGGGGCGGCGGCGCTCTCCGTCACCCGCTTCGGTGCCCAGAGCTCCATCCCGAGCAAACAGGAGGTCGACTCCTTCCTGCTTGAGCAGACTGCGCAGGGACACTGATGGCCAATATCAAGGAGGTGGCGGCGCTGGCGGGGGTCTCCACCACCACCGTTTCCCATGTCATCAACGAGACCCGTTTCGTGGCTGAGGAGACCCGCGCACGGGTCTTCGCCGCCATGCGCGATCTCAACTATGCCCCGAGTCTGGTGGCCCGCAGCCTCAAGGTGAAGGAGACCAACAGTATCGGCATGCTGGTCACCACCTCCAGCAACCCCTTCTTTGCCGAGGTGGTGCGCGGGGTGGAGCGTTACTGCTTCGAGCAGGGCTACAACCTGATGCTGGGCAACACCGAGGGGCAGGCAGAAACCGCTCTCTCCTACCTCAAGATGATGCTGCGCAAGCGGGTCGATGGCCTGCTGATCATGTGTAGCGAAGGCCAACAAGAGGTGTTCAATCAGCTCGACTGGCTCAAGAGCCTGCCGGTGGTGGTGATGGATTGGGGGCTGGTCAGTGAGGATGTAGACCTTATCGCCGACAACTCCTTTCACGGCGGTTATCTCGCAACCCGCCATCTGATTGAGCTGGGCCATACCGCCATCGGCTGCATCACCGGCCCCCACAGCCGCGCCCCCGCCAACCAGCGCCAGGCTGGCTTCGAGCAGGCGTTGCAGGAGGCAGGTCTCACGCTCAATCAAGAGTGGATCCAGGAGGGGGATTTTGACTGCGCCAGCGGCCATCAGGCGATGACCCGTCTGCTGGCATTGCCAGAGCGTCCCACCGCCCTCTTTGTCTGCAACGACATGATGGCGATGGGGGCCATCAGTGCCGCCCATCAGGCGGGGCTGGTGATCCCGCGGGATATCTCCATCGTTGGCTATGACAATGTGGCACTGGCAGAATTTATGTCGCCGCCGCTCACCACCGTCAATCAGCCCAAAGAGGAGCTGGGGCGCCTCGCCGTCACCCGCCTGTTGGCTCGCATCAACGGCGAAGCGGTGGAGAACCCCCTGATCACCGTCGACCCGGACCTGGTGATCAGACAATCCTGCGCCCCTCGCCCCTGACGTTCAGGGGCAATAAACGAACAAGGCGACCCCGAGGTCGCCTTGTTTCATTTTGTCTCTTGCCGATGCAATACCGCTTTTAGCCCTCAGGCCAGCGACCTGGTCTCCCTGGCCGCAAGCACTTGCAGTGGCACCAGCCCCAATAGTCGGGCCAGCGGTTGCAGCAACTCGCCATCTTCATCACCCTGCGGCAGCCAGTAGCGGACAGGCCAGCCGGCTGCCAGCTGCGCCGAGGTGGTACTGCCAATCTCTCTGAGCGCCAGAGTGCAACCCTGCTGGCGCAATCCCGCCAGCAAGGCACCATCCGGCTGCAGCGTCGGTACCAGCAACACCAGCGGCGTACGGGAAGCCTCCGGCAGATAGGCCAGTAGATGAGTAAGCTGGGCCTGGTTGTCGAGCGGGACCAGCAGTGCCCGACCATCGGCATACTGCGCCTCGTGTGTTTGCAGCACACGGGCCAACACGGGCCCAAGCACACCGCACTCCTGCAGCCAGCGCATGTGGCAGGGCACTCCCTGCTCACCCCACTCAAGCGCCAATTGCCACATCTCGTTGCCCTGTCCGTCCGTCAGCGCCTGCAATGCCACTTGCAGCGGTGCAGGCTCGCGCCCCGCCAGCCACTCTCGCAGCTGATGAAGCTGCTGCTGACTCAACTGCAGCTGCTGCAGCATGGCAGGCTCAAACCAACTGATCGCCCCCTCCTGGCTACGCTTGGCCTGGTTGAGGGCCAGGATGGCCTGATCCAGCAGCCGGGCGGCATCCTGTTGCTGCGCCTTGGCGACCCCGAGCCGACAGGCCAGATCGAAGCTGCACTCCCGGGTCACGAACTCGAAATGGAGCAGATCCACCAGCTCATGAATGGCGGTTTCCAGCGCATCATTCGCCTTGGTCAGCACCACGGCAAATTCGTCACCACCAAGCCGGTAAGCGTGACTGCCATGGGCCTGTTGCAGCTTGTTGGCCACCATCTGCAACAGCCGATCACCGACCTGATAACCCAGCAGATCATTGACCTGCTTGAAGCGCTTGAGATCGAGCACCACCAAAGCGCTCACATCATCAGCATGCAGAGCGCGAGAGAGCTGCTCCTGCAGGGCACGGCGGTTGCCAAGCTGGGTCAGGGGATCGAGCAGGGCAAGCCGGCGGTTCGCCAGATTGGCGCGAATGAGGGCTGCGACCAGAGCGCCGCCAGTCAGCAGCAGGATCAGTTGCCAGATCTGCAGCCAGAACAGACTGTTGCGGATCTGGCTGACCGAATGCTCCCGCTCCTGGCCGGAGAGGATCTGATCCCCTATCTGTTCGATGAGACGGGTCTGGCTGACGATCGTCTCCTGCAAGCGGGCAAGCTCAGCCCCCTCGCGCAGCGCACCAGCCTCCATCTGGGGTTCGAGCTGCTTGATCTGCTCGAACAGGGTGGCCAGCACCTTGCCGAGTCCGTGCCGCTGGCGCATCTCGGCGGTCTCGCTGCTGATGAGGAAGATGTCGAGCCGGTTCCACAGCAGATCGTAATCGAGGCTCAGGGTCTCCATCGACAGTCTGCCAGCCCGATAGAGCTGCAGGTCGTAGAGGAAACGCTGGGATTCGAGCATCACCTGGCTGATGTTCCAGTGGACATTGCGGTAGAAGGTATCGACCAGCTGCTCTTGCCGATACTGCAGATAGAGGCTGCTGCCCGACGAGAGCAGAAACAGCAGCGACACCGCAACCAACAGCAGATTTTGGCGGGATAGCCCCATCAATCGACGATCTCGATGCGGGTCACCTGCCACACCATGCAGTTGTGAATGGCAGGCACGTCCAGCTTGGGATAGGTGGTGAACGGGATGAGCAGCCAGAGCGGCCCCTTGTTGCGCCGGGTCAGCGGTTTGCCGTCCTCCTGGCGCACCAGGGTCAGCGGCACGCCGTCGAACAGTGCCAGATCCACCACCTGCTGATAGCCGTTGAGGGCCGAGACGGCGATCTTGCGGGCATCCGGGATCCCTTGCGCCGCCAGCACGGCTGACAGGGTCGGTCCGCGATAGTGGTGGGCACCCTGAGTCCAGGGGGTAGTGGTGGTGAATTCGGTCTGTGGCAAGGCGGAGAGGGCCGACTCATCGAGAGTCACCTGCTGGCCATCTGGCAGTACCAGGGTCATCAGGGGGATGGAGGCCGATGCACTGGCACTGGCCAGCATCAGGAGAAAAAAAGCGATCCATTGCTTTACTGCGGTCATGGTAATTTGCGCCAACTGCGTCCCATTTTTTAAATGGTTGCCAGTGTGGCGATTTCACCGAACCATTGCAACTGTCCCGTCGCACACTAGCTCAGGGACCGCGCATCTCCATCCAGTTGTGCCCCTCGACTTGCCTCGGTTGATGAATGCCGCACGCCTCCAGCAACTCATCGACATAGGCAGGCACCAGCAGGGAGGCTGGGCCATAGCGTTTTTCGTCAAACTGGCTACCCACCTCGCTCGGCTCGAGATTGAGCTCTATGGTGTGCGCCCCGTTGAGGCCCGCCTCATGGACAAACCCGGCGGCCGGATAGACGGCGCCAGAGGTGCCGATGGAGATAAAGAGATCGCACCGGGCAAGCGCGCTGTAGATGCGATCCAGCCCGAGCGGCATTTCGCCAAACCAGACCACATGAGGACGCATCGGCTGGGGGAACTGGCAACAGGAGCAGAGCTCGTCCTGATGGAGATCACCGCGCCACTCGATCACCTGACCGGACTCGGGGCAGCGGGCCTTGAGCAGCTCGCCGTGCATATGGATAAGGTTCTTGCTGCCAGCACTCTCGTGCAGATTGTCGATGTTCTGGGTCACCAGGGTGACCGTGCCGGGCAAAAGCCGCTCGAGACGAGCCAACGCATAGTGGGCCGGATTGGGGTGAACCTGGGGCTGTTGCAGCTGTTTGCGGCGGGAGTTGTAAAAGCGCAGCACCAGATCGGGATCACGGGCATAACCCTCGGGGGTCGCCACGTCCTCGACCTTGTGCTCTTCCCACAAACCGTCGCAGGCACGAAAAGTCTTGATGCCGGATTCGGCAGAGATCCCCGCTCCGGTCAGGATCACGATATGTTTGTATGACTGCGCCATAAGCTGCTCCGTCTATCCCCGCATAATAGTGTGACCTTAGCACAGGGAAAAAAGCGCCACTATTCGCCCTTGGTCTTAAAAGCTTGGCGTGGCTGTGCGGGCAACCACTCATCCAGCACGGTCAGATCGAGCCTGACAAAAACCATCTCCCGCCCGGTTACCAGGGTCAGCGGCAGACCAAGGCGCTTGAGCAAAGTGAGCATGGGACGATTCTGGGCCAGCACCTCCGCGGTCCACTCACAGATCCCCTCAGCTCGGGCCAGCAGTGCCAGCGCCAGCAGAATGCGCCGTCCCGCTCCCTTGTGCTGGAAATGATCTGCCACGATGCAGGAAAATTCGGCACGCTCCGGATGGAGTCGACGCCGGATGGACTGAGCCTGAGCCAGCGGCTCACCGGCAAGATCGGTCAGCAACAGCGAGATCTGGTGTTCGGGATGGTAATTGAGAAACTGGGCCACCTGCTCCGGCGGTGGCCTCCGTTTGGGGCGCATAAAACGCAAGTAGATGCTCTCCTCACTGAGCGCATCATAGGCGGCCAGCATACGGTCAGGATCCACCCCCTGCAGCTCTCGTAGCAGACAAGGTTGGTCGGCGACCTGCATCGTCAGTGGCAGTACCGACCGCGAAGCCGGATGGGGCCAGCCTGCCAGCCCCTTGCAGAGACGCTCCCGATGGATGGGCCAGCAGAGATAACGGGGCACGGGTTACCAGCGCCCCGCAATACCCTGCTCCCGCCACACCTCGGCGTCGAGCAGATTGTAAGGATCATCGAGATAGACGGCGATCCCCAGCTCTCTGACTCGGGCCATAAAGCGTCCCAGCAGGGAGTCCATGGCCAATGACTCTATTTCGGGTAAAAGCGCCTGCCCCAGCAGCAAAGCGCTCAACGGCAAACGCTCCAGCAGATCGAATGGCAAATGCTGGCTGTTATCGAGCAGCAACGCCAGCTTGCTCCCCGCCAGACTCGCTTGCAGTACCAGCGCAAACCGCTCTCCATTGCTCAACAGGTGATCCCGACGATGGATCAATAATGTCAGCTCTGTGGGGCTACGTGACTGATCCGTCAACCACTCTTTAAGTGCCTCCCAGCGGCTGGGTAAACCCGTTACCGCCAGCCAGACCGGATGAGGAGTCGCGGGGCTGGAGAGCAGCCCAAGTTGCCCCTGCACTTCCCCCTGCCAACGACGAATTGTTCGACGTTGGCCACTCAGCCGACGCTGACGCAGAGGCCCCAGATAGAGTCCGCGCAGCAACCTGAGCAACTCGTTGCCATCGAGTGGCTTGGCCAGTGCAGCCAACACATTGAAACCGGCATCGTGCAGCAGACGGCGGGCACCGTCGATCAATGTCTGCTCGTGCGCCGACAAGAGAATGATCGGCAACCCGCTGCGCTGAATTTGCGGCTGGCTCATCAGCAGGCTGATGGCATCCTGCTCCACCAGACTGAGATCACACACCAGCAGACTGATGTCGCCAGCCTCCAACGCAGCAAGACAGGCAGTTTCATCCTGCACCCACTGGCAGGAGAGCCCCAGTTCGGCGATAGCCTGCTGTAACTGCATCCCCTGAAACGGGTGATCTTCTAGCAGCAGTACCCGCTTGGCCGCCAGCCAGTTGTTCCAGTCACGGTAACTGGCGGCAAGTCCTCCCAGCCAATCTTCACCAATGGCATAAATTCCCTGATGATGCTGCAACTCGGGGAAATAGTCCGCCTGCTGGTGAGCGGCAGGATCGTAAAGGGCAATGGCTCCTGCCGCAAACAACCCTTCCCACTGCCAGCAGGCGTCCGGTTGGGTGCGCTGCAAAGTGACATAGGAGGGGAGTGTCGTGCTCTTTGCCAGCTCATGGGAGGCCCGATCAAGCGCATACAGCAAGACAGGGCAAAAATCTGCCGCCTCGTGCTCTTCCGAGTCGAGCAACGCCAGCAGTTCTTCATCAGTAATGATCATCTTGGGTCCTTTTCGAGAAATGCTGGCTGAACTCATCCAACGCCCGGTTCAAACTGCTCTGGAGAGCTGGATGGGGGGCTTGTTGCCACTCGTCAATCACCGTCACCAGCGCCGTGGCTCCTACCATTCTGGCGGCCCCCTTCAGCTTGTGTAAAGCAGCATTCACGCCAACTTCATCTTCTTCTGTGCTGCAGCGTTCAAGTTCGGCCAAATCATCACGGGTAGCCTTCAGATAAAGGGCAGCCAGTTCATCGGTCAGCAACGAGGCAACCGGCGTCGGGGCGACAGCATTGCTCCCCTCTTTGCCAATATGGCGCAGCAAGGTCGCCAGCACCTTGAGGGCGACCGGCTTGTCCAGATGACCATCGCAACCGCAGGATTGCAGCTCCCTTGCCGCTTGCTCACTGAGATCTGCGGTGATCACATAGACCGGAAGACGGGCCCAACGCGCGGATTTGCGCAATTGCCTGCACAGTTCGGCCCCGTTCATCACCGGCATCTGCAGGTCTGTCAACACAAGATCCACCTGGTGCTTCACCAGCATCTCCAGCGCTAGCTGCCCATTGGCGGCACTGACTACGCTTGCACCGAGTTGCCCCAGTTGCATACAGATCAGCTCCCGGTTGACATCGTGATCCTCAACAAGCAGTACCCGCATACCAAGCCCGGGCTGCATCTCACCCACAGGTTGCTCTGATGTCATCCGTGGCTGGAACAGGCTGATCATGGTGCCCGGCACCCAGGACTCCCCCTGCCATGACCAGTGATACAGACTATCCTCGTCTCTCTCGGCCTGCAGCAGATCAACCGCACGACTGGCAACATGAATACCGAGCCTGGACAACCAGGGCGTGACCCCCAAAACCTCATCGTGAGGCAGTGAGAGGGATAACTGGCGTACTCTTGGCTGCCAATCGATATCTTGCTGAACCTGTTGCAACGGCAACTCGCAGAAGAAGCGGCTACCACCGCCCGGGCGTCCCTCGACATCGATCAACCCGCCCATCTGCTCGAGCAGCTGCTTGCAGATCGCCAGACCAAGGCCGGTGCCCGGCGCCCGCAACTGCCCTTCAACAGCAAACTGTTCGAATGGCATAAAGAGAGTAGGACGCATCTTGGCGGTGATCCCCGGCCCTTCATCATCGACCCCGAAGCGCAAGGTCGATGCGACTACCTCGACCCACAGCACCACTTCCCCACGCAGGCTGAACTTGATGGCATTGGAGAGCAGATTGTGGAGCACTTGCCGTACCCGATGGGGATCGAGAGTCAGCAAGGCTGGCAAGGCGGGGTCAAGCCGCAATCGTAATTGCAGCCGTTTGGATCTGGCCTTGCTCCAGTGCACCGCCGCCACGTGCTCGCACAGCTCGGCGAAATCGGTGGGCTGGGGCGAGAGGGAGAGTTTGCTGTTTTCGTTGCGACTAAAGTCGAGTACATCGTTGAGCAGGCCGAGCAGCTCATCCCCCGCCTGACGCACCCGCGCCAGCGCCGAATCCTGTTCTCTCGACAAAGGGGTGCTGGCCAGCCACTCAAGCAAGCCGAGCATGGCGTTCATCGGTGTACGGATCTCGTGGCTAATCGCCGCCAGGAAACGGCCCTTGGCCTGCACCGCCTGCTGCGCCTGTTCATGGGAGTGCTGCAATGCTTGATCCTGCTCGACCCGGGCAGTGGCATCCTGCATCACCGCATAAATTCGCCAACCATGCGGCTGACTGCGGCCACGGCCATAGAGCTGCAACCAGCGCAGACCCTTGGTCGGATGGTGATAGCGCATGGTGAACGCGAAGGGTTTGCCCGCCTGCAACATGGCGAACATCTCACGGCGTACCCGACGGCGATCCTCGCGCTCCAGCATAATGAGCACCCGTTTGGGCTCACGACGGATCTGCTGGCTCGCCAGCCCCAGCAGCTCGTAACAGCCCCGGCTGATAAACTCGATCCCCCCTACCCGTCCCCGCTCGAACATAAACTGCAGCACCACGCCGGGAACGGTGTTGGTCAGGGCGCGCAGGCGGCGCTCTGCCTGACGCAGAAAACGGGCCTGCTCACGCAACACACTGATATCCGACAGGGCGATGAGATCGGTGGCGGGAGCCTGCTTGTCCAGCCGCAGCGGATGCTGGGCATAGGCGAAGACCTGATCCCCCAGCACCAACTCCCCTTCACTCTTCTGAGGTTGCACCGGCGGCAGCATCAATTGTTGTGAATAGCGCAGGGCCAGACGTCGCCCCTGTTTATTGGATTTGATCACCTTGCCCTGGCTGTTGCGCAGATAGACGGGTACCGGCAACGCCTGAAACATGGTTTCCCGCAGCTCGCTCTCGATGGCCAGCGCCTTCTCGGCGGCGTGACGCTGGGCCACTTCCCGTGCCAGTTGCTGGCGGGAACGCCAGATCCCGCCGATGACGATACCGCTGATCAGCAGTGCCATGGCGATGGAGCCAAACCAGGCGGCGTAGCTCACGCCGGGCTGCTGCACGACGAGCAAGCGGCGCCAGCGCTGGTTAAGTTCGTCGATCTGGGTGCTGGTCAGGGCCATCAGGTTGCGATCCATCACCCCGGCCAGTTCGGTCTGACTCTTGTTGATGGCAAAGCCAAGACTGAAGCGATCTTCCAGCTCCTCGATATCGAGCCCTTCCAGCAAGTTGGTACGCTGGGGATATTGCAGCTGATAAAGCTCGCTCAGCATGGCGTCAGCCTTGCCCTGTTTGAGCGCTGCAAGCCCCTGCTCGAGGCCGTCGGTGCGAACCCACTCCTGATCACCGAGCAGGGCGAGCAAGGAGGGATCGTAGAGGGATTCCGGCACCAGAATACGCTGCCGCTTGAGTTGGGTGATGCGATCGGCAGCCAGCTTGCGCTTGCTGATCAAGGCAAACCGGTTGGTGGAGATCGTCCGACTGAAAATGAACTGATCCGTCAATGCCGGGGATTCCGGCAAGCCGGCCATCATATCCGCCTCACCACGGCGCAGCTTTTCTACGGCCTCCGCCTTGCTGGCGGCAGGCACCAGCTTGTATTTCAGGCCGGTCTCCTGGGTGACCCAGCGCAGCACATCCGCGCTCCACCCTTTCGCCTCCCCCAGATCATTGACGCCGCTATAGGGCATCAACTCGGGATTGACCACCAGGCGAATGGTGCGACCGCGGCCGGATAACCAGGCCTGCTCGGTATCGCTGAAGTGGGGCTGGTTGACATATAGCGACCCCTGATCGAGATAGCGAGCCAGATCGGTATAGATAGTACCGGCGGGCATATGACGGATCAGGGTGTCCACCAGATTGGCCAACTCCGGCTGATCGCGCATCATCAGGCGATAGCTGATGATCCGATCCTCACCAAACAGGCGGCGCAGGCGCAACCCATCGGCCGGAAACTCGCGCATCAGATAGCGCAGTTGCAGATAGTCCCCCAGATAGGCATCCCCCTTGCCACTCTGCAGCGCGTCGTAGACCTTCTCTCCGCTTTTTAGGGAAATAATGCGTGCCTGGGGATAGAGCTCGTGCAGCAGGCGGGCAGAGTCTGCCACCGAGTAGACCAGAAAGCGGGCCTGTTTGAGATTTTCACCCTTGTAGAGGATGGCGGCATCGGTCTCCATCATCGGACGGCTTAACCGCATGCCCTCCACGGCCTTCTTGCGGGTTCCGACATAGGGAATGATGTCGCAGTCACCCTCTGCGAGCCCATTGCGCAATGTCTGCCAATCGGGCAACTCTTTGAGCACCAGCGGAATCGGGAACAGCTCCTGCAACCGGGCGAGACGATCCTTGAGCAGTCCCCCCTCGGCCATCAGGTATGGTGGAGGAAGCGTCGCAGGATAGCAGAGCGAAAGCTGACTCAGTGAATTTACATAAGCCTGGGTCGCCGGCGCCAACGGCAGCACTGTGGTCTGCAAAGGCTTGGCGTGCAATGGCAGTGCCAGTACGGCACCCAGAAGAAAAACGGGGAATTTGGTCATCTGAAAACAAAAGCCAGGCATCTGCCTGGCTTTTTATCACTCGTTGGGTTCAACATTTTCTACCCTGGCCTTGAGCTTCTGGCCAGGCCGGAAGGTCACCACGCGGCGGGCGCTGATAGGAATATCCTCGCCCGTCTTGGGGTTACGTCCGGGACGCTGATTCTTCTCACGAAGGTCAAAGTTACCGAAGCCTGAAATCTTGACTTGTTCACCACGCTCAAGCGCCTGTCGGATTTCCTCAAAGAAGGCTTCCACCATATCTTTGGCTTCACGCTTGCTCATCCCGAGCTGGGTGAACAGGTGCTCTGCAATGTCGGCTTTGGTAAGCGCCATAGATCAATCCCTCAAGGATGCATTCAACTCTTCACCAAGGGCCCGCACGACATTGTCTACGGTCTCGGCAATCTCTTTCTCCTCCAGGGTGCGCTGGGTATCTTGCAATACAAGACTGATGGCCAGGCTCTTCTTGTCCTCTGCCATACCAGCACCCTGGTATACGTCAAACAAGTTTATTCCAACTACCTGATTTCCGCCAACTTTTTTAATTACCGCAAGCACATCACCTGCCAGAACCTGACGATCGACCACCACGGCGATGTCGCGACGGTTCGCCGGGAACTTGGAAACTTCGGCTGCCACAGGCACCTTGGCCGGGGTCAGCTTGTCCAGCTCCAGCTCAAACATCACCGCGCGGCTCTTGAGGCCCAGCTTCTTCTCGAGGCTCGGGTGGATCACGCCGATGTGGCCGATGATCTCGCCATTGCGCAGGATGGCTGCGCTCTGGCCCGGGTGCAGGGCGCTGTGCTCGGTGCGCTCGAAGCTAAAGGTGGCCCCTTCGGCGGTCAAGTCGAGCACCGCTTCCAGATCCCCTTTCAAATCAAAGAAGTCTGCTGCGCGGGTTTTGATATCCCAGTGCTCGTCGCTCTGGTTGCCAGTGATGATACCGGCCAGCATCGGCTCCTGACGGATGCCATTCTCGGCGCTTTCATCCTTGATGAAACGCAGACCCTGTTCGAACAGACGCACGCGCGGCTGCTGACGGTTCTGGTTGTAAACAACGGCTTGCACCAGACCCGGGAACAGAGAGACACGCATGGCGGACATCTCGACCGAGATCGGGTTGGGCAGCACGATGGCATCGCTCTGCGGGAACAGGGTTTGCTGGGTCTTGGGATCAACGAAGCTGTAGGTGATCGCTTCCTGGAAACCGCGATCAACCAGCAGGTCGCGCACGCGCTTCAAGGTCACCTGCCCTTCTGCCTGCTCAACCATCGCCAGAGAGGCGGCCGGTTTCAGGTTCGGGATGTTGTTGTAGCCGTAGATGCGAGCCACTTCCTCGATGAGGTCTTCCTCGATGGCGATATCGAAACGCCAGGAGGGTGCCAGCGCAGTCCAACCGTCAGCATCCACAGTCACCTGCATGCCAAGGCGAGTCAGGATCTCGACCACCTGAGCGTCAGCCACGCTGATACCGATCACCTTGTCAAGCTTGCTGCGACGCAGCTTGATGGGTGCCGCTTTCGGCAGATGGGCATCGGATTTGACCTCGATGACCGGACCCGCTTCGCCGCCGCAGATATCCAGCAGCAGACGGGTAGCTCTGTCCATCACCTTGGCTTGCAGCTCCGGATCAACCCCGCGCTCGAAGCGATGGGAAGAGTCGGTGTGCAGACCGTAAGCACGGGCACGGCCGGTGATGGAGAGCGGCGCGAAGAAGGCGCACTCCAGCAGGATGTCGGTGGTGGTCTCGGATACACCGGTGCGGTTGCCGCCGAAGATCCCGGCCATGCAGGCAGGGCCTTTGGCATCAGCAATCACCAAGGTGGTCTCTTTGAGCTTCACTTCGTTGCCATCGAGCAGGGTCATCGGCTCATCGGCGTGGGCACGACGCACCACCAGTTCCCCTTCCAGGGTAGCCAGATCGAAGGCGTGCATCGGCTGACCGTATTCCAGCAGCAGGTAGTTGGTGATGTCGACGATGGCGTCGATGGAACGAATGCCGCCACGGCGCAGCTTCTCTTGCATCCAGAGCGGGCTCTGGGCCTGCAAGTTCAGCCCCTTGATGACGCGGCCCAGATAACGGGGGCAATCGGCTGTTGCTTCAACCCGGATCGGGAAAGTTGCATCAATGGTGGCCACAACCGGTGCCCAGGTCGGCTCGACCACGTCGACGCTGTTGAGCACGCCAATTTCACGGGCCAGACCGGCGATACCGAGGCAATCGGCACGGTTCGGAGTCAGATCCACGTCGATGGAGACGTCGTTCAGATTGAGGTAGTCGCGAATATCGGTACCGATGGGGGCATCAGCCGGCAGCTCGATGATGCCATCGGCTTCAACGTCGATACCCAGCTCGCTGAAAGAGCAAAGCATGCCGTGAGAAGGCTGGCCACGCAGCTTGGCTTTCTTGATGGTGAAATCACCCGGCAGGGTCGCCCCTACTTTGGCTACGCACACTTTCAGGCCCTGACGGCAGTTTGGCGCGCCGCAGACGATGTCCAGCAGCTCGGCTTCACCCACGTTGACCTTGGTCACCCGCAGCTTGTCGGCGTCAGGATGCTGGGCGCATTCGACCACTTCACCCACGACCACATTGTTGAACTGGCCAGCCACCGCTTCCACGGCGTCCACTTCCAGACCGGCCATGGTGATCTGCTCGGCCAGTTCATTGTCACTCAACTCGGTGCGGACCCACTCCATCACCCAGGATTTACTGAATTTCATGTTCTCTCGCCCTTACTTGAACTGCTTGAGGAAGCGCAGGTCGTTTTCGAAGAAGGCACGCAGGTCGTTGACCCCGTAACGCAGCATGGTCAGGCGCTCAACGCCCATGCCGAAGGCAAAGCCGGAGTATTTTTCCGGATCGATGCCGACCGAACGCAGCACGTTCGGGTGCACCATGCCGCAGCCCAGCACTTCCAGCCACTTGCCGTTCTTGCCCATCACGTCGACTTCGGCGCTCGGCTCGGTGAACGGGAAATAGGAAGGACGGAAGCGAATGGTCAGATCTTCCTCGAAGTAGTTGCGCAGGAAGTCGTGCAGAATGCCCTTCAGCTCGGTAAAGCTGGCATGCTCGTCAACCAGCAGACCTTCAACCTGATGGAACATCGGGGTGTGGGTCATGTCGTAGTCGTTACGATAGACGCGACCCGGCGCAATGATGCGGATCGGCGGCTGCTGATGCTCCATGGTGCGGATCTGCACACCGGAGGTGTGGGTACGCAGCATCAGATCAGGATTGAAGTAGAAGGTATCGTGATCGGTACGCGCCGGGTGATGAGCCGGAATATTCAGCGCATCGAAGTTGTGGAAGCCATCTTCAATCTCGGGACCACGGGCAACCTTGAAGCCCATCTCGCCAAACAGGCGCTCGATGCGCTCGATGGTGCGGGTTACCGGGTGCAGACCGCCATTCTCGATGCGGCGACCCGGCAGGCTGACGTCGATAGTCTCGGCAGCCAGCTTCTGGTTCAGCACGGCGACTTCGAGCGCTTCACGACGCTCGTTCAGCACATCCTGAACCTGCTGTTTGGCCTGGTTGATCACGGCGCCCGCGGCGGGACGCTCTTCGGCAGACAAGGCACCCAGGCCCTTCATCTGCTCGGTAAAAAAGCCCTTTTTACCCAGATATTTGACCCGGATTTCGTCGAGGGTCGCGATATCGCTCACGCCCTCAATTTCGGCTCTGGCTTGGCCGACTACTTCTTCAAGCTGTTGCATGTCTTCCTCGTCACCACTCCCGTTACAGGAGCCTTTAGGCTAAATAAGGTCAAGAGGGGAATAATACAAAAAAAGCCCCTTCGCTGACCATAGTTAAGGTGGGCTTTTCTCCCTACAAATCATTTTGTTATATCAAGCGAGTCTCATCGATTTACCGTCACTCTTGAAATAGTAGAATAAAGACATAGTTTGTTGGCATACAATCCATTTATAGAACTAGTGATCTCCCACATGTCACTTTGTATGGAGAAAACTGTAGCGCGTGTAAAACAGTGGACAAAACGTGGACGGGAGAAAGAAAAACGTGATGTAAAACCGTGAATGACAGATACAAAAAAGGAGGCCTGAGCCTCCTTTATTTTTTATAACAGAGCTGGATTAGACCAGAGCTGCTTTAGCTTTTTCAACCAGGGCGGTGAAAGCCAGCTTGTCGTGAACGGCGATATCGGACAGGATCTTGCGATCGATCTCGATAGAAGCCTTCTTCAGACCGTTGATCAGACGGCTGTAAGACAGACCGTTCTGACGGGCAGCAGCGTTGATACGCGCAATCCACAGCTGACGGAATTGACGCTTTTTCTGGCGACGGTCACGGTAGGCATACTGACCAGCTTTGGTTACCGCTTGTACCGCTACGCGGTAAACACGGGAACGGGCGCCGTAGTAACCCTTGGCGGCTTTCATTACTTTCTTGTGACGAGCACGAGCAGTCACACCACGTTTAACTCTTGGCATTTTTCACATCCCCCCTTATGCGTACGGCAGACAAGCGACAACACGTTTGTGGTCGGCAGCGGAAACAAAGAACTTCGGTCCCAGCTGACGCTTACGCTTACTGCTCTTCTTGGTCAGGATGTGACGCAGGTGGTTGTGCTTGCACTTGAAGCGACCTGAGCCAGTCTTCTTGAAGCGCTTTGCGGCGCCCCGGTTGGTTTTCATCTTCGGCATTTCATACTCCGCATTGTGAGTGACAACAAAATCTCAAGGCGAACCGACTCATGGAGCGAGCCCCATGAGTCAATTTCTTGTGGGCCTTAAGATTTCTTCTTAGGTGCGAGGACCATCACAGCTTGACGGCCTTCGACTTTCGGGAACGATTCGACTACGGCCAACTCTTCCAGATCGTTCTTGACGCGCTCAAGAACCTTGATACCAAGATCCTGGTGTGCCATTTCACGACCACGGAAGCGCAGGGTGACCTTAGCCTTGTCCCCGTCTTCCAGAAAGCGAACCAGGTTGCGTAGTTTTACCTGATAGTCGCCTTCGTCAGTGCCAGGACGGAATTTGATCTCCTTGACCTGGACGACTTTCTGCTTTTTCTTCTGTTCTTTGGTGGTTTTGCTCTTTTCGTAGAGGAATTTGCCGTAATCCATGATCCGGCAAACGGGCGGCTCGGCGTTCGGACTGATCTCGACCAGATCCACTTCGGCCTCTGCGGCCAAGTTCAGTGCTTCCTGGATAGATACGATGCCAAGAGCTTCGCCATCCAGACCAGCCAAACGAACTTCTTTCAGACGGATCTCTTCATTGATCCGGTGAGCGCGGGCTTGCGGTTGCTTGCCCAGTTTTTTTCCGCCTTTTATAGCTTATTCCTCCACTTTCTTTTGTCCGCGGGTCTGAACTTCCTGGGTCAGCAGAGCGATGAACTCTTCAACAGGATAAGTGCCCAGGTCAGCCCCTTTACGAGTCCGTACTGCAATCTTACCGGCTTCAACTTCTTTATCACCGCAGACCAGCATGAAAGGTACTCGCTTCAAAGTATGCTCGCGGATTTTAAAGCCAATCTTCTCATTTCTCAAGTCCGCTTTTGCGCGAAGGCCCGCATCATTCAATGCTTTGGCTACTTTCACCGCATAATCGGCCTGATTGTCCGTGATATTCATGACCACAGCCTGAGTCGGTGCCAACCAGGTCGGGAACAGACCGGCGTACTCTTCAGTCAGAATACCGATGAAGCGCTCGATAGAACCCAGGATGGCCCGGTGGATCATCACAGGTACATGGCGATCGTTGTTTTCGCCCACATAAGTGGCACCCAGACGACCAGGCAGGGCAAAGTCGAGCTGCACGGTACCACATTGCCACGCACGATCAAGGCAATCGTGCAGGGTAAATTCAATTTTGGGACCGTAGAACGCCCCTTCACCCGGCTGCAGATCGTACTTCAGACCGTTGAGCTCCAGCGCTTCGGCCAGCGCTTTCTCGGCGCGATCCCACATCTCGTCAGAGCCGATACGCTGCTCGGGACGAGTGGAGAGCTTGACCACGATGTTCTCGAAGCCAAAGGTACCGTAGACGTCATAGACCATACGAATACAGCCGGAGACCTCTTCCATGATCTGCTCTTCGGTACAGAAGATGTGAGCGTCATCCTGAGTGAAACCGCGCACCCGCATCAGACCGTGCAGGGAACCGGACGGCTCGTTGCGGTGGCAGGAACCAAACTCGGCCATACGCAGCGGCAAATCACGGTAGGACTTCAGACCCTGGTTGAAAATCTGGACGTGACCCGGGCAGTTCATCGGCTTGATGGCGTACTCGCGGTTTTCGGACTGGGTGGTGAACATGGCCTGGGCATACTTCTCCCAGTGACCTGAACGCTCCCACAGGACGCGGTCCATCATGAACGGACCTTTCACTTCCTGATAGTCGTACTCTTTGAGCTTGCCGCGGATAAAGGTTTCCAGCTCACGGAAGATGGTCCAGCCATCGTTGTGCCAGAACACCATACCGGGTGCTTCTTCCTGCATGTGATACAGGTCGAGCTGTTTGCCGATCTTGCGGTGGTCGCGCTTGGCGGCCTCTTCCAGACGCTGCAGATAGGCCTTGAGTTGCTTCTTGTCAGCCCAGGCGGTACCGTAGATACGCTGCAGCATCTTGTTGTTGGAGTCGCCACGCCAGTAGGCGCCGGACATCTTCAGCAACTTGAAGTGGTGGCAGTGACGCATGTTGGGCACGTGCGGGCCGCGACACATGTCGATGTACTCTTCGTGATGATAGAGACCTGGCTGGTCATCACGGGCAATGTTCTGATCCAGGATTTCGACTTTGTAAGACTCGCCGCGCGCCTCGAATACATCGCGCGCTTCTTGCCAGGAGACTTTCTTCTTGATGACGTCGTAATCCTTGGCTACCAGCGCCAGCATGCGCTCTTCCAGGGCAGCCAGATCTTCATCGGTCAGGGTACGGTCAAGATCAACGTCATAGTAGAAGCCGTTGTCGATGACAGGACCGATGGCCATCTTGGTCTGGGGCCAGAGTTGCTTGATAGCATGACCCAGCAAGTGGGCGCAGGAGTGGCGCAGGATGTCCAGACCTTCTTCGTCTTTGGCGGTGATGATGGCCAGCGCAGCATCGGCTTCGATCAGCTCGCAAGCATCCACCAGTTCACCGTTTACCCGACCGGCAATGCACGCCTTGGCGAGACCGGGACCGATGTCCGCAGCCACATCCATGACGGAAACAGAGTGGGCAAATTGACGTTGGCTGCCGTCAGGCAGAGTAATGATTGGCATTATGTGTTTCCTTATACAGTGGTGACCCCTACCAAAGGTCACATGCGGGATGGAAAAGAGATTCAAAAAGGTGATGTTCTGGTTCTCCACAGCACTTTGCGAAGACGGCCTGACACGTCAACCACATGTCTAACGTGACAAACCAAGCCAAAACTGCCCCATGCTACCAGAAGTCGGGCGTGCTGTATCGGATTTGCAGATATTTTCTACAGTCAAATGAGTCGCCTACCGACTATTCGCCAAGCAGGGATTGCCAGTTGAAGTCAAAGTCACTGCTCCCCTCCTCTGCCAGCGCCAGCTCTTGCAGCACCTGAAGCGCCAGCTTGTTGCCCTTTTGTGCCGCCTGATAGAGCCACTGTTTCGCCTGTGGCAAATCGACCCTGCCGCTGACCCCCATCAGATGAAGGACGCCGACTTTCAGCATGGCCGGGACGTCACCATTACGGGCAGCCTGATCCATCCAGTGAAAGGCTTGGCGCAGATCTCGCTTGACCCCAACACCGCGCAGATAGAGTTCTGCCAGCCGATATTGGCCGAAGGCATCCCCTGCCTGCGCCGACTGGCGATAGAGGCTGATGGCCTGATGGATATCCTGCTCGCTCCCCTGCCCCACCTCATGGCTCCAACCCATGAGTGCCTGTGCCCGAGGTTGGCCTTGATCGGCCAGTGGCGACCAGATCCGGGTCGCCTCATCAAAGTGACCGGTACGCCAGGCACGGTTGGCGGCAGTCATCTCCTGCTCGGTGGAGAGCGGAAGCAGACGCCAGATAACAAGGGCAAGCAGACCGATAAACAGCCAGCGGGAAGTGGTGGGGCTCATGATGATTTCCGTGATCCAGTTCTCATTTCGTCTATGTAAACGAAATGTAGCGTTGCGATCAAGCTAGAGATCCCTGCGACAACCCTTTTTGCACCCGCGCGATCAGCAGTTATTGTCATTTATCCGGAGCACCTGCAAAATAACTGTATGTATAAACAGTATTGGTGTGCACAATGGCAGGACGAGGCAGCCCCCACAATATCGATCACCGTTTTAGCGGCCCCCTTGTCGAAGCGGTCGATGACGGCTGGCAATCGTCCCATTGGGATGCCGCCTTCACTTCTTCTGTGCCTGGCACCGAGGTGCGGGAGATCGATGCACGCAGCATCATCAGCTACAACAGCTCGCCGGATGTCCCCTTTGGTCGCTCCATCAACCCCTATCAGGGGTGCGAACACGGCTGCATCTACTGCTATGCCAGACCCAGCCATGCCTATCTGGAGCTCTCCCCCGGTCTCGATTTCGAGAGCAAGCTGTTTGCCAAACGCAATGCAGCCGATCTGCTGCGTCGGGAGTTTGCCAAACCGACCTATCAGCCACAGACCATCTTCATTGGCGCCAATACCGACCCCTATCAACCCATCGAGCAGCGCTATCGCCTCACCCGGCAGTTGCTGGAAGTGATGCTGGCCCACCGCCACCCGGTCGGGCTCATTACCAAGAACGCCATGATCTTGCGCGACCTCGATCTGTTGACCGAGCTGGCCAGAGAGGGACTGTGTCAGGTGATGGTGTCGGTGACGACCTTGAACGAAACCCTGCGCCGACAGCTGGAGCCCCGCGCCAGCACGGGTGCCGGCCGCTTGAAAGTGATCGAGAAGCTGGCCAACGCTGGCGTGCAGGTGGGGGTATTGGCCGCCCCCATGATCCCGCGGCTCAATGAGCCGGAGCTGGAGCAGATCATCAAATCAGCCACAGAGGCGGGTGCCAGCTGCGCCGATTACATCCTGCTGCGGTTACCCCACGAGTTGGCGCCGCTATTTGGGGACTGGCTCGATACCCACTATCCGGGACAGAAGGAGGCTATTTTGAATCAGTTGCGAGCCAGCCGCGGTGGCGGGCTCAACAGTACCGCCTTCGGTACCCGCATGCGCGGTGAGGGGCACTTTGCCGATCTGCTGGCCCAGCGCTTTCGCCTTATCAGCAAACGCCTCGGTCTGGGCAAACGCCATATTCAGCTCAGGCTGGATGGGTTTATCCGCCCCGGGGAGCAGCTGTCGCTCTTCTAATCCCCCTGTTCACGCCCTTCACACATCAGGTGTGCCAAGAGGTTGAAAGGAATACCTGCCGCGACACATCCTGTGGAAACCCCGCTTTTCAGAATTTTCCAACGAAGTAGCCATGTCGCGACAAGAAAGCGCTACCCGGTAAAGAGAAGGCTAACGCCTTAGCCTGCGCGCTGATCCCGACCCTGTTGCACCATTTCAACCGGCAGTCGCGAGGGTTCATGAGCCACTTCGTGCTCATCCTCTTCATACTGTGGCACCTCTGATGCGCCCCATACCCGGCTCCACCAAATTTCCCACGTGATCCAACTGGTCATATGCAGCTCCTGACGGTGAAGGTGATGGCAACAACGCACCACTCGCCCGGCAGGATAACGGCTGGGAATGACAGGGAAATGACAAAATAATCACTTGTAAAAAGACAACTGGCCGTGACAAGGAAAAGCCGAAACAGTTCACATATTCGGCGAAATCATACTGAAAGCGGTCACAAATCTGCAGGTTGTTGATTGCAGCTCACTCTGTTCCCGCCAAAGCTGGGTTGCCCATTCAGGCATCTATAAAAACAGGGACACAATAATGAAACACACAGCGGGAATATGGGCGATCGCAGGCATGCTGATCGCCCCCTTGGCGCACGCCGACGTCATACTTCACGCCTTCAACTGGAAGTACAGTGAAGTGACCGCCAAAGCCGACCTTATCAAGTCGGCCGGTTACAAACAGGTACTCATCTCGCCGCCTCTCAAGTCCTCCGGCAACGAGTGGTGGGCTCGTTACCAGCCGCAGGATCTGCGCCTTGTCGACTCACCCCTTGGCAACAAGCAGGATCTCGAGCAGCTGATCGCCGCCATGAAGGCGCGGGGGATCGCCGTCTATGCCGATGTGGTGCTCAACCACATGGCCAACGAAAGCTGGAAACGCCAGGACCTCAACTATCCCGGCAACGAGCTGCTGCAAAGCTACGCCAGCAACCCGGCCTATTTCGAGCGCCAGAAACTGTTTGGCGATCTGGGGCAAAACTTCCTCTCAGGTCAGGATTTTCATCCGGAAGGGTGCATCAGCGACTGGAGCGATCCAGGTCATGTCCAGTATTGGCGACTCTGTGGCGGTGCCGGTGACAAGGGGCTGCCGGATCTGGATCCCAACAACTGGATGGTTAGCCAGCAACAGGCCTACCTCAAGGCGCTCAAGGGGATGGGGATCAAGGGTTTTCGGGTCGATGCGGTCAAACACATGAGCGATTACCAGATCAATGCCGTGTTCACCCCCGAGATCAAACAGGGGATGCACGTGTTTGGCGAGGTGATCACCACTGGGGGTGCTGGCAGCACCGATTACGAGCGCTTCCTCAAACCCTACCTCGACAGCAGCGGCCAGGGAGCCTATGACTTTCCGCTGTTTGCCTCCCTGCGTGGCGCGCTGGGGTATGGCGGTAGCATGAACCTGCTGGCGGATCCGGGCGCCTACGGTCAGGCGCTACCGGGCAGTCGCGCCGTCACCTTTGCCGTGACCCACGACATCCCCACCAACGACGGCTTCCGCTATCAGATCTTAAGCCAGACTGACGAGAAGCTGGCCTATGCCTACCTGCTCGGCCGCGATGGTGGCTCGCCGCTGGTCTACTCCGATCACGGCGAGACCCAGGCCAAGGATGGACTGCGCTGGCAGGATTACTACCAGCGCGCCGAACTCAAGGGGATGATCCGCTTCCACAATGCGGTGCAGGGTCAACCCATGCTGTTGATCGGCAGCGGTGACTGCTTCGTGCTGTTCAAACGGGGCAAACAGGGGCTGGTCGGCATCAACAAGTGCGACTATGAGCAGGAGTATTGGCTCGATACCGCCAAATTCGAGATGAACTGGTATCGCAACTATCGTGACGTGCTCGACCAAAGCGCCGTGGTCAACGTGCAGAGCCAGTGGGTACGGGTCGCCATTCCCGCCCGCAGCGCCAGAATGTGGTTGCAGGAGTAATCCGCCAGCCCCCTGTCGCGCAGGAAGCTGGCAGTCATAAAAAGCAGACAAATAAAAAGAGCGACCACCAGGGTCGCTCTTTTTGATCAGAGACGTAGCTCGGGTAACAGGTGACGATTACTCGTCGCCCGCTTCCCCTGCATCGACTGCATCAGTGCCGGTCGCGGTATCGGTACCTTCAGATACCTCACCGTCAACGGCCAGCGCGTCGTTCTCGTCTTCGTCGCTCTCGGCGATACGCTGCAGGCCAACCACGGTCTCGTCTTCACCGGTACGGATCAGACGGACACCGCCGGTGTTACGGCCAATGACACTCACCTCGGCAACACGGGTACGCACCAGGGTTCCGCCGTTGGTGATCAGCATGATCTGGTCGGTATCTTCGACCTGGATCGCATCGATCACCTTGCCGTTGCGCTCATCCACCTTGATGGAGATAACGCCCTGGGTACCACGGCTCTTGGTCGGGTATTCGGCCAACGCAGTCCGCTTGCCGTAACCGTTCTCGGTGGCGGTGAGGATGGCACCTTCGCCGCGCGGAACGATGAGGGAAACCACCTTGTCACCGGCGCCCAGCTTGATGCCGCGCACACCGGCTGCGGTACGACCCATGGGACGAACGCCCTTGAAGGTACCCTTGCTTTCGGTGCCTTCGCCGTTGTCGCTGCCATCATCGTCATTGCCGGCATCGTCGTCGGTTTCAACGTCATCGCTGACATCCGCATCGGCGCGACCGCTGCCTTCGGCGAAGCGAACGACTTTGCCCGCGTCGGAGAAGAGCATGATCTCGTTGCTGCCGTCGGTGATATCCACCCCGATCAGCTCATCGCCCTCTTTGAGATTGATGGCGCGGATACCGGAGGAGAGCGGACGGCTGAAGTCAGAGAGGCTGGTCTTCTTCACGGTACCGTTGGCGGTGGCGAAGAAGACATACTTCTCGGCGTCATATTCCTTCACCGGCAGGATAGCGGTGATACGCTCACCCTCTTCCAGCGGCAGCAGGTTGATGATCGGACGACCACGGGCGCCACGGGAGGCTTCCGGCAGCTGGTAAACCTTGAGCCAGTAGACCTTGCCACGGGTGGAGAAGCACAGAATGGTGTCGTGGGTGTTGGCCACCAGCAGACGCTCCACAAAGTCCTCTTCCTTGATCCGGGTGGCCGACTTGCCACGACCACCGCGGCGCTGGGCCTCGTAGTCGGAGAGCGGCTGATACTTCACATAGCCCTGGTGAGACAGGGTAACCACCACGTCTTCCGGGGTGATCAGATCTTCGATGTTGATCTCGGCACTGGACATGCTGATCTCGGTGCGACGCTCGTCGCCATACTGCTCACGCACGGCCAGCAGTTCATCGCGGATCACTTCCATCAGACGAGCCGGGCTCGCCAGGATGTGCAGCAGCTCGGCGATCAGATCCAGCAGAGATTGGTACTCTTCCAGGATCTTCTCGTGCTCGAGGCCGGTCAGCTTGTGCAGGCGCAGGTCAAGGATGGCCTGGGCTTGCTGTTCGGTCAGGAAGTATTGACCTTCACGGATACCGAACTCGGGCTCCAGCCACTCTGGCCGTGCCGCGTCGTCGCCCGCTTTTTCCAGCATGGCGGCCACGTTGCCGAGTTCCCAGCCCTTGGCAACCAGGCCCGCTTTCGCGTCGGCCGGGGTCGCGCTGTGGCGGATCAGCTCGATGATGGGATCGATGTTGGCCAGCGCAACCGCCAGACCTTCCAAAATGTGTGCCCGATCCCGCGCTTTGCGCAGTTCGAACACGGTCCGGCGAGTCACCACTTCACGGCGGTGCAGCAGGAATGCATCCAGGATCTCTTTAAGGTTCATCACCTTGGGCTGGTTGTTATCGAGCGCCACCATGTTGATGCCGAACGTGGTCTGCATCTGGGTGTGCTTGTAGAGATTGTTCAGCACAATCTCGCCGGACTCGCCGCGCTTGATCTCGATAACGATGCGCATGCCGTCTTTGTCAGACTCATCGCGCAGGGCACTGATGCCCTCGATCTTCTTCTCTTTGACCAGCTCGGCGATCTTCTCGATCAGTCGAGCCTTGTTCACCTGATAGGGGATCTCGTGAACGATGATGGTCTCGCGACTGGTCTTCTCGTCCACTTCCACTTCAGCCTTGGCCCGCACATAGATGGAGCCACGACCGGTACGGTACGCCTGCACGATGCCGGAACGACCGTTGATAATGCCGCCGGTGGGGAAATCCGGGCCGGTGATGTAGGTCATCAGCTCGTCAATGGTGAGGTCACCGTTTTCGATCAGCGCCAGGCAGCCATTGACAATCTCGGTGAGGTTGTGAGGCGGAATATTGGTCGCCATGCCCACCGCGATACCGGAGGAGCCGTTGACCAGCAGGTTGGGAACCTTGGTAGGCATGACCGCCGGGATCATCTCGGTGCCGTCATAGTTCGGCACCCAGTCCACGGTCTCTTTGTCCAGATCAGCCAGCAGCTCGTGGGAGATGCGGGCCATCCGCACTTCGGTATAACGCATCGCCGCGGCGCTGTCGCCGTCGACTGAACCGAAGTTGCCCTGACCATCGACCAGCATGTAACGCATGGAGAAATCCTGCGCCATCCGGACAATGGTGTCATACACAGCGCTATCGCCGTGCGGGTGATATTTACCGATTACGTCACCGACCACACGGGCCGATTTTTTATAGGGCTTGTTCCAGTCGTTCCCCAACTCGTTCATAGCAAACAGAACGCGGCGGTGAACCGGTTTCAAGCCATCACGCACATCCGGCAGAGCTCGTCCTACGATCACGCTCATGGCGTAATCAAGATAGGAACTCTTGAGCTCTTCTTCGATGTTGACCGGCGTGATCTCTCTGGCCAGATCGCTCATAGAAAGCCTTATCCCTAATTAGTTGTTCTTTGGCTTAAACAGCGCGACATGGTAACACACTGAGCCAAATACCTTAAGCCACAAATCGGGTATCAGATCGGGCTGGTGTGACAAAGTCCGTCCGTTATAATGCCCGCCAGGACAATAGATTGCGCCCATGACTCAGAAGCGGGCGCCCTGCCACAGGATCTTCGAAAAATGAACAGTGATGCCAATGTCGATCTGACAGAAATCGCCAAGTTTGAAGCCATTGCCTCCCGCTGGTGGGACATGGAAGGTGAATTCAAACCCCTGCATCAAATCAATCCGGTACGCCTTGACTGGATCACCGACAAAAGTGGCGGTCTGTTTGGCAAGCGCATTCTCGATATCGGGTGTGGTGGCGGCATCCTCTCCGAGAGCATGGCCCGCCGTGGTGCCAAGGTCACCGGCATCGACATGGGCAAGGAACCTCTCGGCGTCGCCCGCCTGCACGCCCTGGAGCAGGGTGTTGAGCTCGAATATCGCCAGATCACCGCCGAAGCCCATGCCGCCGAAGTACCGGGCCAGTATGACGTGGTCACCTGCATGGAGATGCTGGAGCATGTGCCGGACCCCGCCTCCGTGCTGCGCGCCATCGCGACTCTGGTACGCCCGGGCGGCCGGGTGTTCGTCTCCACCATCAACCGCAACCCCAAATCCTATCTGATGATGATCATCGGGGCCGAATACCTGATGAAGATGGTGCCCAAGGGTACCCACGATCACAAAAAATTCATCACCCCGGCCGAACTGTGTCGCATGGGTGAAGCAGCTGGCCTGCTGGTGCGGGACATGAGCGGCGTCCACTACGCCCCCCTCACCAACCAGTTCAAGCTCGGCAAGAATGTTGACGTCAACTATATGGTGGAGTTTGTCCGCCCGGAGCAAGGTTGATGAGCGCCTCTCACCTGCAACCTCTTCGTTGCGTGCTGTTCGATCTGGATGGCACCCTGCTCGACACAGCCCCGGATCTGGGGGCCGCAGTCAACCACGTGCTGATCAACGAAGGTTTTGCGCCGCTCTCTGACGACATTATTCGTCAGACCACCTCCCACGGGGCGCTCGGACTGCTGAAAGCGGGCCTCGGCGACGAACTGCTTGAAGATCTGGGGGCCACCCGCCTGCGCAATGCCCTGCTCGACTACTACGCGGCCAATCTCTGCGTCGGTACCCGTCCCTATGAGGGAATGGTGGATCTTATCGAGTGGCTCGACGAGAAACAGCTACCTTGGGGTATCGTCACCAACAAGCCGGGCTTTCTCACCGAGCCACTGCTGGCAGCCCTGCCACAACTCGCCAGTTGCGGCGTCACCGTCAGCGCTGACACCCTGCCGGTACGCAAGCCCGACCCCGCCCCCATGTTCTTTGCCTGCGAGAAGCTGGGGGTCGAGGCGGCTCACTGCCTCTATGTGGGGGATCATGTGCGGGATATCGAAGCAGGCCGCAATGCTGGCATGCGCACCGCGATCGCTGGCTGGGGCTATCTCAATGATGAGGAAGATCCCGCACAGTGGGGCGCCGATCTGCACTTTGATACCGTGCAAGCCCTGCACCACTGGCTGCGCTATGAGTTGACGGCCAAAGCGTAACGCGCAGCCTTACCGGCTGATATGCGATAACGGGGCGAAGAGACTCTCCGCCCCTTGCATCTCTTCCTTTACGCTCCCGCGTCCTGCGCCACCATCACGCCTCTTATTCATGGATAATAAAGGCAGCTTTCTGCCTGTTGGATACCCATTTGACAAGCTCGCAGCCGTCACAAAGCGGCCACAAACTACCGTCATCTGATGCAAAGCCCTTGCCACGCTGAGCCCGCGGCTGCGACAACTGGACAGCTTTTGTCCCTTGTTGGGTAAGGGATAATCAGCTGCGGTTTGCTAGTAAAAAGGCCCCCTTTTCGCAAGCAAAAAAAGTTATTTAAATTTTCCATCTTCGATCGGAAGGCTTGCATTTGGCGAAGCGGACGAATGAAAACCCGCTCACTGTGAGCAACCACTAACAAAGACAACAACACCCACAATTTATCCACAGCAAGCCAGTTATCCATACATTGCAATGCGTAGCCGACCTCACTATCTTGTAGCTCGAACTTAAAATAACACTACATCTTGTGATTCATCGCACAATCTCTACCCAATACCTGCACATCGCTGGGGCCAGGGGTGGTGTCATTGTGCGATGGTTTTTCGGGAATCAACTAAAGGTCATCAGCCAATGAACTTGTTTGTGACGAAGCGTAACGGACACAAAGAACCCATCGATCTGGATAAAATTCACCGCGTGCTGGACTGGGCCGCCGAAGGGCTCGACAACGTGTCGGTCTCCCAGGTAGAGCTCAAGTCCCACATCCAGTTCTATGACGGTATCCGTACCGCCGACATTCACGAAACCATCATCAAGGCGACGGCTGACCTCATCTCCGAGCAGACCCCTGACTACCAGTACATGGCCGCCCGTCTGGCCATCTTCCACCTGCGCAAGAAGGCCTACGGCCAGTTCGAACCGCCCCACCTCTACCAGCACGTGGCTCGTCTGGTCGACATGGGCAAGTACGACAAACACCTGCTGGAAGACTACACCCAGGCTGAATTCGAAGAGCTGAACGCGCACATGGATCACTGGCGCGACATGAACTTCTCCTACGCGGCGGTCAAGCAGCTGGAAGGCAAGTATCTGGTACAAAACCGCGTCACCGGCGAGATCTACGAGAGCCCGCAGTTCCTCTACATTCTGGTAGCGGCCTGCCTCTTCTCCAAGTATCCGAAGGATACCCGTCTGGACTACATCAAGCGCTTCTATGATGCGGTCTCGACCTTCAAGATCTCGCTGCCGACCCCGATCATGAGCGGCGTGCGCACCCCGACCCGTCAGTTCAGCTCCTGCGTACTGATCGAGTGCGACGACAGCCTGGACTCCATCAACGCCACCGCCAGCTCCATCGTGCGTTACGTTTCCCAGCGCGCCGGTATCGGCATCAACGCCGGTCGCATCCGCGGTCTTGGCAGCCCCATCCGTGGTGGCGAAGCGTTCCACACCGGTTGCATCCCCTTCTACAAATACTTCCAGACTGCCGTGAAGTGCTGCTCCCAGGGCGGCGTGCGCGGCGGTGCGGCCACCCTGTTCTACCCGCTGTGGCACACCGAAGTGGAAAGCCTGCTGGTGCTGAAGAACAACCGCGGCGTGGAAGAGAACCGTGTTCGTCACATGGACTACGGCGTGCAGATCAACAAGCTGATGTACCAGCGCCTCATCAAGGGCGGTGACATCACACTGTTCTCCCCGTCCGATGCGCCGGGTCTGTACGACGCCTTCTTCGCCGATCAGGACAAGTTCGAAGAGCTCTACGTCAAGTACGAGCAGGATCCGGCCATTCGCAAGAAGTCTCTGAAAGCGGTAGACCTCTTCTCCTTGATGATGCAGGAGCGTGCCGGTACCGGTCGCATCTACATCCAGAACGTGGATCACTGCAACACCCACAGCCCGTTCGACCCGAGCGTGGCGCCGGTACGCCAGTCCAACCTCTGCCTCGAGATTGCGCTGCCGACCAAGCCGCTCAACAACATCGACGACGAGAACGGCGAGATCGCTCTGTGCACCCTCTCTGCCTTCAACCTGGGTGCCATCGACAAACTGGAAGATCTGGAAGAGATGGCGGATCTGGCCGTGCGCGCCCTCGATGCCCTGCTCGACTATCAGGACTACCCGATTGCCGCCGCCAAGCGTGGCAGCATGGGTCGCCGTACTCTGGGTATCGGCGTCATCAACTACGCCTACTACCTGGCCAAGAACGGTGCCCGCTACTCTGATGGCTCCGGTCTGGCGCTGACTCACCGCACCTTCGAGGCGATCCAGTACTACCTGCTGAAAGCCTCCGTGCAGCTGGCCCGCGAATTCGGCCCCTGCCCGCTGTTTGGCGAGACCACCTATGCCCAGGGCATTCTGCCGATCGACACCTACAAGAAGGATCTGGATGCGCTGTGCAACGAGCCGCTGCATCTGGATTGGGAAAGCCTGCGCGAAGAGATCAAATCCGTGGGTCTGCGCAACTCCACCCTGACCGCCCTGATGCCGAGCGAGACCTCCAGCCAGATTTCCAACGCCACCAACGGTATCGAGCCGCCGCGCGGTTTGGTCTCGGTCAAGGCGTCCAAAGATGGCATTCTCAAACAGGTGGTGCCCGAGTATGATCGCCTGAAAGATCAATACGAACTGCTCTGGAAGCAACCGAGCGTTGACGGCTACCTGCAGCTGGTCGGTATCATGCAGAAGTTTGTGGATCAGGCTATCTCCGCCAACACCAACTACGATCCGGCCCGTTTCGAAGGCAACAAGGTGCCGATGAAGCAGCTGCTGAAGGACTTGCTGACCGCCTACAAATACGGTCTCAAGACCCTCTACTATCACAACACCCGTGATGGTGCAGACGACACCCAGACCGACCTGCAAGATGACGGTTGTGCTGGCGGGGCTTGCAAAATCTAAGTCACGGCAAGATCTGATAACCGGGCGGGAGCGACAAGCTCCCGCTCTCCTGTTTTCTCCATACAGACATTCTGGTAACCATGGCCTATTCAACTTTCTGCCAAACCCAAAACGACCAGCTCAAAGAGCCGATGTTTTTTGGCCAATCGGTCAACGTAGCCCGTTATGACCAGCAAAAGCACGAAGTGTTCGAGCGGCTGATCGAAAAGCAACTCTCCTTCTTCTGGCGCCCGGAAGAGGTGGATGTCTCCCGTGATCGCATCGACTATCAGGCCCTGCCGCCCCACGAGCAGCACATCTTCATCTCCAACCTGAAGTACCAGACCCTGCTGGACTCCATTCAGGGTCGCAGCCCCAACGTGGCCCTGCTGCCGCTGGTCTCCATTCCGGAGCTGGAAACCTGGATTGAGACCTGGGCCTTCTCCGAGACCATCCACTCTCGCTCCTACACCCATATCATCCGCAATATCGTCAACACCCCCGCCCAGGTGTTCGACGACATCGTGACCAACGAGCAGATCTTGAAGCGCGCCGGCTCCATCAGCCACTTCTACGACGATCTGATCGAAGCGACCGCCCTCTACAACCTGCACGGTGAAGGGACCCACACCGTCGCTGGCCGCGAGGTGACCATCACCTTGCGCGAGCTCAAGAAGAAGCTCTATCTGTGCTTGATGAGCGTCAACGCGCTGGAAGCAATTCGCTTCTACGTCAGCTTCGCCTGCTCCTTTGCCTTCGCCGAGCGTGAACTGATGGAAGGCAACGCCAAGATCATCAAGATGATCGCCCGCGACGAAGCGCTGCACCTCACCGGCACCCAACACATGCTGAACCTGATGCGCACCGGCCAGGATGACCCGGAGATGGCCGAGATTGCCGCTGAGTGCGAACAGGCCTGCTTCGAGATCTTCAAGGAAGCGGCCATTCAGGAGAAAGAGTGGGCCGAGTACCTGTTCCAGGACGGCTCCATGATCGGCCTGAACAAGGACATCCTCTGCCAGTATGTGGAGTACATCACCAACCTGCGCATGAGTGCAGTCGGCTTGCAGCCAGCCTTTGCCGGCACCAAGCAAAACCCGATCCCCTGGATCAACACCTGGCTGTCATCCGACAACGTACAGGTCGCCCCGCAAGAGGTAGAGGTCAGCTCCTATCTGGTCGGTCAGATCGACAGCGAAGTCAATGCCGATGACCTGGGTGATTTCGAGCTGTGAGTGACGCCACCAACATGCTGACCCCTGCCCCGCACGCGCCTGCCGAACAGCATGCGGTCGTGGCACCACGGGTACATACCCGGGATGGTGCCGTGCTGCACGCCCATCCCGGCGAAAGCGTGTTGGAGACCCTGGAGCGCCACGGTCATCATGTGGAGTTCCAGTGTCGCAGCGGCTATTGCGGCGCCTGCCGCACTCCGCTGATAGCCGGCAAGGTGCACTATCCTGCGGTGCCGCTGGCATTTGTCGCCCAAGGGGAGTGCCTCCCCTGCTGCTGCAAACCGGTCGGCGCCATCCGGCTGGATATCCAGAAGAGCTGACGCAGCCACAGACTGGCAACTCGCACAAAATAGAAAGCCGCCGGAGCAATCCGGCGGCTTTCTATTTTGTCCTTCATCTTTGCTCGGGCGCCCGATTACAGACGCCCAAAGCCTCAGAGGATTACAACCAGGGGGCGGCAGTCGGTCCGTGGTGCAGGCCAAGCTTCCAGACACGACCGAAGTGCTTGTAGTGACCCGCTGCGACACCGGCCTTCTCGCCCATGCCGTGGTAGAGGTCGAGGTGACCCTTCTTCACCGCGCCGCCCACATCCAGCGCAATCAACAGCCGCAGCTGGTGCTTGCCGGTCCAGTTGCCCTCTTTATCGAGCAAAGGGACTTCAGCGAGGATCGGGGTCCCCATCGGCAACAGGGTCTTGTCGGCAGCAACGGCCGCCAGCGGCAGCAGCGGGATACCGGCGGCGCCGATCACGTCATTGGTGGGTCGACGCTCGAAGAAGACATAGGAGGGGTTCTGCTCCACCAGCTCCTTGACGCTCTCCTCCGGTTGACGGTTGGCCCACTCCTTGATGGCCTTCATCGACATCTGCTCCTTGGGTACTTCACCGCGGTCGATCAGTACCCGGCCGATACTGACGTAACCGTGGCCGTTCTTGCCGCTGTAACCCAGATATTGCAGCCTATCGTCGTCACCGTAGTGAACAAAGCCCGATCCCTGTACGTCCATCAGGAAGTTGTCGATAAGGGATTTGCTGTAACCCAGCTCCAACCCGCGGTTGGCAAGGGCGCCCTGGTGGATCTGTGCCCGGGTCGGACAACGGCTGCCGCAGTTGGGCATGGCATAGATGGGGTACTTATACTCGGCATCCGGGCGGTGACGCACCTCCAGCACCGGCGAGTAGTAGCCGGTAAAGAGCACGTTACCCATGCGATCGGCGCCGCCCAGCTGAGCCAGGCTGATGCCGTAACGGGTGATGTCGGCAGGATTGCCGCCGCCCGCCACCCAGCGGGAGAGCTGGTGATAGAGCTCGCCATAACGGCTCGCCATCCGCCCTGAACGCTGCATGACAATGCGACTCTGGGGGCCAAACTTGCTGTAATCGGCACTGGCACGACTGTTGACCCGCTCGACCCGCACCAGATCCCCCGGCAAGGTACCGTCCAGATACTGCTTGCCCAGATTTTCCGGCACCTCGCAGTTGAGAAAACATCTGTCATCAGTCTGTTTTTTTGGCACCTCTGCTTTGTCAGAGTTACCCGCACACCCGGCCAACCCCAGCACTATCGCGGTCAGCCAGAATCCGTGTTTGTTCATATGTCCTCATTTAACACCAAGAGTCCTGCTCGGCGGCAAGATGCCAAATTTGCAGGGGGAAAGCAAACGACATCAATCACTTGAAGAGAGATTTCTCCAAAGGGAGGATGCTGGGTTATAACAAGGTGACAGGATATGCGAGGTAATGGATGGAACAGCTCGAAATATTTCCGTTGCAGAGCCCCTGTATCGGGGTCTGCGAGGTGAACAACAAGGGCTATTGCAAAGGATGCCTGCGCAATCGCGAGGAGCGTTTCAACTGGCAGAAAATGAGCCCGGCCCAGCAACAGGATGTAATGCGTCTGTGTCGCGCCCGCAAGGCGCGGGTTGAGGCTGCGCGGCGCAAAGCGCTGGAAGGAGCGCAACCCCAGTTGCCAGAACAACAAGGCTGGGAGTTTTAACCACTCCCTATCTTCCCCTCACAGGTTACCTATCCTCCCGACAAAACAAAAAGCGGCCCACAGGCCGCTCTTGGTTATGACGTCTTGCCGGGTGGCGAGGCTTATGCCGTGGCCAGCTTGGCCTGCTCTTCGCCGCGCTTGAGCATGGCGTAGGAGACACCGGTCAGCAGCGAGCCTGCTGCAATGGCCACGATATACATCATGACATTGCTGATGGCGTGCGGGATGAACAGCACGAACAGACCGCCGTGGGGAGCCATCAGCTCGCAACCGAACAGCATGGAGAGCGCACCGGTCAGGGCGCCGCCGACCATGCAGGCCGGGATGACCCGCATCGGATCCTTGGCGGCAAACGGGATGGCCCCCTCGGAGATAAAGCACAGACCCAGCACGAAGGAGGCCTTGCCCGCTTCCTGTTCCGCCTTGATGAACTTGGCGCGGGCCAGGAAGGTGGCGATCCCCATCCCCAGCGCCGGCACCATGCCGGCGGCCATCACGGCAGCCATGGGGGCGTAGGTTTTGGAGGCCAGCAGGCCGACCCCGAAGGCGTAGGCTGCCTTGTTGACCGGGCCACCCATGTCGAAGCACATCATGGCGCCGATGATGACACCCAGCAGCACAGCGTTGGCAGAGCCCATGTTGTTGAGGAAGGTGGTCATGGCATTCATGATGCCGGCCACCGGGCCACCCACCACGTATATCATCACCAGACCGGTAAAGAGGCTGGCAAAGAGCGGAATGATCAGGATGGGCTTGAGCGCTTCCAGGGTCACCGGCAGGCGCACCCTGTCGCTCAGGTACTTGGCGCTGTAACCGGCCAGAAAACCGGCGACGATGCCGCCAAGGAAACCGGCGCCCAGCGAGCTTGCCAGCATGCCGCCGATCATGCCGGGAGCGAGACCCGGGCGATCAGCGATGGAGTAGGCAATGTAGCCGGCCAGCACCGGGATCATCAGGGCAAAGGCAGAGCCGCCACCGATCTTCATCAGGGCGGCGGCCAGGGTGCCTTCCACCTTGAACGCCTCGATACCAAACACGAACGAGAGCGCGATGATCAGGCCGCCCGCCACCACCATGGGCAGCATAAAGGAGACCCCGGTCAACAGATGCTTGTAGGGGCCAGCTTTTTCCTCTTTCTTGGGTTGGCTGGCGCCGCTGTGGCGATAGAGTGTCGCCTCGTTCCACGCCTTGTCGAGCTCGGCGCGGGTTTTCTTCAGTGCCGCCCCTGTGCTGGTGCGATAGACCGGCTTGCCGTCGAAACGGGCCATGTCCACCTCGATATCGGTGGCGAGGAACACCAGATCGGCAGATGCAATCTCCTCGGCAGTCAGGGCGTTCTGGGCACCGACCGAACCTTGGGTCTCGACGCGGATCTGATAACCCAGCTGTTTGGCCATGGTCTCCAGCGCTTCTGCCGACATAAAGGTGTGAGCCACCCCGGTCGGACAGGCAGTCACCGCCACGATGCGCTTGCCAGCGGCGGCCGGTTTGGCGGCAGCGGGCGCGGCTTGATGACGATAGACGCTGGCACCGCTGGTGGCAGCTTCCAGCAAGGCAGCGGGATCCTGCAGGGCGACATCCATGCTGCCCTGATAGACTCGCTTGCCATCATAGGCAGCGAGATCCACTGGGGCACTGGCGACAACCAGCACCAGATCGGCGGCAGCAATCTGCTCCTTGCTCGGTACTTGGCGGGGCTGCACGCTGGAGCCGACGTCGAGGGTGAGTTCCCAGCCAGCCAATTTGGCCTGCTGTTCTATCCGTTTTGCAGCGAGAAAGCTGGTGGCAATGCCCGCCGGGCAAGCCGTAACCAAGATTGCTTTCATTGGGCATCTCCTGAGTTTTCCATTGAGGGGGTATTGCACTGAACCGGTGCCAGCGCATCCAGACGCTCTACGCGCACCTGTTCAAGTAAGGGGTTGAGCATATTGATATCGTCAAAGCCGACCGCCACCTGACTGACCGCCAAGGCCGAGACGGCGGTGGCCAGCCGCAGGGTCTGCTCCGGCGCCCAGCCAAGGCTCAGACCATGGGCGAGACCTGCCACCAGAGAATCGCCAGCACCAACCGTGCTGACCACCTGCATCCGCGGTGGAATGGCTTGCCAAACGGCATCCGGGGCAAACCAGATGAGGCCATCGGCGCCGTTGGAGATCACCACGTTGGGGATCCCGCTCGCCTGCAGCGCGCGGGCACACTCGGCCTGCTCGCTCAGGGTCTTGATGGGGCGACCAGCCCATTGGCTCAGCTCCTCCAGATTGGGTTTGACCAGGGTCGGCGCCGCCTTGATCCCTTCGCTTAACGCCGCACCGCTGCAATCGAAGATCACCTGCTTGCCCTTGGCCTTGAGCAGGCGGATCAGATGGGCGCAGTAATCGGGGGCCACCCCTTTGGGCAGGCTGCCCGCCAGCACGAACCACTCGGCGTGAGGTGCCAATTTGTCGATGGCCTGCTCCAGCGCGCACACTTCCCCTTGCTGGATGGTGAGCCCCGGCAAGTTGAGATCGGTGACCCGACCGGACTGCTCGGAAATCTTGACGTTGATGCGGGTGCTGCCCGCGACACGGACAAAGTGATCATCCAGCGCACGCTCTGCAAACAGGGAGACAAAGCTCTGCTCATTGTCTGCGCCCAGCCAGCCGGTGACGCCCACCTCGCGGCCCAAGTCCTTGAGCACCATGGCGACGTTGATCCCCTTGCCTGCGGCACGCAGGTTGGCCTCGCTCACCAGATTGACCTCACCGAGGCTCATCGCCTCGAGGCGAGTAGTGAGATCAAGGGCCGGATTGAGGGTGATGGTAACAATCTTCATTAATGCGCCCCCTCGCCGAGACCAGCGGCGATGGCCTCACCGATCCCCTTGAGAGCCGCTTCGGCATCAGCCCCTTCGGCGCGAAACGCCAGACGGTGCCCGCATTTGACCCCAAGACCGATCACTTTCATCAGGCTCTTGGCGGAAACCGCTTCGCCGCTGCCATCCAGATTGGCCACCCGGATGTCGGATTCAAACTCTTTGGCCACCTTGACCAGCATGGCGCCGGGACGAGCGTGCAAGCCGTGGGGATTGATGATGGTGAAGGTTTCGGAAAGACCGCTCGCGGGGCCTGCTTGCAGCATGGCCAGTCCCTCGCCGCCCGCCAGCGTAGCGAGTTGGCCGGCAGCCGCCAGTTTGGCCAGATTCTCCAGTTGCGGCAGATGGCTGCTATCTGCGGCGCACAGCAGCAGCATGGCGCTGACCGGCAGCTCCCCTGCGCGAAGTTCGCTGCTCGGGGTGGCCAGCACCCAGCCAGTCTGGGCCGATGCTGTTTGCTGAACATTGGCGCGGGCGAGCCAGACGCCCTCGCCCAGATAGGCAGGTTCGCTTGCCAGCAGCGCGCTCACCATGGCGGCATCGCCCCAGCCCGCCGATTTGGCGCGGGCGGCTGCTCCCAGCAGCAGTTGATCGCGATCATCGGCCGGGAAGTCAGCCAGGGTCAGGTATTGCACCTCTTTGGCGTCAGTGGCGCCGGTCAGGATGTTGATGATGGTGTCGGCATCGGTGGCCTCTTTGAGCTGAGCTGCCGCCTGCTCGTCACCCAGCACATGGGTAAGCTGGCGCAAAATGCCCAGATGCTCGTCGGACTTGGCGGCGATGCCGATGGCGACATAGGCGATCTGCCCCTCATCCCACTCGATACCATTGGGGAACTGGGCCACCATGACGCCTGTGCTCTTCACCAGATGACGGGTATCGGTGGTGCCGTGGGGAATGGCGATGCCACTGCCAAGATAGGTGGCATGCTGCGCTTCACGGGCCAGCATCCCATCCACATAGCCCGCTTCCACCAGACCGGCTTCGGTCAGTTTGCCTGCCAGCAGGGCAATGGCGTCCGACTTGGTCGCCACCGACTGCCCCAGCAAGATCTGCTCTCGCGCCAACTTCAACATAGAGACTCTCCATCAGGTTCCGGCCACGCCGGTACGTCACAATTGAACATTCGGATAACTCGCCAGCTGACAATAGACCTGAACACGGTTCACTGTGATCGGGGCCTGATTTTCAGGCCACTGGGTCTCTTCGTTGCTGACAGACTGAATCGTTTCACTTACACTCAGACTGAATCGTTTCAGCGAATTGATCAAGTACCCACAAAGAGTGCTTTTCAATGATATGATCCCGCGCACACTTTTCGGTGCCCTCACCCGGCAGTGACCGTGGGCCTTGCAACTCAAACAGAGCCAATATGATGAAACTGGACGAAATCGCCGCCCTCGCCGGTGTCTCGCGCACCACGGCAAGCTATGTGATCAATGGCAAGGCCGACCAATACCGCATCAGCCAGGCCACCCGCGACAAGGTGATGGCCGTGGTCACCGCCCACAACTATCAGCCGGACAGCCGCGCAGCCTCCCTGCGTGGCGGCCAGACCAAGACCCTCGGCTTTATCCTGCCCGACCTTGAGAACGCCAGTTACGCCAAGCTGGCCAAACGGCTGGAACAGGGGGCCCGGGCGCAGGGCTATCAGCTGCTCATCGTCTGCTCGGAAGATGAGCCCGCCACAGAAAAAGAGCTGGCCCATATGCTGGTGAGCCGCCATGTGGACGCCCTGCTGGTGGCCAGTTGCCTGCCGCCAGACGACCCCTTCTACGGCAAATTGCAGGCGCAAGGCAGCCAGATCCTCGCCATCGACCGGGCGATGGCCGCCGACAAGTTCGTCACCGTCGCCAGTGAAAACGAGAAAGCGAGCTTTGATCTCACCAGCTCCCTGCTCACCCCGACTCTGCGCCATATCGCCTTGATCACCGCGCTGCCAGCACTCACGATTAGTCAGGAGCGCAAAGCCGGTTTCGAGCAGGCGGTCGCCAGTCACAGCGCGGCTCGCCATCTGTGCGAAGGGGATCACTTCTCCCGCCTTGAGGGGTATCGCCTGATCAAGGATCTGCACCTGCAGCTGGGTCAGCTACCCGAGGCACTGATCACTACCTCCTATATCCTGATGGAGGGGGTACTCGACTACCTGTTGGAGCAAGAGATCGATATGAGCCAGCTCGCCATGGCCACCTTCGGGGACGATCGGCTGCTCGACTTCCTCCCCTTTGGCATCAACTCCCTGCCTCAGAAGCACGACGCGCTGGCGAGCCAGGCGCTGGAGCTGGCGCTCAAGGCGGTGAACGGCGACTACCAGAGCGGGCTGCACTATGTGAGCCGCACCCTCAAGCGCCGTCGCTAACCTGACCGCAGCAGACCCGATTTGCTGTCAATGGGTGGGTAAAGCGAACAGATGACAATAAGGCTGCCAGGATTGGCTGCCTTATTGTTTTTCCCCACAACCCTACCCGTCCGCTTTGCTGTTTCTACCGTCTGGCCGACTAAACAACCGGCCTCAACACTCCTTTCACCCCGCAACTAAACGCCAACGCCACGACAAGGCACTCCCCCATCCGTGCAGCAACCACTTGGCTGACCTGTATCAATGAGCCCCTGCTAGTCATTTTTTCGGTGCTTTTTTCTGCAATTAGCTACCACTGTCATCATTTATTTCCACTTGTTGCCACAAGCCAGCACATGATCCGTATAAAAGGGGTTGTTTCCGCTATTTCGATCCGCTAACGTGGCAACCATATTTTACAACTGACAGGTTTTAGGTACAGATGTTCCCGTTCCGATATTGCTAGCCTCCGGCCCTATCACCGGAGGCACCTTCTGATAACGCCAATCGGCCCCCTTTTGTTGACGTCAATGCTGACATCGCCTGTTTGCACTGACACCGCTACGTTCGGATGGATAACATGAATACCAAAACTCTGGGTTGTACCCTGTTGATTGCCGGCACCACCATAGGTGCCGGCATGCTGGCCCTGCCGCTGGCCTCCTCCTCCCTCGGCGGCCCCGCCACCCTGATGTTGATGGTCGGCCTCTGGGCCCTGATGGCCTTCACCGCCATGCTGCAAGTGGAGGCAAGCCTCAACACCGGCAAGTGGTACCTGCACCAGCTGGCGGATCATCTGCTCGGCCCCTGGGGCAAGCGCATCGCCTCCTTCTGTATCCTGATGCTGTTCTACTCGCTGGCCTCCGCCTACATCAGCGGCGGCAGCAGCCTGCTGGCACAGGCGCTGGTCGATGCCGGCATGACCCTCAGCCAAGAGCAGGCGGCATGGGCCTTTACTCTGCTGTTTGGCGGCATGGTCTGTGTCGGCACCCGCTCGGTGGATTACCTCAACCGGCTGATGTTCACTGTCAAACTGGTGATCATGGTGGTGGTGCTGGCGTTGCTGCTGCCCCGCACCGAAGGACAGCATCTGCTCTCGATGCCGCTGGGTCAGGGCCTGTTGCTGGCGGGCCTGCCGGTCATCTTCACCTCGTTTGGCTTTCACGGCTCCATTCCGAGCGTGATGCTTTACCTCGGTGACTGCCCCAAGCAGTTGCGTCGGGTCTTTGTCTGGGGCTCAGCCCTGCCGCTGATCCTCTACGTGCTGTGGCAGGTGGCGATCCTCGGTCTGCTCGGCCAGCAAGCCCTGCTGCAAACCGGCGGCGCGCTGGACAGCCTGCTGGCCAACGTCGGCAAGCTGGTGAGCTGGCCTGCGTTTAATCAGGCGATGCACCTGTTTGCCGATCTGGCTCTCGCCACCTCCTTCCTCGGGGTGACACTGGGGCTGTTCGACTTTATGGCCAAGGTGACCCGCCGCAAGGACAACTGGCAGGGCCGCACCCAGACCGGCCTCATCACCTTTGTGCCGCCATTGCTGTTTGCCCTCTACTTCCCGCAGGGCTTTATCATGGCCCTCGGATACGCTGCCATTGCGCTGGCGATCCTCGCGGTGCTGCTGCCGGTGGCGCTGGTATGGCAGAGCCGCAAGCAGGCGCCCGCCCACCACTACCGTGCCCCGGGTGGCGTGGTGGCGCTGGGAGTAGCCGCCGCCATGGGCGTGCTGATTGTTGGCGTACAGATCAGCGTCAGCCTTGGAATGTTGCCAGCGCTGTAATCCCCGATACTGAATGCCCCAAATAGCCAAGCCCCGCCAATCTGATTGGCGGGGCTTTTTACACTCAACTAACTCCATTTAATTCATTTTTTCGAATGGTGACGTCCAAAACCGGATTTATTTGGCCAAGTACGCATCTTCCTTTTCTCTTCTATGATGTAACTTTCTCGCCATAACCAATCACCCAATAAATTAGCTACGGTATGATTTAGTCGCACACGAGCGGTCTCATCACTAAAAGGTAACTTTTCAAGCTGGGCCATTACCTTAGGATGATTAAAATCAATGCCATTCCAAGCATGTCCATACATATTTCGAATTTTCCGTATTGCCTCAACTTCAGAAAACTCTTGTTCTTCTATTAGTCCAAGTGAATACGCGGCCAGAATGCGAGAACTAAATGTACCTAAAGGAGCATTAAATCCTTCAAGTAATTTTTTACTTTCTGTAGAGTCTATAAGAAAGGCAGAAATCATACCCGCGAGCACCTCATCAAGAATAGAGCCTGCCATCAACACAGCCCCTCTATCAGACTCTTTATAAAAATCATTCAAGAATGTTGCGAGTCGCAAAATTTCAGGTGGTGTATCTTCCCAAGCCATTTACCCAATCTCCAATTTTTAAAGTTAGTTAAAAATACCATTTAATACCCACTAAATATTGGAAAGCCAAGATGGTTCCATTTTTCTCGTTATGATTGATTTGCTATCAAAAACTTCATATCACAAAAACGCCAACAATACCTCATAGCAACCAATAATAATGTTATCTATTTGTAATTTACCGAGTCTCAACATCATTATATTTTGACTGGGATTATATCAAACGCATATCAGCTTAGTGAGTGAAAAGTTATTTGTCATGCTGGTTTCGTTCAGTCTTTTGATAATAATCAGCTGTGGAGCGAATGAGAATATGCAAGCACATTAACACCAGCTCTTAACCCCTCCATCAGCCATGCCCCCCCCAAACCTTCAGCTATATACCGACCTTTTTACTACCCAACCCTGAATAATCAGTTCAAAAACCGTTCATGCCCCTTCGCTACACTGCCCGCTCGTTTATCGCGTTCAGGAGTTTGAAAACAATGATGTTGCACCTCAAGAAGAGCACCCTTGCCCTCATCCTGCTTGCCGCCAGCGGCGCACTTAGCGCCGCCGAAATCGCCAACAACAATATTACCGAGGCGGAGATCAAGGCCGCGCAGGATAGTTGGGGCACGGCGCTTATCAAGATCAGCGATGACTATCGCGCCGGTGGGATTGAGCGCGCCAAGGCGACTGCCGAGTCGGTGCTCGACAGCGCTTATGGCTACCAGCAGGGGCCGGTGCTGTTCAAACCCACTCTTGCCGGTGGCGAGCAGACCTTCCGCACCAACCGCGAGGGGGCGCTGGCCTACTTTGTCGGCAACAACAGCGCCTACCCCACCGACAAAGGGTTCGCCCTGAAAAACTGGCAGAGCTATCGCTATGACAATGCCGCCGTCTATATCAACGGCGACATGGCGCTGACCATGGGCAAGGTACATCTGGTAGATCGAGATAACAAGGAGACCACTGTCGACAAGACCTGGGGTTTCAAGAAGGGGGATGATGGCAAGGTGCGCATCGTGCTGCACCACTCCTCCCTCCCTTACGAGGGGTAATGACGGGGCGCAGCCCACCATCAACACGGTCAAAATACAGCCCTGCCACTTCGGCAGGGCTGTTTGTTTGCGCCTGCGCTTGGCAGATGGCGAGTGAGTGGATGACGGTCGTGCTAAGGCAGTTTGCTGCTACCCTCAAGGCAAGCCATTGAGATGCCGAGCAATATCGCGTCTCTGAACACCAGCCACTCGTTATCATCACACAAGGAGCCAGATACCATGACCATACTGCCTGTTTACGCGGCCCTGCTCGCCCTGTTGTTTGTGTTGCTGAGCATTCGTACCATTCGCACCCGCCATAGCCGCAAGGTGGCGCTGGGGCATGGGGATGACCCCGCCATGTTGCGCGCCATGCGGGTACACGCCAACTTTGCCGAGTATGTCCCCCTCGCCCTGCTGCTGATCTATTTCATCGAAGCCGGCAGCCATGCCCCCTGGCTGGTTCATTTGCTGGGGAGTGCCTTGCTGCTTGGCCGTCTCTGCCACGCCTTTGGCATGAGCCGCACGCCGGAGAACTTCCGTTATCGGGTGGTGGGAATGGGGCTGACCTTCACTGTGATCCTGGTGAGCACCGTCCATATCCTGATCACTGCCCTGCACCCCTGACCCGGCCGTCACGAATTGCTGGCGAAGCGGTCTGGCAGCCATCCCAATCGGCTATTCTTCACTGCACAGATAGTCGCAACAGTTCTGCTTAAACAAGCCCGATTCAGGAGTGCGATATGAAGTGGATTGGCTGGTTACTGCTTGTCGGGCTGACTCACGTTGCCCACGCAACCCCGCTAAAGCTGGCGGCAGCGGTCGAGCACACTGCGATATTGCGCCCTTTTATTCATGACTGGTTTGGCCGAGCCGGCATCGACTTTCAGTTGATCCCCTGCACCTATGCCCGCTGCGAAAAATTGATTGAGGCAGACCATGCCGTCGATGGCGATATGGCCCGGATCAAGGGCTTTGATCAGACCTATCCCCACTTGCTGCAGATCGGTGCCCCCATCTCGGAGACGGCGATTTATGGTCAGCCACGGGATAACCCGAGCTGGCCCCCTGCCGAGGGTACCGTGATTGGCTGCCTGCGTGGCATCCAGTGGTGCGAGCGCTTCCTCGGCAACTATCAGGTCATCTGGTTGAACGATGAGAAGCAAGGGCTTGCCCAACTGCATCGAGGCAAAGTGGACTGGCTCATCAAGATGCGCCCCGCCTCTCAACCTGCACTGGCGTTCCCCTGGCAGAAGATCACCAAAGAGCAGGTCTTTCTCTACCTCGATAAAAAGCACCGAGCGGAAATTGCAGCCCTGCTCAAGGTACAGCTGGCGTTTATCAATAACGGCCGCTGGCTGGCAATGCAAAAGCAGTACCTCTCCGCCATCTAGCGCTGTTCTCGCAGCACCACACAGTGCCGATTACATGGCTGAAAAAACAAAAAGCCCTGCCAGATTGGCAGGGCTTTTTCAGTCAACCGCACAGCTGGGGAGTCAAGCTCCCGAGCCGCTTACTGGTTGTGGGTAGAGCGACGTGGACGACGGGCCTGAGCCGGTTTGCCAGCGCCATCAGCCGGACGCTGACCACCTTGCGGCTTGGGCTTGCCACCGTTACCGGTACGTGTACCACCCGCATTGCCATTGGAGGCGGAACGACCGGCCCCCTGACGCTGACCTTGACCTTGCGGACGCGGTGCACGGCGCTGCTCGCTCGGATCCCGTGGCTCTTTGCGCAGCGGCGCGCCGATACCACGGGCGATGTTGTCGAGGGTCTCGCGGGAAGCTTCAAAACCGGCCACCTGCTCGCACGGAATGTTCTGCTTGGTCAGACGCTCGATCGCCTTGATAAGCTTCCCTTCATCTGCAGCCACCAGCGAGATGGCGTGACCGGCCGCGCCGGCACGACCGGTACGACCGATACGGTGCACGTAATCTTCCGCCACGTTCGGCAGCTCGAAGTTCACTACCTGCGGCAGCTTGTCGATATCGAGGCCACGGGCCGCGATGTCGGTCGCCACCATCACGCGCACACTGCCATCCTTGAAACCGGCCAGCGCGCGGGTACGGGCGCCCTGGCTCTTGTTGCCGTGAATGGCGGCAGCACTGATGCCGTCTTTTTCAAGCTTCTCGGCAACGCGGTTGGCGATGTGCTTGGTACGGGTAAAGACCAGCACCTGCTGCCAGTTGTTGCTGGAGATCAGGTGGCTCAGCAGGGCAATCTTGTTGGCCTTGTCGCACGGGTGCACCAGCTGCTCGATACGCTCGGCGGTACTGTTGCGCGGGGCAACTTCAATGACAGCCGGGTTGTCCAGCAGGCCAGTGGCCAGCTCGCGAATTTCATCGGCGAAGGTGGCGGAGAAGAGCAGGTTCTGGCGCTTCTTCGGCAGCAGGGTCAGGATGCGGCGGATGTCGCGGATAAAGCCCATGTCGAGCATGCGATCCGCTTCGTCCAGTACCAGGATCTCCACTTCGTCAAACTTGACGGCATTCTGGTTGTAGAGATCGATCAGACGGCCAGGACAGGCCACCAGCACGTCCAGACCACGGCGAGTCGCCATCATCTGCGGGTTGATGCTCACGCCACCGAATACCACGTGGCTGCGCAGGGGCAGATGCTTGCCATAGTTGCGCACGCTCTCGCCCACCTGGGCGGCCAGCTCGCGCGTCGGGGTCAGTACCAGCGCACGGACGCGGTTCGGAGAGACCTTGCGCTTGCTCTCCATCAGACGTTGCAGCATCGGCAGGGTAAAGCCTGCGGTCTTGCCGGTCCCTGTTTGGGCCGCCGCCATCAGATCGCGGCCAGCCAGAACGGCGGGGATCGCTTGTTGCTGAATGGGAGACGGGGTGTCGTAGCCTTGTTCGGCAACGGCACGCAACAAGGGTTCGGCCAGACCGAGGGAAGTAAAACTCATAGTTACCTGCTAGGGATAGGGGCGCCGACAATCCGGGATGGGGCTCCTCTGCTGAGCCGATGCCATCTCGCCAGACTCGGGCCTGTTGAGAACACAACGATTTCCCCGGGGAGCAGAGCAAAGGGGAAAGAATAGGGGCGCAGTCTAACGGAGTTGTGCCGGATAAACGAGAAAAATGTGATGCTCCTCCCAGCACGCACAGAAAAGCCCTCTGCTCTCCACCGAATAATCCCGTTGACCAGTGAAGCACGCACCACACTATTAACTGACAACTTATTACCTGTCCCGCCATCGTGATGCGCGGGTCGCAGGCGCACGGGATAGCAGAGAACAAAAAGCAGAATAACGAGGTTAAGCTATGAGCACGCAATATCGTCCCCACGGCAACTGGCAGGCCAAGCTCTGCCTGCTGCTGCTTTTGCTGACCCCTTCCCTGCAGGCCAGTCAGACCCTGACCGTGGCCTGGAGCCACTGGCCCCCCTTCAGTCAAATCAACAACAGGGGTGAGCTGGACGGGCTGGATGTCAGCCTGACTCGCCAGATCCTCACCCAGGCGGGCTTTGCCCCCAAATTTCGTGAGATCCCCTGGGCGCGGGCACTCCATCTGGTGGAGCACGATCAGCTGGATGTGGCGATGGCCGCCCTCCCCCTGCCGGAGCGGCAGAAGTATGCCCGCTTCTCTGCACCCTATCGCCAGAGCGCCTATGTGCTGTTGAGTAATAACCCGATTCCAGGCCATCAGGATCGCTGGGGAAAGCTCGATACCTTGTCCAAACTGTGCCACAACAAGGAGCTCAAAATTGGCAAACTGCGCGGTACTCGCCCCATTCATCAAATGGACGAGTGTCCTGCCCTCAAGGGGGCGACCGAGTACAATGCCGATGATCGACTAATCGAACTGCTGCTGGCCCGCCGTCTCGATGGCATCATTATGGAGTGGCAATATGCACGCTATCGGCTCTCCCAATTGGGCGCCGAGGGGTTTATCAGTTGTCAGCTGTTGCTGCACCATCAGCCGGTCAGCCTGATGTTTGCCAAAAACAGCATGAGCGAAGAGCAGCTCCTCAAGGTCAACGAGGCCATTCACGCTATGCCCAAACACCATGGGAAGTTCTCTCCCCCCAACTGCCGTCTCGATGCCGATCCGCAGGACGCTGATCACTCTTGATAACCGACGAGTGATAGAAGTACCGCAGAGCATAAGAACAAAGGCGACCCGAAGGTCGCCTTTGATTTGGTTGACGAACCAGCACCCTGAACAGGGTGCGATCAGTCGATGTGCAGCAAGAGCGATCAACGCAGCTGTGGGGTATGGGTCAACACCCCCTGATTCTGGGCACGATGGCGCAGCAGGTGATCCATCAACACCAGCGCCAGCATGGCTTCGGCGATGGGCACGGCGCGAATGCCGACACAGGGATCGTGACGCCCCTTGGTGATCATCTCGATTGCCTCACCTTCGGTATTGATGGTCTTGCCCGGCACAGTGATGCTGGAGGTCGGTTTGAGCGCCATGCTCACCACAATATCCTGACCCGACGAGATGCCGCCCAGAATGCCACCCGCATGGTTGCTGGCAAAGCCCGCCGGGGTCATCTCGTCGCGATGCTCGGAGCCTTTTTGCTCCACCACCGCAAAGCCATCACCGATCTCCACCCCTTTCACCGCATTGATGCCCATCATGGCATGGGCAATGTCGGCGTCGAGACGATCAAACACCGGCTCACCCAGGCCCACCGGCACATTGCGCGCAATGACCTGCACCTTGGCACCGATACTGTTGCCCTCTTTTTTCAGGTCGCGCATGTATTGATCGAGCGCTTCCAGCTTGCCCGCATCGGGGAAGAAGAAGGGATTCTGCTCAATCTGCGCCGCGTCAAACGCCTCAGCCTTGATGGGGCCGAGCTGGGAGAGAAAACCGGTGATCTCGATGCCATGTACCTGTTTCAGGTACTTCTTGGCAATCGCCCCCGCCGCCACTCGCATCGCGGTCTCGCGGGCAGATGAGCGACCACCGCCACGATAGTCCCGCTGACCATACTTCTGGTGGTAGGTGTAGTCAGCATGACCCGGCCGGAACAGATCCTTGATATCGGAGTAATCCTTGGAGCGCTGATCGGTATTCTCGATGAGCAGCCCGATGGAGGTGCCGGTGGTCTTGCCCTCGAACACCCCGGAGAGGATCTTCACCTCGTCCGGCTCGCGGCGCGGCGTGGTGTAGCGGGAAGTGCCGGGCTTGCGCCGATCCAGATCCCCCTGCAGATCCGCTTCGCTGATCTCCAGCCCAGGCGGGCAACCATCGACCACGGCGCCCAGCGCCAGGCCGTGGCTCTCGCCAAAGGTAGTGACCCGAAAGAGTTGACCAAAACTGTTCCCTGCCATGCGCGCTCCTGCTTAGTTCTTGTAGATGGCGAAATGATCCTGATACTGCACCAGCTCTTCACGGGTCATCACAAAGACGCCGTGACCGCCGTTTTCGAATTCAACCCAGGTAAAGGGGATCTCGGGGAACTGGGCTTCCAGATGGATCATGCTGTTGCCTACTTCAACCACCAGCACACCGTTATCCTTGAGGAAATCGGCGGCATGGGCCAGCAGACGCTTGGTCAACTTGAGACCATCGGAGCCGGACGCCAGCGCCAGCTCGGGCTCATGACGGAACTCTTCCGGCAGATCCGACATGTCTTCGGAGTCCACATAGGGCGGGTTGGAGACGATGAGATCGTATTTGTCGCCCGCCGGCAGATCGCGGAACAGATCGGAGCGGATCGGAATGACCTGCTGCTCCAGCCCGTGATCGTTGATGTTGCGCTCAGCCACGTTCAGCGCATCAACGCTGATATCAATGGCATCAACTTCCGCTTCCGGGAACTCGTGGGCCATGATGATGGCGATGCAACCTGAGCCGGTGCACAGGTCCATGATCCGGGTCGGTTCATGTTTGAGGAAGGGCGCGAAACGGTTGGCCACCATCTCCGCAATGGGGGAACGGGGGATGAGCACCCGCTCGTCCACGTAGAACTCCCAACCGGCATACCAGGCCTTGTTGGTCAGATAGGCGGCCGGTACCCGCTCCTGTACGCGGCGGATAATCAGTTCAGCGATACGGTGACGCTCGCTGCTGGTCAGACGGGAGTGGCGCATGGCCGGGTCTACATCCGGTGGCAGATGTAACGCGGGCAGTACCAGCTGCACAGCTTCATCCCAGGCGTTGTCGGTTCCATGACCGTAAAAAATCCCGGCGTCGTTGAAACGACTCATGGCCCAACGCAACATGTCCTGGATGGTGTGCATCTCGGCAACCACCTCATCGATAAATATCTTGTCCAAATCCACCTCCAAGTCGAGTAATATCCGGCCCGAGCCCCGTTTACGTTGCGGGCAAGACGCATACCTAATACATGAGCATCTGATGAAAAAAACGCCCTCACCGACAGACGAGGAAACCCTGCTGTTCCGCGATGCGATAAAAGGTACCCGGAAAATCAAGCAAGATACCATAAGGGCCGAGTTACGCCCGGTCAAGCAGAAACGCGAATTGCGCGAAACCCGCGAAAAGCTTGGGGTTGACCACTATTTCAGCGATGAGTATCAGCCCCATCTCGACGACGATGGGCCGACCCGTTACGTGCGGGAAGATGTGTCAAAATTTGAGCTGAAAAAGCTCAAGCGGGGCATTTATCCGCCGGAGATCTACCTGGATCTGCACGGCATGAACCAGCAGCAGGCAAAACAGGAGCTGGCCGCCCTGCTCACCCTCTGCCAGAAAGAGAACATTCACGTCGCCTCGGTGATGCATGGCATCGGCAAACATATTCTCAAGCAGCGCATTCCCAGCTGGCTGGCCCAGCACCCCAATGTTCGCGCCTTCCATCAGGCCCCCCGCGAATGGGGTGGCGACAGCGCCATTCTGGTGTTGCTGGATATCGAAGAGTAGTTAGCCAAACGACCACACTATACTGAATATCAATATGTTATTCGCCGTGGAGGTCGCATGTTTACACAGGGTTCCCATGCCGACATAAAGTCATCTCTCGACGCCATCGGCGCTGCCGTGGCGGTGTTCAGCCTCGACAAGGATGATCACTTTGTGCTGGTCTCTGCCAACGATACTTTTGCCAAGGCGTTCGAGCTGGATGTCCTTGGCAGCATTGGCAAACAGCTGAGCGAGATGTTTCCCCGCTACATCACCAATACCATCGAGCCGCCAATGCACGAATGTGTGCGCATGCAGACCGGGCTCGAGAGCGAGCTGCCCATCGACAGCCTCTCGCGCACCAGTTGGTGGCGCTTTATTCTCTCCCCCATCATCCCCGAGCAGGCACGGATCAACCGGATCATCGTGACCGCCATCGACATCACCGCCAGGATGCAGCTGGAAGAGGCGCTCACCACCAGTCGCCGTCGCTTCGAAGCGGTGGTCAACTCCGCCTATGACGGCATCATCAGTGTCAGCAGCGAGTCACGCATCGAGCTTATCAATACCGCCGCTTGCGAGATGTTCGGCATCGACGAAAGCTATCTCGGCAAGCGGCTGGAAACCCTGCTTCCCCAGCGTTTTCGCGCCAATCACGAAACCTATTTCAAAGCCTTCAGCAGCTCCCCCATCAATTCGCGCCCGATGCATGCCCGCGCCTCGGTGATGGGTCTGCGCCGCGACGGCAGCGAATTTCCGCTGGAGGTGACCATCGCCAAGATCAATCTGGGCCCGACCACCGAGATGACCGCCATCTTGCGGGATATCTCGGAGCGAGCCCGACTGGTGGAGGAGTTGAAGGTCGCTGCCACCACGGATCCCCTGACCGGCATTGCCAACCGGCGCCGCTTCAACGAGCTGGTCAACGCCGAGATGCAACGCTGTCAGCGTTTTGGCCATACCATGAGCCTGCTGCTGATCAATATCGACCACTTCAAGGAAGTCAACGATACCTTTGGCCATCAGCAGGGGGATTTGGCGATCCTGAGTCTGGTGAAACGCATCAGAAAACAGCTGCGGGAGGTGGACATGCTGGGTCGCTGGGGTGGCGAGGAGTTTATCGTGCTGCTGCCGGAAACCTCCCTCGAGCTCGCCTGGGCAAGCGCCGAGCGGATCAGGCTAGCCATCGAATCCCAGCACCATGCACTGGACGGAGCTCTTGAGATCTCCCTTCACCATCAGTATCGGGATCAGCGCCAGCAAGGGCAGCCATGACACTGTAGAGAAGATGGTTAGACGAGCCGACACCGCCCTCTATCTGGCCAAGAAGCAGGGGCGCAACTGCTGCCGCAAAGAGGAGCAGGAGCCGACTTAAGGACGCACGCCCCTGCCCTCTGGTGACACTGCTAACGCCCCGCAATGACAACCCCCCTTCATCTTGCCCCCTCGTTGCAATTTTGCACAAGCCAAAGAGATTACCAATATAAACCGGCCGTTTACATCTATTTTCTCAAGGAAATAAGCGACAATGTACCGAGATAAAGCTGAATGATATAGCAAGACCTCACCATTTCAGGTGATAAATGACAGTTTACCAATAGAGAAGATACTACTCATATTCGCAATGAGAGGTTTCATTTTATGGTGGAAAATTAATTCGCAAGTAGCGCACCACGCTCATCAGAAGACGCTAGTTTATGGGGGCTAACGAACCTGAATATAAATTTTATTCTCAACTTTGATTCAACACTATTTCATTTCAATTTTCAGATAAAAACCAACCTTATCAGTTAGAACATAAACACCATTGAAAATACAAGATAATATTCAGTGATGCACTGTTGATAATTAATGAGGAGAAGGAGTTATCCCCCCTCTCCTCTTTGGGAGTTAAATTACGCCATCTTATTTGGCAGGAACTACAACCCAGGGGCCACCTTTGGCGGGATCATCCCCTTGCGTCCACCATTTGGCCTGATAGACGGTGCCCTTGTAGCTCACCTTGTTGCCCGCGGTGTAGACCTTGGTCGCTTCCCAGGCCGGGTTGCCACCGATGGGGGGTTCGCTCGGATCGACCGGCGGTGGAGTCAGTTTGTCCACGACCCGCACTTTCGGCCAGTTGGCGTGGGAGCCGTAGAAGTTGGTCACGCACTTCTCGTAATCACCCGGCACCAGCGCAGAATAAGCGGTCTGAAAGCCCACCAGCTCGCACTCGAAGGAGTAACCGCCCGGGCGACCCGGATAGTATTTCCAGTTGCCATCCCAGTTGGTGTAGAGCACGTCGGTAGCGCCGCTAAGATTGAGGCTGCCATAGGGAGTCTGCTGCCAGCAGGTGTTCTTCTCATCCGCCTTGATCGGGATTTGGTAGTGGTTGACCAGCCCTTCCCAGTAGCGGATGCGATTGACCGGCTGCCCCTTGTCCTTGTTCTGCTCGCCACACTCGATGCCGCCGTTGATGACGTTGATGGTGGTACCGAAGCCATAGCCGATACCGGCGTCAGCTTCCCGTTTGGAAGGTACCCAAGTGCGATCAATCACGTGCAACATGGCCGGTTTCGGGGCCTGCGGGGTGAGGAAGAACCAGATGGCAGAAGCGAGGTTGAGCCAGGAGTCCGCCACCAGCCCCGGGTTGTTGAGCAGCACGGAGGCATCGCCATCGAACATCGCCTCGGAGAAGGCACCATAGTTGAAGTGGTAAGAAAGCTGCTTGGCGCCGCGGCCGAAGTACCCCTGACCCGTGCTGCAGGGCCACTTCTTGTTCTGCCAGTCGTTCTGGCCGCAGCCTGTGGTGTAGCCGGTCTGTCCCTCTGACCAGCCCATCTCCCGCACATGCACCAGCGCCTGCTGCCACTCCTCCAACCCCAGCGGGTTATCGGAGACGTTCTCCTTGGCAATATGGCCACCGGTCTCCTGAGAGAAGTGGGCAAAGGCGGTCACGATGGATTTTTTACAGATCGCATCAGAATCACGCCCATCAGTATATTCGCCACAGAACGCAGGGAATTTACCGATGGCTCGCAAGAATCGGACATAAGTATATTCTGGCGCTGCCATCTGGGTTAAATATTCCCATTCAGATTGGGGAAATACCCGTTCGACCCGTTTTACGTTGTCAGGATTGCTTGCCAGACCCGGTTCAATGGCATCAACGATTTTATTGGACCGGGTGGCCAATGCCTTGGCCCATATTGCATACATGGGATTAGCCGTCTTGGCTTTTTCCACGGCGGCCAGATCCGGGGCCGCAATCACATATCCTCCCGCATTTTGCGGATCGGGTTGAATATTCATGGTTGCGCTCATTACGGCATAGCTTGGCAACGCGCAGGCAGCAGCAATTAGCCAGGCACAACGCTTGGGTTTGAACATGTTTATCGTCCTTGTTTGAATTAATGCATTCCAAGAGTAGGTGTTTCAACGACTAAATTCACGATGAGAATTAAGAAATAAGCAGAATTTGTGAGCCATTTCACCTTGTGATATTCAGTGCAGCTGAAACAAAGAAAAAGAACCCAAACGAAAACGCCAGAGCGTGGTATTTCGCCCGTTTTTAGAACAGTTGAGACGGCCAGGTGGCCTGCCATACGGTCATTGTTCGTGATGAAAAAAATGGCTGACAGGCTCAACCTGTCAGCCATCATCAATGTTCAAGATAAATGCTCAAAATAGCCGGATGTCAGACACGCACGGCACGGATCAGGATATTGCGCGGGGTCATGGGTTTGGCACAGAACTCACCCACTTCGACCCGATAGCCCTGCTCTTGCAAAAAGAGCGCGCGATCTAGCGCCAGCCAGATCTCGAGGGGACGGCGAAACAAATGACGCACCAGCTCCATGCGAGCGACATCGCCAAAGCGGCGCTCCCCGTGTTCCAACCAGGCGGGATAGTCGAGCCCGGCGGGTAGCACTATCCCTTTGCGCTCGGAAGCCCAAACGCAGAATGCCTCGAAGGTGCCAGTCAGCAGGCTCTTTTGCATATTGGGCACCGGCAGATACTCATCCACCCCGCGCACCTGACGCTGCAGGCAGTCAAACCCGAGCCGCCACACCACTTCCTGCTCGCGCAGGCGGGCGATCCGCGCACCGCCAGTCACCGTCTCCTGTAGCGGCAACTTGAGATCCGCTTTGCTCAACACCAGCTTGCTGGCGCTGGCCGCGGCCGACAGCGGGCGATAGTGGCTGCTGCGGATCAGGTGGTAACAACAGGGAGAGATAGTCACGCCGCTGGCACTGCGCTCGGCCACCCGCTCCAGCAGATGGGTGTGAAGCTCGCCGCAGGCATGCAGTGCCATAGCGTGATGTTCGGGGGCGATCAGCACCGCCGACTCGGGGGCAAAAGCATCGGCGCAGGTAAAGGTCATATTGGCGCCATCCCGCTCGGCCAGCAGCCGACCTTCGTCACAAAGCTGCTCTTGCAACTCCAGACTGAGGATCGGAGCCTGTCGATGAAGTGACACCAGCCGCCCAAGATGCCCCTTGCCGGCACACCACTCCAGATAGGGGCCCTGATGGGCCGGCAAACAGGCGGTGAACGACTCGATCTGGGCCTGCTTGCGCCCCGGCATATGCAGAGCCATCTCCTTGCTGCAGGTGATGGGATCCGGGGTAAACGGGACAAGCTGGCTGAGTTGCTGCAGCTCGGCTCCCTCGGCAATCCAGGGGGCAAGCAGCGTGCTGAGTGCATCCATATCCGCATCGAGCTCTGCCAACTGGCCGAGCGTCAGCCCATTGAGCAACGCCGCCAGTTCGGGCGCCTCATCGGCAAAGGCTATGGTCAAATGATGATATGGCTGATATTGCCACCAGCGTCGGTAGCGGGTGAGCAGTCGATCCAGTTGTTGAAAACGTTGAGCCAGCACGAATGCCCCTGCCTTGCAGTCAAAAAGGAGGCTCATTCTAGCGATCCCGCTTCAAATTGCACTCTCAATACCAAACGATCAGCGCCGCGCAACAGCACAGCCGACCTTGTGAGCCAGGGCAGACCTGACAAAGTGCGGGGTTTTATGCTATATTCCGCCCCCTCTTTCACGCGCCCCGCCCAACGCGGGTCGCTTTACACTAGCTATGGGACCTACAACATGACCATCAACGCCATTCTGCAAGCGCGCGCGGGCGCCAAGTGTGAACTGTGCAGCGCCGAGCAGGCGCTGACCGCCTTCGTGGTGCCTCACTCCCCCGCCAGCGACGATGATCACAGCGTTGCTATCTGTGACACCTGCCGTGGTCAGCTGGAACAACCGGATACTCTGGTGGTCAACCACTGGCGTTGCCTGAGTGACAGCATGTGGAGCCAGGTGCCTGCGGTGCAGGTGATGGCATGGCGCCAGCTCAAAGCTCTCTCCGGCAAGGGTGAGGTGTGGGCTCAGGATCTGCTGGACATGATGTACATGGAAGACGAAGCCAAGACCTGGGCTGAAGCTGGTATTGCTGACGAAGATGACGACAGCGTACCGACCGTTGACTCCAACGGCGCCGTGCTGCAAGAGGGCGACTCCGTCACCCTGATCAAGGATCTGGACGTGAAAGGCGCCGGTTTCACCGCCAAGCGCGGCACCCTGGTCAAGGGCATCCGTCTGACCAACAACCCGCTCCATATCGAAGGCAAGGTCAACGGCGTGCAGATCGTACTGGTTGCTGCCTACCTGAAAAAGGCCTAAGCCAAGGGCGATTGCTCTGCTATCTGCGGCCAGAGAACAAGCACAACGAAAAAGGATGGCGTCACGCCATCCTTTTTTATGCCCGCTTGCCGAAAACGGCCAACCTGAGCCCATAACAGGCCAGCCAAAGCAAAAAGGCGCATCCGGATGGACGCGCCTTCTTTACAGGGCCGATACCGTTAACCGGCAGCGGAAACGGTCACTCAGGAGGAGAGCTTGCCATCCAGCTCGGCAATCTTGGCAGACCAGTAGGCTGGGCCGGTTTCGTGGATATTGTTACCTTCGGAGTCGACCGCAACAGTCACCGGCATATCTTCCACTTCAAACTCGTAGATCGCTTCCATACCGAGATCGGCAAAAGCCACCACACGCGCCTTTTTGATAGCCTTGGCCACCAGATAGGCGGCGCCGCCCACCGCCATCAGATAGACGGCCTTGTGCTGCTTAATGCTCTCGACGGTTTTCGGACCACGCTCGGACTTGCCGATCATGCCGATCAGGCCAGTTTCACCCAGCATCATGTCGGTGAACTTGTCCATTCGGGTGGAGGTGGTGGGGCCAGCCGGGCCGACCACTTCGTCGCGCACCGCATCAACCGGGCCAACGTAATAGATGAAGCGGTTGGTGAAATCGACTCCTTCCGGCAGCCCTTCACCATTTTTCAGCATGTCGGCGATGCGCTTGTGGGCGGCATCGCGACCGGTGAGGATCTTGCCGGAGAGCAGCACGGTATCACCGCTCTTCCAGCTGGCCAGCTCGGCCTTGGTGATGCCATCGACATTGACGCGGCGCACATTGCCACCCGCTTCACGGGTGATCTCCGGCCAGTCGCTCAGTTTCGGCGGGGTCAGCTCGGCGGGGCCTGAACCATCCAGCTCGAAATGAACGTGACGGGTCGCGGCGCAGTTGGGGATCATCACCACCGGCTTGGAGGCGGCATGAGTCGGCGCAGATTTCACCTTCACATCCAGCACTGTAGTGAGGCCGCCCAGCCCCTGGGCACCGATCCCCAGCTTGTTGACCTTGTCGTAGAGCTCGACCCGCAGCTTCTCTTCTGTGGTTTGCGGGCCACGGGCAATCAGCTCCTGAATGTCGATGTGCTCCATCAGGGCCTCTTTGGCCAGCACCGCCGCTTTCTCGGCGGTACCGCCGATGCCGATGCCCAGCATACCGGGCGGGCACCAGCCTGCGCCCATGGTCGGCACGGTTTTCAGCACCCACTCGACGATATCGTCAGAGGGGTTGAGCATCACCATCTTGGATTTGTTCTCGGAGCCGCCGCCTTTGGCCGCGATGCTCACTTCCACCTTGTTGCCGGGGATCATGTCGATATGCACCACGGCAGGGGCGTTGTCTTTGGTGTTTTTGCGACTGCCGGCCGGATCGGCCAGCACGGAGGCGCGCAGCGGGTTGTCAGGATTGGTGTAGGCACGACGGGTCCCTTCGTCCACCATCTCCTGCACTGTCATGTCGCTGTCCCACTGGACCTGCATGCCAATTTTGACGAAACAGGTCACGATACCGGTGTCCTGGCAGAGCGGGCGATGACCTTCGGCGGACATGCGGGAGTTGATCAGGATCTGGGCCAGCGCATCTTTGGCGGCCGGGTTGGCCTCACGGTCATACGCCGCTTTGGCAGCCTGAACAAAATCCAACGGGTGGTAATAGGAGATGTACTGGAGGGCATCTGCGATAGAATCGATGAAATCCTGTTTTTTTATAATGCTCATATCATCCTCACTGGTCCTTGTCTCTGCCACAGAGCAGGGCAAGGGCTTCCATATGATGGGCCGTGCTGACGTGCTGGCTAAAAACTATCAACCAGCAAAAAACGAACGACACGGCAGTTTTTTCTTAAGTCACCGACACCTATGATACGCTTGCCCACCAGCACCGACTAGGGTTCGGGAACCAAACTGTTGCCTGTGTAACATAAAATGACGCCAACACTTCATATCCATCATCTAGACCATAGTGCTGAACTCCATCAGCTTTTTGCCCGCCTGCAACATCAGCCGTGGGCCATGTTGCTGGAATCGGCGGGGCCACTCGGCGCCGATAACGGCTTTGATATCATCACTGCCGATCCGCTGGCGACCCTCGAAACCCGCGGCGAAGTGACCACTCTGCGTGTCGGGGCGAATATCAGCAAACACCACGAAGATCCCCTCGCCCTGCTGGCTCATACCCAGCAACAGCTGCTGGGGGAGCTGGAACTGTGCGCCACTCACCTGCCCTTTATTGGCGGCGCCCTCGGTCTGTTTGGCTATGATCTCGGCCGTCGCTTCGAACGACTGCCAGTGCAGGCCGCCGCCGATATCGCGGTGCCAGACATGGCGGTGGGCATCTACGACTGGGCGCTGCTGCGCAACGTGGCGACCGGCGACTGGCAGCTGGTGCACTGGGGGGATAAAGCAGGCCAAGCCAACCGGCTGGCTTGGCTTGAACAGCAGCAGGCCAAACCGGCCCCCACTTTTGCCTTGCAGGGGTCGTGGCAGAGCAATATGAGCCGCGCCGAGTATGGCGAGAAGTTTGCCCGCATTCAGGAATATCTCGCCGCGGGGGATTGCTACCAGATCAACCTGACCCAGCGTTTCAGCGCCCCCTATCAGGGGGATGAGTGGCAGGCCTACTGCCTGCTGGCAACCGCCAACAAGGCTCCCTTCTCAGCCTTTATCCGCCTACCGGAGAGCGCGCTGCTGAGCCTATCCCCCGAGCGGTTCCTGCTGCTCGATGGCCGTCATATCGAAACCAAACCCATCAAGGGCACTCGCCCTCGCCACCCTGATCCGGCCACCGATCGGCAAGTCGCACGGGAGCTGGCGCAGGCCGACAAGGACAGATCAGAGAATCTGATGATCGTTGATCTGCTGCGCAACGACATCGGTCGGGTCAGCCGGCCGGGCTCGGTCAGCGTGCCTCATCTCTTTGCGGTGGAGTCGTTTCCAGCGGTACATCATCTGGTCTCCACAATCCACGGTGAGCTGGATGCACGCTGGCAAGGGGTCGATCTGCTGCGGGCCTGCTTCCCGGGTGGCTCCATCACCGGCGCCCCCAAGATCCGCGCCATGGAGATCATCGAAGAGCTGGAGCCCCAGCGCCGCAATGCCTATTGCGGCAGCATCGGCTACCTCAGCCAGCATGGTCGGATGGACACCAGCATCTGCATTCGCACTTTGATCGCCGAAGCGGGTCGCCTGCACTGCTGGGCCGGTGGGGGCATCATCGCCGACTCCGACGCCGACAGCGAATATCAGGAGACCTATGACAAGGTCGCCCGCATCCTGCCGCCGCTGTCAGCGCTTTAACCCTCCCCACTGTCAGGCCAACGCACAGGAGAGCTCCCCGCCATGGATCGCCACGAACTGCTGACCCGCTTCCAGTTGCAGCAACCCGCCCCGGCCCATCGCCTCGCCATTGGCGGGCTCAGCCCGGCGGCAGTGTTGATCCCGGTGGTGATGCGCGATGAGGGGCTCAGCGTGTTATTGACCCGGCGCAGCCCACGGCTGCGCCATCATGGGGGGCAGATCAGCTTCCCCGGCGGGCGACAGGATCCCGGCGACGAAAACCTGATTGTCACGGCGCTGCGGGAGACCGAAGAAGAGCTCGGCATTCCGGCCCGGCTGATTGAAGTGATCGGCACCCTCAACCCGCTCAATACAGTGTCACGATTCGAGGTGCTGCCGGTGCTGGGGCTGCTCGATGGCAACTATCCCCTCATCCTGAGTCCGGATGAGGTGGATCACGCCTTCGAAGTGCCGCTGACCCATCTGCTGGATCGACGCAACCACATCCCCCTGACCCTTTACAGAGGAGGGAAACCGCACACCATCTACTGGATCCCCTGGCAACAGCACTTTATCTGGGGGGCTACCGCCAGCATGATCAACCAGCTAGCCCAGCATCTCGCAAAATAACAATTTACCTACATTTGGCTGAGCGAGATTTAATCATTAACACTAAAATAACGTGCCAATTGATAAACAATAATTGAATTTTTCTTGTTTTGATCACATTTCCATAAGAAAGTGCGGTTTTTCGTGCCGTAAAGATGAATTTGATCAACATTTTTGATTAGAAAAACCGTATCCTTGCGCCGACTTAATAAGAACCACACATTCGGGGTGAGATAGATGTCAAACACAGTCACTGGCACGCAGGGAGTTGCGGCGTCAACAGAGCAAGGGATCAGCTCTACTCAAACCACTCGTTGGGAAAAACGCGACTCTACCTGGGTCATCAGTCTGTTCGGGACCGCAGTTGGCGCGGGGATCCTGTTCCTGCCGATCAACGCGGGTATGGGCGGTTTCTGGCCGCTGGTCGTCATGGCGCTGCTGGTAGGTCCCATGACCTATCTGGCCCACCGTGGTCTGGCCCGCTTCGTGCTCTCCTCCAAAAAGCCAAATGCAGACATCACCGAAGTGGTGGAAGAGCACTTTGGCGTGGGTGCCGGTAAATTAATCACCCTGCTCTACTTCTTCGCCATCTACCCCATCGTGCTGATCTACGGCGTGGGCATCACCAACACCGTGGAAAGCTTCATGGTCAACCAGCTGCAGATGAGTGCCCCGCCGCGCTGGATCCTCTCCATCGTGCTGATCATGGGCATGATGTCGGTGATGCTGGCCGGTGAAAAGCTGATGCTGAAAGTGACCGAGCTGCTGGTTTATCCGCTGATCGCCATTCTGGCCGGTATCTCTTTGTACCTGATCCCGGACTGGACCGGTGCCGCGCTGGAGCAAGTGCCCTCTGCCAAGGATTTCGCCACTACCCTGTGGCTGACCATCCCGGTACTGGTCTTCTCCTTCAACCACAGCCCGGCCATCTCCAGCTTCTCCCTGGCTCAGCGCCGCGACCACGGTGATAAGGCTGTCGAGAAAGCCGATGCCATCCTCAAGCGTACCGCCATGGTGCTGCTGGGCTTCGTGATGTTCTTCGTCTTCTCTTGCGTCATGAGCCTGACACCGGCCCAGCTGGCGGAAGCCAAGGCTCAGAACATCGCCGTGCTCTCCTATCTGGCCAACCAGCATGCCAGCCCCATCATCTCCTACTTCGGTCCGTTGGTTGCGTTTGTCGCCATCGTCTCCTCCTTCTTCGGCCACTATCTGGGTGCCCGTGAAGGTCTGAAAGGGATGATCGTGCAGAACATGCGCAAGTCAGGCAAAGAGCCGAACGCCAAGAAAGTCGAGATGTTCATCATCGCCTTCTTCATCCTGACCCTGTGGGGCACTGCCATTGCCAACCCCTCCATCCTGGGCATGATTGAATCCTTGGGCGGCCCGATCATCGCTACCATCCTGTTCATCATGCCGATGTACGCCATCAAGCGCGTACCGGCCATGGCGAAGTATCAGGGTCATATCAGCAACGTATTTGTCGCTGTGATGGGGATGATCGCCATCTCCGCCATCCTCTATCAGCTGGTCGGTTAATCCCCCACCTGCCGCTGATAGCAAAAAGCCAGCCGAACAGTCGGCTGGCTTTTTTATCTCTGCAATCTGTGCCTCCGCGATTACCCTTCTCTCTCCTTATTACTCTCCTCACCTTGTTGGATATCTGCATGCTCACCAGCGCCATGGCAGAGCACTTCGGATATCAACATGACGCCCCCCTGCCCGCAGCTCAATATCGCCAACACGTTTACTCCCCCTCACCAAACCATGATGGCGTGTCTGATAGGACGGGTTGGGTTCATCTGCCGCAGCCAGCCACCTCCATTCTTCTGTGATGATGTGATGATGTGATGATGTGATGATGTGATGATGTGATGATGTGATGATGTGATTGTCTTGAAGATCTGGGCTAAGCCATAGCAATCGGCTGTTGGCAGAGCAGACAAAGGTGTGTGACGCACAACAGAGGGAGTAAGCACAACTCGAAGGGATACAGATAAGGCAGCACCCTGGACAAGGGCGACAGAATATCCGGCACATCAGCCAATGAGATTGATCAAAGAGGAAAAGAGAGCAAATCCGGCAATAAAAAGCGCCCTCCGAAGAGGGCGCAAGTGTGTTGTGAAACTGACCCTACGAGATCAGGCTTCGCGGCTCGGTACCGGAGCCACATCCAGCAGGGTTTCATCTTCGGCCATGCAAGCAGCGGCGGTGAACAGCACGTCGGTGGAGCTGTTCAGTGCTGTCTCAGCAGAATCCTGCAACACGCCGATGATAAAGCCGACGGCCACCACCTGCATGGCGATGTCGTTGCTGATGCCAAACAGGCTGCAGGCCAGCGGGATCAGCAGCAAGGAGCCACCGGCGACACCGGATGCGCCACAGGCGCTGACGGTGGCAACCACGGAGAGCAGCACAGCCGTTGCCATGTCCACTTCCATCCCCAGGGTATGTACCGCCGCCATGGCGAGCACAGTGATGGTGATGGCAGCACCCGCCATGTTGATGGTGGCACCCAGCGGAATGGAGACCGCATAGGTATCCTCCGGCAGACGCAGTTTTTCACACAGCGCCATGTTGACCGGAATGTTGGCGGCAGAGCTGCGAGTAAAGAAGGCGGTCACACCGCTCTCTTTGAGGCAGGTCAGCACCAGCGGATAGGGGTTGCGCTTGATCTTCCAGAAGACGATCAACGGGTTGACCACAAAGGCGATAAACAGCATGCAGCCGATCAGCACCACCAGCAGTTGAGCATAGCCAAACAGGGCATCAAAGCCGGTTTCTGCCAGCGTGGAGGCAACCAGACCCAGGATCCCGAGCGGGGCACAGCGGATCACCGCTTTCACGATGGCGGAGACACCGTGAGACAGGTCAGTGATCAGCGCCTTGGTGCTCTCGTTGGCATGGCGCATGGCGATACCCAGACCGATGGCCCACGCCAGGATCCCGATATAGTTGGCATCCATCAGCGCCTTGACCGGGTTGGTCACCACGTTGAACAGCAGGGTCTGCAGCACCTCGGTGATCCCGCCTGGCGGGGTGATCTCGGCAGTATTGGCCACCAGATGGAGGTTGGAGGGGAACAGGAAACTGGCAATCACCGCGACCACGGCCGCAGAGAAGGTACCAAACAGGTAGAGCGCCAGCAGCGGGCGAATATTGGTCTTCTGACCCTGCTTGTGACCAATGATGGCCGCCATCACCAGTACGAATACCAGCAGCGGGGCTACCGCTTTCAGTGCACCAACGAACAGACTGCCGAGCAGACCTGCCGTTTTCGCCCACTCGGGCGCAAACAGTGCCAGCAAGATACCGAATACCAGACCAACCAGGATCTGGCTGACCAGGCTGGTGCTATTGACCAGCCGAAGGAGGGGGTGTTGTTGTGTCATCAAAAAAGTCCCTAAGCACCGTAGTGCATGAATCATGAGTCCTGTCTGCAACCACTCATCGGGAGACCCCTGTCGCCCGGATGTGGTGTCTGTGGCCAGCCTTCTGTCGGGCCGATCCGCCAGTCACCGGATTGCATGTCGGAATATCCCATTCGCCATCTTTTTTTTCCAGAGACTCACCAAAAAATATCCCGTTTCCATCACAAAAAACCGCAACAAAACCTTAACCACAGCGCAACCACCCATTTTTGTACGTTTTATCGACACTCTCTGCCCTCACCCTCACGACCATTCCTGTGCCACCCGTGACCGGTGTCGCTGTGCTATCATCCCCCATTTGCCGCGGAGCCTTGCCATGATCACATCCCTGCTCAACCAATATTTTGGTTTCTCCGCACTCAGGCCAGGTCAGGAGGCGGTGATCAGCCGGGTGCTGGCAGGTCAGAGTGCCGCAGCCATCTTTCCCACCGGCTCCGGCAAGTCGCTCTGTTATCAACTGCCTGCCCTCGCCCTGCCCCATCTGACCCTGGTGATCTCGCCGCTGCTGGCGCTGATGCACGATCAACTCGCCTTCCTTAAAAGCAAGGGAATAAGCGCCGCCACCCTCGACTCAAGCCAGAGCCCGGAGGAGAGCCGACGAGTGATGCAGCAGGCGCTGGATGGCCAGCTCAAGATCCTGATGATCTCGGTGGAGCGACTCAAGAACGAGCGCTTTCGCCGTTTTATCCAGCAAGTGCCCCTATCACTGCTGGTGGTTGATGAGGCGCACTGTATTTCTGAGTGGGGCCACAACTTTCGCCCCGACTACCTCAAGCTGCCGAGCTATCGCCATGACCTGAAGATCCCGCAGGTGTTGCTGCTCACCGCCACCGCCACACCGGCGGTGATTCAGGATATGCAGACCAAATTCGGCATCGCGCCGGAGGGGGTCGTGGTCACCGGTTTCTATCGCCCCAATCTTGATCTGGCAGTCATTCCCCGGTCGCCCGATGCGCGGGATAGCTGGCTCGCGCAGGAGTTGGCCAACGATCCAAGGGCCCCCACCATCGTCTACGTCACCTTGCAACACACCGCCGAAGCCTGCGCCGAGCAACTCATTAGAGAAGGGATCAACGCCCGCGCCTATCATGCCGGACTCGACTCGGCGCTGCGCAGTCAGATCCAGCACGACTTCATGGCGGGCAAGGTGGATTGCATCGTCGCCACCATCGCCTTTGGCATGGGGATCGACAAAGCAGATATCCGGCGGGTCATTCACTACGATCTGCCCAAATCCATCGAGAACTACAGCCAGGAAATTGGCCGCGCCGGACGGGATGGCCAGCCATCGCGCTGTATTGTGCTGGCCAACCAGAGCCAGCTGCCGGTGCTGGAGAACTTCGTCTACTGCGATACGCCGGATTTGAGTGCCATCCTCCAGCTCCTTGCCATCATCAAGCAGAGCGGGAGCGAGTGGGAATTCACCCTGCTGCGTCTCTCCAACGACACCAATATCCGCCAGTTGCCCCTTAAAACCTTGCTGGTCTATCTGGAGATGGCGGGCATCATCACCCCGGCCTACAGCTACTACGCCGACTATCGCTTCAAGTTTGTGCTGGATAAAGACGAGATTGTGAGTCGCTTCAATCCGGATCGTCGCCAGTTTCTAGAGCAACTGTTCGCCTGCGCCCCGCAAGCCCGCAGCTGGTGCACCATGGACTTTGACGCCCTCTGGCAGGGCTATCAGGGAGAGCGACAGCGGGCGGTTGCGGCGCTCGACTACCTGCAGCAGCAAGGCTGGATCGAGCTTGAAAGCAAACAGATGACCGAGGTCTACCGGATCACCCGTCAGGGGTGGGACAACGAGCAGGAAGCAAAAGCCCTGCACGCCCTGTTCCTGCAAAAAGAGCAGAGCGAGCTGGCAAGACTGCAAGCCATGCTCGACTTTTTCACCTCAAGTGAGTGCCTGAGCCACCGCCTCGCCCGCTATTTTGCCGATGAAGTGGCGCCGGTTCATTGTGGCCACTGTTCGGTTTGTCGCGGCGAGGTGGCGCATCTCCCGCCCCTGCCCTCACTGACCATGCCAAACGAGGCGGGGATCCGCGCCTGGTGCGATCCGCTGATTGCCAAGACCGGTTCCGTGGATGCGCGTGTTTTGGCCCGCTTCCTGTGCGGCATCACCACACCGCTGACCAGCCGGGTCAAAGCCAAATCGCTGGCGGGTGCAGGCCAGTTGGCCGCGCACCCGTTTGCAAGCGTCCTGGCGGCAGTGCAACAAGCCTACCCTTGCTAGATGAGTGCTGGCGGCGTCAATAGCCACCAGCAGAAACAAGCGTTTACAGACGCAGAAAAAGAAGACCCTCGCGGTTGCGAGGGTCAAGCCAACGGAAACGTGCTTAAACAGAGCTTGGTGAGGCAACAGTCAACTCTCTTGCTAAAGCGTCTTGCTGCTCACACATCGCCAATCTAGGGCACTCAAAATGTAGCGTCAATGTAAAAATTAGAGCCAAAACTCCAAACAAAGTGATTTACGTTGACGTACACGTAATGACGTTTTCATTCATAACCCCGCTAACCCGCAGCCCCATTGCCTTTCGTCAAACCCCTTAATCTTTTCGCAATAAGTTCCCTGTTTCCCATAAACATTTATTTTTTATGTCTTTGACATTTACCTCACTATCGTGGCAAAAATAATTTAACAGTCAGTAACATAGCGGTGTTGTTGACTGACCCTCCCCGCACAAGGATCGGGCAGGTTTCTTCAGAATTTAACCTATCAACCGTGATGGATTACTGGAGTCTGTTGACTAGGCTTTAAAAGCGCACAACACAAAAGCAGTCATCCACTTTTTTCAGGGTAAGCGACTATAACGAGGGCAAAGTTATGGGCATATTCGAGCATTACCAACAGCGATATGAAAAAGCGAGAGAAGAGGAATATACCATCCAGGAGTTCCTGGATATGTGTAAGCAGGACAAAGCCTGCTACGCCTCCGCAGCCGAACGTCTGCTGACCGCCATTGGTGAGCCGGAGATGGTAGACACCTCAGCCAACCCCAGACTGAGCCGACTCTTCTCCAACCGCGTCGTGGCACGCTATCCCGCCTTCAAGGATTTCTACGGGATGGAAGAGGCCATCGAACAGATCGTCTCCTACCTCAAACACTCCGCCCAGGGGCTGGAGGAGAAGAAACAGATCCTCTATCTGCTGGGCCCCGTTGGCGGCGGTAAATCCTCGCTGGCAGAGAAACTCAAATCCCTGATGCAGAAGGTGCCCATCTATCGCATCAAGGGCTCACCGGTCAACGATCACCCCTTCTGCCTGTTCGACATCGAAGAGGATGGGGAGATCCTGGAAAAAGAGTACGGCATCCCGCGCCGTTACCTGCGTCCCATCATGTCCCCCTGGGTGGCCAAACGCCTGCACGAGTTTGGCGGCGACATCACCAAGTTCAAGGTGGAGAAGGTCAACCCCTCCATCCTCGATCAAATCGCCATTGCCAAGACTGAACCCGGTGATGACAACAACCAGGACATCTCCTCACTGGTCGGCAAGGTCGACATCCGCATGCTGGAGCACTTCGCCCAGGATGACGCCGATGCCTACTCCTACTCAGGTGCGCTGTGTAAAGCGAACCAGGGGGTGATGGAGTTTGTGGAGATGTTCAAGGCCCCCATCAAGGTGCTGCACCCGCTGCTGACAGCAACCCAGGAGGGTAACTACAACGGCACCGAAGGGCTCTCCGCCCTCCCCTTTGACGGCATTCTGCTGGCCCACTCCAACGAATCCGAGTGGCAGCAGTTCCGCAACAACAAGAACAACGAAGCCTTCCTCGACCGGGTCTACATCGTCAAGGTGCCTTACTGCCTGCGCGTCTCCGAAGAGGTGAAGATCTACGAGAAACTGCTGATCAACAGCGAATTGACCGAGGCCAAATGCGCCCCGGGCACCCTCGAGCTGCTGGGCCAGTTCTCTGTGTTGTCACGGCTGAAAGAGCCGGAAAACTCCAGCATCTACTCCAAGATGAGGGTCTATGATGGCGAAAGCCTGAAAGACACCGACCCCAAGGCGAAGAGCTATCAGGAGTATCGCGACTACGCCGGTGTGGACGAGGGGATGAATGGTCTCTCTACCCGTTTTGCGTTCAAGATCCTCTCCCGCGTCTTCAACTTCGACCACGCGGAAGTGGCCGCCAACCCGGTGCACCTCTTCTATGTGCTGGAGCAGCAGATCGAGCGCGAACAGTTCCCGCAAGAGCTGCACGATCGCTACCTTGAGTTCATCAAGGGTTATCTGACCCCGCGCTATGTGGAGTTCATCGGCAAGGAGATCCAGACCGCCTATCTCGAGTCCTACTCCGAGTACGGTCAGAACATCTTCGATCGCTACGTCACCTACGCCGACTTCTGGATCCAGGATCAGGAGTACCGTGACCCCGAAACCGGCCAGCTGTTTGACAGAGCGTCTCTCAACAGCGAGCTGGAGAAAATTGAAAAACCCGCCGGGATCAGCAACCCGAAGGATTTCCGCAACGAAATCGTCAACTTCGTGCTGCGTGCCCGGGCCAACAATGCAGGCCGTAACCCCAACTGGACCAGTTACGAGAAGCTGCGCACCGTGATCGAGAAGAAGATGTTCTCCAACACGGAAGAGCTGCTGCCGGTTATCTCCTTCAACAGCAAAACCTCGGCCGAGGAGCAGAAGAAGCACGATAACTTTGTCGAACGGATGATGGAGAAAGGCTACACCCGCAAACAGGTGCGACTGCTCTCCGAATGGTATCTCAGGGTACGCAAGTCATCCTGACCCTGACTGTTCAAGGGGGAGTTATGGCGCATTTTATCGACCGCAGGCTCAACGGCAAAAACAAAAGCGCTGTCAATCGGCAGCGCTTCATCCGCCGCTACAAGAAGCAGATAAAACAAGCGGTCTCGGATGCTGTCTCCAAGCGCAGCATTCAGGACGTAGACAAGGGCGAGAGCATCAGCATCCCGACCAAGGATATCGGCGAGCCCCATTTTCATCAGGGGCACGGCGGTAAACGGGAGATGGTGCATCCCGGCAATGATCAATTCGTCTCCGGCGACAAGATTGACCGCCCCAAAGGAGGGGGCGGTGGACAAGGTTCCGGCGAGGGGCAGGCATCCAATCAGGGGGAAGGAGCGGACGATTTCGTGTTCCAAATCTCCAAGGATGAGTATCTCGATCTGCTGTTTGAAGATCTGGAGCTGCCCAGGCTGCAGAAAACCCAGCTCAATCAGCTGATGGAAGTCAAAACCTATCGGGCGGGCTACACCTCCAACGGAGTGCCCGCCAATATCAACGTGGTGCGCTCGCTACAAAACTCGCTGGCACGGCGCATGGCGTTGCAAGCTGGCAAAAAGCGCCAGTTGCATGAACTGGAAGAGCGACTGGCACTGCTGGCCACCGATCCCAACGAGCACTTTGCCGAAATAGCCCTGCTCGAGAAGGAGATCAGAGAGCTGAAACGACGGATCGATGCGGTGCCGTTTATTGACACCTTCGATCTCAAATTCAACAACTTCGTCAAACGGCCCGTCCCCTCCAGCCAGGCGGTAATGTTCTGCCTGATGGACGTCTCGGGCTCCATGGATCAGGCCACCAAGGAGATGGCCAAGCGTTTCTATATCCTGCTCTATCTGTTCCTGAGCCGGACCTACAAGAACGTCGAGGTGGTCTATATCCGCCACCATACCCAGGCCAAGGAGGTGGATGAACACGAGTTCTTTTACTCCCAGGAGACTGGCGGCACCATCGTATCCAGCGCCCTCAAGATGATGAACGACATCATCAATGAGCGTTACCCCGCCAACCAGTGGAACATCTATGCGGCGCAGGCGTCGGATGGTGACAACTGGGCTGATGACTCACCGCAGTGCCGTGAAATTCTGGCGCGGGACATCATGCCAAGGGTGAGGTACTACTCCTACATCGAGATCACCACCCGTGCCCACCAGACCCTGTGGCACGAATATGAGTCGGTAGCCAGCCAGTTCCCCCACTTTGCGATGGAGCACATTCGCAAGGTCGAGGATATCTATCCGGTGTTCCGCGAGCTGTTCAAGAAACAAGCGGCGTGAGGAGGCCACATGATCGAAACAGAAAAACGTGTAGCGCCACTGGATGACGGACCAGACTGGAACTTCGATCTGCTGGAGACCTATCACCAGGAGATCGCCCGGGTCGCCCGTTTCTACAAGCTGGATACCTACCCCAACCAGATCGAGGTGATCACCGCCGAGCAGATGATGGATGCCTACTCCAGCGTCGGCATGCCCATCGGCTATCAGCACTGGTCGTTCGGCAAGCGCTTTATCCATACCGAGCGCAACTACAAGCGCGGCCAGATGGGGCTGGCCTACGAGATCGTCATCAACTCCGATCCCTGCATCGCCTACCTGATGGAGGAGAACACCATGCCGATGCAGGCGCTGGTGATGGCACACGCCTGCTACGGCCACAACTCCTTCTTCAAGAACAACTACCTGTTCAAGGCCTGGACCGATGCCTCCTCCATCATCGACTACCTGCTGTTCGCCAAGAACTACATCACCCAGTGCGAAGAGAAGCATGGCATCGAGGCGGTGGAACAGCTGCTCGACTCCTGCCATGCCCTGATGAACTTCGGGGTGGATCGCTACAAGCGTCCACAGAAGATCTCGATGGCTGAGGAGAAGCGGCGTCAGAAGGCGCGGGAAGATTATCTGCAGACTCAGGTCAACGAGCTGTGGCGAACCCTGCCCAAGCAGCATAAAGCCGCTGGTGTGGAGGACAGGCGCTACCCCGCCGAACCCCAGGAGAACATTCTCTACTTTATCGAGAAGAATGCCCCCTTGCTGGAGCCCTGGCAGCGGGAAGTGGTGCGCATCGTGCGCAAGATAAGCCAGTATTTCTATCCGCAAAAGCAGACTCAGGTGATGAATGAGGGGTGGGCCACCTTCTGGCACTACACCATCCTCAATCACCTCTATGACGAGGGCAAGCTGAGCGATCGCTTCATGATGGAGGTGCTGCATAGCCACACCAACGTGGTTTATCAACCTGCTTACAACAGCCGCTACTACTCGGGGATCAACCCTTATGCGCTGGGGTTTGCCATGTTTACCGACCTGCGCCGCATCTGCGAGAACCCGACCGAGGAAGATAGATACTGGTTCCCCGACTATGCCGGCAGCAACTGGGTCGACACCCTCCACTTTGCCATGCAGAACTTCAAGGACGAGAGCTTTATCAGCCAGTTCTTAAGCCCGAAAGTGATGCGGGATATGAAGCTGTTCGCTATTGATGACGACGATCTGAAGAACTATCTGAAGGTCTCCGCCATCCACAATGACGAGGGGTACCGTCAGGTGCGCAATACCCTGTCGGCCCAATACAACCTCAGCAATCTGGAACCCAATATTCAGGTCTACAACGTTGCCGTGAAGGGGGATCGCTCCCTCACCCTGCGCTATGTGCCCCACAACCGCATACCCCTTGGCGACTCACGCCATGAGGTGCTCAAACACCTGCATCAGCTGTGGGGATTCGACGTGGTGCTGGAGCAGGATAACGGTGATCTGCCTGCAGATATCATCGGCCGCTGCCCGGAGCGTAAGCCGGGTATCTGAACCATGCTACCTCGCAAATGGCCCACTTCGGTGGGCCATTTTTTCGGCCTTCGCCTCTGCCTGCATCATCGCAGCACCACCTGAATAACCCGAACAAACCACAACATAGAAAGAGGCCCGCATGGTGTGCGGGCCTCTTTAGCTTGCGATCAATCTGCAGCGGTTATCAGTAGAAGGTTTGCTGCTCCGCGGCCATCGCCTTGAGGCGGGCACAAGGGGCAAACCGGTCGCCATGGCGCTTCTGGTAATACTCCAGACGGCCAACCAGATGATCAATCCCAAGCGTGTCCATGTAGCGGAACGGGCCGCCAAGGAAAGGCGGGAAACCGATGCCGAAGATGGCACCGATATCACCATCACGGGCCGACGCCACCACACCGCTATCCAGCGCCATGGCCGCTTCGTTGAGCATCAGCAGCACGCAGCGCTCGGCGATCTCCTGACGGGCCAGCTTGGCAGACGGCTTGATGCCGAGCACGCCATAGACGCTCTCGTCCACCGTCTTCTTGCCCTCTTTGCCAGTCAGCTTGTTGCGCGGTGCCGCCTTGCCATAGAGATAGAAGCCCTTGCCGTTCTTGCGTCCCTTGCGATCATTTTGCAGCAGCTTGTCGAACGCCTTGGGCGCCTGGAACTGCTCGCCGCCCAGCTCTTTCTCAAGGATGGGGGAGATCTTGGCGCCCACATCGATCCCCACCTCATCGAGCAAGGTGATGGGGCCAACCGGGAAGCCAAAGTCCAGCAGCGCGCTATCCAGCACCTCTACCGGCTCCCCTTCCAGCACCAGTCTTGCCGCCTCATTCATGTAGGGCGCCAGGATGCGGTTGACGTAGAAACCGGCTTCGTCCTTCACCACGATGGGCGTTTTGCCCTGGGCGCGGGCAAAAGCCAGGGTGGTAGCGACCGTCTCGGCACTGGTGCCAGCGTGGGGGATGATCTCCGCCAGCGGCATCTTGTCCACCGGGCTGAAGTAGTGCAGCCCCACGACTCGCTCTGGGTGCGCCGCCTCTGCCGCAATCTGGTTGATGGGCAAGGAAGAGGTGTTGGAGGCAAACACTGTGTGCTCACCGCACTCACGCTCCACGTCCTTCACCATCTGGTGTTTGAGATTGAGATCTTCAAACACCGCCTCCACCACCATGTCCACCCGGTGGAAACCGGAGTAGTCGAGGGTACCGGTCAACAGGCTCATCTGCTTTTCCAGCTCGCTGCGCAGGATATGACGGCGCTTGAGCTTCTTGGCCAGAATGTCATAGCTGTAGCGCATGGCATTGCCGATCCCGGCGCTTGCCACATCCTTGATCCGCACCGGCACGCCCGCCTTGGTAGCGGTGACGAACGCGATGCCGCCCCCCATCAGACCACCGCCCAGCACGGCGGCATGGGCCACCTTGCGCGGCTCGGCTCCCTGATAGGTGACCTCTTTCTTCATCTCGGTGGTGGCAAAGAAGATGGAACGCAGGGCGGCAGACTCAGCAGTCATCACCAGCTCGCCAAAGTGGCGGGATTCAGCGGCCAGACCGGCCTTCATCCCCTCCTCCACGCCGATGCGCACAACATCCAGGATCCGCTCCGGCGCCGGATAGTTGCCGCGGGTCTTGGCTTTCACCCCCTTGCTGGCCTGATCGAACAGCACCTTGCGACCCAGCTTGTTGGTCTCCAGCACCTTGCCCTGCAGATCCCGTTTCAACTGATGGCGCGGTTTGCCCTTCTTGGCCAGCTTGATGGCAGCATCCAGCAAGATTGACGGCGGCACCACATCGTCCACCAGCCCCAATTTCTTGGCTTGTTTGGCCCGCACCTGCTTGCCGGTCAGCATCAGATCCAGCGCCTTGGCCACCCCGATAAGGCGCGGCAGACGCTGGGTACCGCCAGAGCCCGGCAGCAGACCGAGCTGCACTTCCGGCAATCCCAGCACGGTTTTACCGTGCTCGGTCACCACCCGACCATGGCAGGCCAGCGCCAGCTCCAACCCGCCACCGAGGCAGGGGCCATGAATGGCGGCGATCACCGGAATGGTCAGCCCCTCGATCTCGGCAAAGATCTCCTGCCCTTCTCGTGACAGGGTCTCGGCATCCTTGGCACTGGTGCAGGCGGCCAGCATGGTAATGTCAGCGCCGGCGATGAAGGAGTCCTTCTTGCCGGAGGTGATCACCAGCCCGATCAAATCCTTGTTGCGTTTTACCTCGTCCAGTACGGAGCGGATCTCCTCGACAAAGGCGGCTTTCAGGGTATTCATGCTCTCGCCCGGCACATCCATGGTGAGGATGCCGATGCCATCTTTGCGAACGTCCAGGGAAAAAGTCTTAGCGCTCATCATTCAACCTCCAACACCATAGCCACGCCCAATCCACCCGCCGCACAGGCGGTGTTGAGCCCCAATCCCCCACCGCGACGACGCAGCTCGTGCAGGGTCTGGGTGATCATCCGCGCACCGGTCGCGGCAAAGGGGTGGCCATAGGCCAGCGAACCGCCGAGGACGTTGAACTTCTCCATGTCCACCTCGCCGATGGCCTGATCGCGGCCCAGCTTGTCACGGGCAAACTCGTGGCTGGCAAACATCTTGAGGTTGGCCAGAGTCTGGGCGGCAAAGGCTTCGTGCATGTCGATCAGAGTCAAATCGCTGAGCGTGATGCCGGCTCTGTCCAGCGCCAGCGGCGTGGCGTAGGAGGGCCCCATCAGCATGTCTTGCCACACATCGATGGCCGAGAAAGCGAAGCTGCGGATATAGCCCAGCGTTTTGAGGCCCAGCTCTTTCGCCCGCCCTTCGCGCATCAGCAGCACGGCGGCAGCGCCATCGGTCAGCGGCGTGGCGTTGGCAGCCGTCACTGTGCCATGAACCCGATCAAACACCGGCTTGAGCTTGGCGTAGCTCGCGAGATCCGAGCTTTCACGGATATTGTTGTCCCGCTCCAGCGGCGACTTGTAGGGCGGTACATGGGCGGTAAACACCTCGCCACTGAGCTTGCCATCGGCCCAAGCCTGCGCGGCCAGAGTGTGGGAGCGATGAGCTAACGCATCTTGCGCCTCGCGGCTGATCTGGTGACTCTTGGCCATCTGCTCGGCGGTCTGTCCCATGGAGAGGCCAGTAGAGTATTCCGCCACGGCAGGCGGCACCGGCAGCAGATCCTTGACCCGCAGCTGACGTAGAATATTGAAGCGCTGCTGCAGATTGCGCGCCTTGTTGAGATCCACCAAGGCGCGGGCCAGCTTCTTGCTCACTCCGATAGGGAGCACGGAGGAGGAGTCCGCACCGCCAGCGATGGCGATATCCACAGTGCCCGCCATGATGGATTCGGTGACGTTGGCCACCGCCTGAAAACTGGTGGCGCAGGCGCGGGAGACGCTATAGGCATCGGTATTGACGCTCATGCCGGTGCCAAGCACGATTTCACGGGCAATGTTGGGGGCTTCCGGCATCTGAACCACCTGACCAAACACCAGCTGGTCGATAAGCTTGGGATCGAGATTGGTACGGGCGAGCATCTCGCTCACCACCAGTTTGCCGAGATCGACTGCAGGCACGCCATGAAAGGCGGTGGCCTGCTTGGCAAAGGGGGTACGCAGCCCCGCCACGACGGCAATCCGTTCGCCCTGGCGAGTCGTCAGTTTCAATGGCTGTTTCATCCTGGCTCCTTGGTTTAAAAGGCAGAGGTCTGACCTCATTGCGCCACATCTTAACAATCCAATCACAAGTTTCATACAGCTGATTGAAACTAAATTAAGCACGGCAAGGCCCCTTTGCTCGCCCTTGGGGAGCAACTGGAGTATAAAAAGATCAACTTCCATAAAAACAACGGGTTTATCGCATGGCAGCGGCCGAGTTCAGAGCACTTAGGGACTATCTTGGCAGTCAGATCCTGGGGCAGGAGGAGCTAATAGAAGGGCTCCTGATTGCCCTGTTATGTGAAGGACATGTGTTAATCGAAGGGGCCCCCGGCCTTGCCAAAACCCGCGCCGTCAAGGCGCTCGCTGGCGCCGTCGAAGGGCGCTTTGCCCGTATCCAGTTTACCCCCGACCTGCTTCCTGCCGATCTCACCGGCAGCGAGGTGTTTCACCCGCAGGATGCCAGTTTTGTTTTCCAGCCAGGCCCCCTCTTCAACCATCTGGTGCTGGCAGACGAGATCAACCGGGCGCCAGCCAAGGTACAATCAGCGCTGCTGGAAGCCATGGCCGAACACCAGATCACCGTGGGCAAAAAGAGCTGGCGGCTGCCACCTCTCTTTATGGTCGCCGCCACCCAGAACCCCATCGAGCA
>NZ_JAAKRF010000013.1:0-100512 GCF_049173005.1 Aeromonas sp. 602658 | reverse complement strand
CAGAAGTGAAACGCGGTAGCGCCGATGGTAGTGTGGCATTCGCCATGCGAGAGTAGGACACTGCCAGGCACCCAATTAAACGGTGATGTGAAAGACATGACCGGCTGCGAGGATGACACCTCATAAAGAAGCGGCAAATGATTTAGCGCAAGCTAACCGAATGCGGAGCGGTAGTTCAGTCGGTTAGAATACCGGCCTGTCACGCCGGGGGTCGCGGGTTCGAGTCCCGTCCGCTCCGCCACTAATTTGAAGGCCTTCCCTATTGGGAAGGCCTTTTTGCTATGGGCGTTTTTACCCACTGACCCCGATGGTTGCACACCAGAATCAACAAAAAGCCCTGCTTCACGACCGGGCTTTTGTATTTTTGGCGCCTTAAACCACCAATATCTGGCTTTTCCCTGCCAAGTAAGAGTGCCAGATAGCCGGTTATTCCCACCATTTCTATCTATATCTGCGTTATATCAGCTTCATTTACAGCCATTTGAATGATCCTGCAGGTGGTCAAATCAGGCTTCTGCCGCTTGCTGACTACAGGGCAGTTCCATATTGACCACCCCCTCTTCCATTTGCACATCGATCTTGAAGCCCAGCAGCTTGGTGTCAACTTGGCGAGGTTGGGAATACCGAGATTGCCGGATTAATCAGGTACCGCTCAAACAAAGAGGCCTTCCCGTCGGGAAGGCCTCTTTGCTTTATCTATCAGCTGATTACCATCACTCGGTCGATTTATCAGCGCTTCTCTTTGTTGCCAATGCTCAGGCCGAGCTTGATGGAGAGGGCTGCCAGTAACAGCAGCATCATGATCAGGGAGAAGAAGTTGCTGCCAAGTTCCGGGTATTGCACCTTGAGCAGCGCAGAGTGGCCGAAGACACCGATAAAGAAGCAGAGCAGGGTGCAGATGGGGGTGTTGCCCACCATGGGTTCATGGCGATAGTGCTGGAACAGCTGATAGGCCGCCAGCCAGAGGGCAATCAGTGGAAAGAAGGAGAAGGGCACGACTGAGTTGGTCAGCACGGCCAGAGATGCATCGCCACAGATACCAATCAGCATGGCCATGGCGAGCGGTTTTTTCGGGATCATAAGCTGTTCAGTCATATCGTTCTCCATCCTGTGGTCATGGGTGAGGTTCACGGCGCTTCTGGTTTTGTACCTCGGCGCCCATGGCGATCATCCGCAGTTGGCGAATTGTTCGGTCGGAGAGTGCACGGCACTCTTCGCTGGTCATGTCGAGTGCATCGGCACCGGCACTGAAGACGATGGTGACCATGGCTTCTGCCTGGATGTAGGCATCTTCCCGTGGTGCTTCTGTGGTGGCTTCCAGATAATCGGTCAGCTCTGCGATAAAGTGCTGGATTTCGCGAGCCACCGCCTGACGAAAGGCGGCCGAGGTGCCGGAGCGTTCCCGCAGCAGCAGCCGGAAGATGTTGGGGTTGTTCTCGACGAACTCCATAAAGGTCTGCACCGAGGTGCTGATGACACTGCCACCACCGGCAATGCGCTGGCGTGCCTGTCGCATCAGTTGGCGCAGGGTAAGACCTCCTTCGTCAACCAGGGTCAGGCCCAGTTCCTCCATATCGCGAAAGTGGCGATAGAAAGAGGTAGGAGCGATACCCGCTTCACGAGCGACTTCCCGCAGGCTGAGATTGGAGAAACTCCGATTGGCGCACAGTTGGCTGAATGCAGCATCGATCAATGTACGCCGGGTTTTTTCTTTTTGTTGAGCGCGAATACCCACGAAATCAGTCACCTTCAGCTTATTGAGGCCAAATGATAACCCGAAGGCGCCTCAGGATCAGGTTTGTATCCTACTTTTTTACCATTGACCGTGAGGAAATCACCATAGAAAATGGCTAACAGCTGTTCGCTGAAAGGATGCAATGAGATGGCCAGACCCCCCATTATTTTCACCAATACCCTGCTGTTCTCCCTCTCCGGGATAGTGGCGTTGATTGTCGTGCCCTGGTACGGCGTGAGCCACGGTTACGATTTCTGGCAGTGGGCCAGTTTCCTGTTGTTGTTCTGCCTGAGTGGTCTCTCCATCACCGCAGGCTATCACCGGCTCTGGTCGCACAAGGCTTACAAGGCGCACCCCGCTTTGCAGTGGTTATTTGCCATCGGCGGTGCGTTGGCGCTACAGAATTCGGCCCTGCACTGGTCGGCCGATCACCGCCGTCACCATCGTCATGTGGATGACAACGATAAAGACCCCTACAGCGCGGGGCGCGGCTTCTGGTATTCCCACATCGGCTGGATGTTGCGGGAGCATCAAGGAGATCGCTATGGCGATTACAGCAATGTGCGTGACCTGCAGAACAACCCGGTGGTCGCGTTTCAGCACCGTCACTATCTGACGCTGGCACTGGCGGCTAATCTGGGACTGCCGCTGCTGCTCGGCCTGTGGCACGGGGACTTGCTCGGCATGTTGCTGTTGGCGGGCGTGCTGAGGATGGTGATGACTCACCACACCACCTTCTTCATCAACTCGCTGGCCCACATCTGGGGCTGTCAGCCCTATACCGATCGCAATACCGCTCGCGATAACGGCATCCTGGCTTTTTTCACCTTTGGCGAGGGGTACCACAACTTTCACCACCTGTTCGAGAATGATTATCGCAACGGCATTCACTGGTGGCAGTTCGATCCGACCAAGTGGTTGATCTGGCTCGCCTCCTGGTGTGGTCTGGCGGGGGATCTCAGATCCTCGCCGGAGGAGCGTATCGAACAAGCCCGGCTGCAGATGCAGCTGAAACGGGCACAAGCCAAGTTGCGCAAGCAGGAAGATCGCGAACTGTGGCAGGCGTTGCTTCAGGAGGAGTACGACAAGCTGAGCCAGCAGTTGCAACACTATTACGCCAGTCGCAAGCGGCTGCTGGAGCTGCGCAAGCGCAAGGCGCTGGCGCGCTATGACCGCCTCAAGCTGCAACTGGAGTACCGGGCCCTGCGTGACGGCTTTATCGCTGGTAAACGCAACTGGAGTCGTTTGCTGGCAGGTATTGCATGATGCCGTCCGGTTATCACACAGACTAAAAGAGAAGACCGCCTGCTGGCGGTCTTCTCTTTGGTATGCATGTTTGAACGGGCTAGTTGGTTTGGCTCTGCTTTTGCTGCAACTGATCCAGCGCCTGTTGCTCCTGCTGGCTGAGACCCAGTTGTTCGCAGGCCTGCTCAAAGCTGATCCCCAGATGGCGCATCATGATATCCAATAACGGGAGGGCTTAGTTGGCTTGGCTCTGCTGTTGCTGCAACTGATCCAGTGCCTGTTGCTCCTGCTGGCTAAGACCCAGTTGTTCACAGGCTTGCTCAAAGCTGATCCCCAGATGGCACATCATGATATCGATGGCGGGCAGATAGTTCTTCATAGCTTCTTCCATGGTGATCCTCCAGACCCGTCACTTATGCCCTGAACCACTCGGTGCGGCAATTAGACTTTAGGCTTAGTCTGTCCATTTGATAAGCACCCCTGCCACTGGGGGAGGGAATTTGTTACCCTGCACCATGATAAAAACGGTTGCCGTATGACTGCGAGCAACAGGTGAGGAGCAGGGCATGTTATTGAGTTTCTTGATCATCGCTTCAGGTTGGTGGCATATCCGTGCTGCCTATGGTTCAGACAGCCGCCAGTTCTATATCAGCAAGCCGCTGACCATGCTGCTTATCATCGCGTTGGCGTTCGGCTACCAGAGTTATGACCACGACGGTTCCCATGCCTGGATCCTGCTCGGCCTCTGCCTCTCGCTGGCGGGCGATGTGCTGCTGATGTTGCCAAGTGATCGCTTCATTCAGGGGTTGGCGGCATTTCTTGTCGCGCATCTCTGCTATATCGTCGGCTTTGCCCAAGGGCCGTTGTTGCTCAATCTGGTGGATGGTTTGCTGCTGTTGCTGATCGCCGGCATGGTCTTTGGCCTGCTGTGGGGCAAGCTTGGGGAGATGCGGATCCCGGTCTTCTGCTACATGCTGGTGATCATCGGCATGGCCTGGGTGGCTGCCGGGGCCTGGCACGCCTCTCTCACAGCCGGTTCTGCCGCCGCTCTGGTGGGGGCACTGATGTTCCTCTTCTCCGACAGCATGCTGGCGCTCGATCGCTTCCGCCGCCCCTTTCCCCACGCCCGCGCCTGGGTGATGAGCAGCTATTTTGCGGCGCAATTCCTGATTGCGGGGTCGCTGGCGGGATAACGCCTTCTGGTTGAGTGCAGGTAACAGATAACGAAAAACGGGCATTGGCCCGTTTTTCGTTTTATGCCCGGCGTTTTTCACGCCTCTAGCGGTTCGGCATCCGCTGCCCGTGGGGCGGGGGATTTGAGCAACAACATCAGGCCGCTGGCGAGCAGCAGGAAGATCCCCATGATGTAGAACACCTGGTTGTAGGCCATGATGGCCGCTTCCCGGTTGATGGTATTGGCCAGCATGGCGTGGGCTTGCTGCTCGGCCAGCTCGGGGCCGGAACCCTGTGCCATCATGCTCTGGGCCAGCTGCAGCAGATAGGTTTGTCCCTCGATACTGCTGGCGGCCAGAGTGCTGCCAATTTGCAGCACATGGGTGCGGGTATCGTTATCGAGCATGGTCGCGATGATAGCGATACCGAACGCACCACCGAGGTTGCGCAGCACGTTGAGCAGGGTCGAGGAGGAGGGAATCTCGTCGTGGCTCAGGCTGGCGGTGGCGACCAGGGAGAGCGGCACCATGATGAAGGGCTGCCCCAGCGCCCGCACGATCAGTGACTGGATCAGCTGCGGCCCGGCGTAGTCGGCACTCATGTTGACGTTCATAAAGCAGCTGACTGCGAAGATCAGGAAGCCGAAGCTCACCAGATAGCGCGGGTCTATCTTGTGGGTCAGCCTAGGTACCAGCGGTAGCACCAGCAGTTGCGGCAGCCCCATCCACATCAGTACCTCGCCGATCTCCAGCGCGTTGTAGTTGTGGATCTGGGTCATGTAGAGCGGCAGTACATAGATGGAGCCCATCAGCGCCATGCCGAGGATCAGATAGGCGAAGCAGGCCAGCGCGAAGCGCGGGTTGTGCAGCAGCCGCAGATTGACCAGCGGGTGACGGCGGATCAGCTGGCTGATGACGAAGAACACCAGCGCCACCGCCGAGATGACTGCCAGTCGCACGATGAAGCTTGAGCCGAACCAGTCTTCCCGGTTGCCTTCTTCCAGTACCACCTCCAGCAAGCCGAGGCCAAGCGCCATGGTGACAATCCCGATGAGATCCACCCGCTTGATCACGGCCCAGTCCACCGGTTTTTTATCAAGCCCGTGGGCCAGCATGGCCATCACCAGCAGTCCCGGCGGCACGTTGAGATAGAAGATGTAGTGCCACGACATCTGCTCGGTGAGCCAGCCGCCGAGGGTCGGGCCGATGGCGGGGGCGAAGGTGGCGCAGAGGCCAAACAGCGCCATGCCAGTGGCCCGCTTCTGTAATGGCAACAGGGTGACGATGAGGGAGAAGGCCATCGGGATCAGCGCCCCGCCAGTGAAGCCTTGCAGCGCCCGGAAGACGATCATGCTGGTGAGGTTCCAGCTGAACGAGCAGAGCACCGAGGCGGCGATAAACGCACCGGTGGTCCAGAGCAGGTAGCGGCGCACGCTCAGCCCCCGGCTCAGCCAGCCGCTCAGGGGGATGGCGATCATCTCCGCCACCAGATAGGAGGTGGAGATCCAGGAGCTTTCGCTCAGGGTGGCCGACAGGGCCCCCTGAATATCCTTCAGGGAAGCATTGGTGATCTGGATATCGAGGATGGCCATGAAGGCGCCGATAAGGCCCCCCATGACCGCGATCCAGTTGCGACGTGGAATGGGTTCCATCAGTTGGCAGCCACCACGGGCTCAGGAGTGCGGGTATCCACGATCACTTCGGTGGAGAGACCCGGCAGCAGCTTGCCTGCCAGCGGGCCTGGCTCGGGGATGCGGATCTTCACCGGTACCCGCTGCACGATTTTGGTGAAGTTGCCAGTGGCATTCTCCGGTGGCAGCAGAGCGAACTTGGCACCGGTGGCCGGGGCCAGGCTGTCGATGATCCCCTCGACCGGTTGATCCGGGTAGGCATCGAGCACCACTTCGACCTTCTGGCCCGGCTGCATATGGGCGAGCTGGGTCTCCTTGAAGTTGGCCTCGACCCACACCTGCTGCAGCGGCACCAAACTGGCGACCTGCATGCCGGACTGGACGTAGAGCCCTTCCCGCAGGCTGCGCTTGCCGATGATGCCGTCGGCCGGTGCCCGCAGTTCGGTGTAGCCGAGCTCCAGCTTGGCCTGCTCCAGTTGTGCTTCGCTCAATGCCAGCTTGGCCAGATTCTGTTTGCGCTCGGCATCCAGTACCAGCAGTCGCTCACGGGCCGCCTGCAGGGCGGCTTGGGCCTCCCGGGCTTGCGCCTGATTGACCTGCAGCCCGGCACGCACCTCGTCCAGACTGTCTTGCGAGCTGTAGTGGCGCTGGTTGAGCTGACTGATCCGGTTGACTTGCTGGCTGGCGCGCAGCTGTTCGGCATTGGCGGAGGCGACCTTGGCCTCGGCCTGCTGGATCAGGCTCAGTTGTTGGGTGCGGGTGGCCGCCAGATTTTCGGCCGTCGCCTGATTGAGGCGCAGGTCGGCTTCGGCCTCCGCGACCCTGGTTTTGTATTCGCGATCATCGAGACGGGCTATCAGTTGGCCCGCTTTGACCGGCTGGTTGTCGGTGACCAGCACTTCGCGGATATAGCCGGGCAGCTTGGAGCTGATCCCGGTCACTTCACTTTGCAGATAGGCGTTATCGGTGCTTTCAAAATAGCGGCCGTGAAGATACCAGTAACCGGCGAACAGCAGACCGAGCAGCGCCAATATCATGGCTGCCAGCAGGGGAATTTTTTTGTGTTGACTCATTTTTGTGATTCCTGAACTTAAGGGGCGCAGGCTAACACTGGTCAACTGTTTCGATTAGTATTGGTTCACGAGATATACAGTTTCACTGGTGCAACAATGGATCTCAATGCCGCGTTAATTCTGGTGCGTATCGTCGACAAGGGCTCGTTTACGGGGGCCGCCCGCGAGCTGGGGATGACCAAGGCGATGGTCAGCCGCCGCATCGCCGAACTGGAACAGCGGCTCGGAGTGCGTCTGCTCTATCGCTCCACTCGTCAGCTCACTTTGACCGAGGAGGGGGAGAAGTACTACCTGCACTGCAGCAAGGCGGTCGATGCCCTGACCGAAGCCGAGCTGATGCTGAGCGCCAGCCAGCAGGAGGTGACCGGCACCCTCAAACTGGCGGTGCCCATCGAGACGGGGCAACTGGTGGTCGGGCGCTTGGTCGCCAAGTTTTTGCAGGCCTATCCCGCCCTGCAGGTGGAGCTGGAGCTGACCAACCGGGTGGTGGATCCCATCAGTGAAGGGCTGGATGCGGTGGTGCGGATTGGCGATATGAGCGACTCCAATCTGGCGGCGCGCCGACTCTGGAGCACCGGACGGCTGCTCTGTGCCAGCCCGGACTATCTGGCCCGCAGCCCGGTCATCGAGCGGCCGGAGGATCTGGCCAACCACGAGCGGGTGACGGTGAGCAGCGGGTTTCTCGCCTCTCATTGGTGCTTCGAGCTGGATGGCAGAGAGGTGCTGGTTGACCCCCCATCCCGTTTTCGGGTCAATAATATTACCTGTGCCCGGGAGGCGGCGAAGGCGGGGCTGGGGTTGGCCTCGCTACCCGCTATGCTCTGTCAGGATGAGCTGGCCAGCGGTGAACTGGTGACCCTGCTGTCCGAGTGGCAGCAACCCAGAGTCCCTATCTATCTTTTGTTTCCGGAGCGGCAACTGATGCCGCGCAAGTTGCGGGCATTCATCGATTTCATGATTGAGAACGGCGCCGAGTTTGGCATCGACAAGCTGTTATAAGGGGGAGCTATGGATAACTGGATCAATCTCTATCGCGCCTCTCATACCCTGGAGGCACACGCCCTGAAAGGGGCGCTGGAGGTCGAAGGGGTGGCGGTGCGTCTCAATGGCGATGGCCTGTCAGGCGCTTTTGGCGATCTGCCCGTTGACCTGCTGCAGGTGACCTTGATGGTCAGGGCCGAAGATCGCAGCAGAGCAGGGCGGGTTATCGAGCGTTACCAGCAGCGGCAAGGTAATGGCTGGCTGTGCGGTCAGTGCGGGGAGGAGAACGGCGCCAACTTCGAAGTGTGTTGGCGCTGTCATCACGATCCCCACGACAGCTAATCTTTCTCCCGCTAGCGCGGCGGGAACTCGATATCTTCCCCTGCGCTGGCATCGTGATAGGTCGTCAGATCCAGCTCGTTTTCGCTGCGGGCGATCAGCACCGACACCAGAATATCCCCCGATACATTGACCGTGGTGCGCGCCATGTCGAGGATCCGGTCAATCCCTGCAATCAGTGCCACCCCTTCCAGCGGCAAGCCCACCGCCGTCAGGGTCAGTGTCAGCAGCATCAACCCGGTGCCAGGGGTACCTGCCGTACCGATACTGGCCAGGGTGGCGATGCTGATGATGGTCAGATAATCGACCATGTGCAGATCCACCCCGAATGCCTGAGCCACGAACAGCGCTGTGACCCCCTGATAGAGGGCGGTGCCATCCATGTTGATGGTGGCGCCGATGGGCAGCACCTTGGCGGTGATGGCGGGGGAGACTCCCAGTCGCTTCTCGGCGCAGGCCAGACTGATGGGCAGGGTGGAGTTGCTGGAACTGCTGGTAAACGCAACCGCCTGTGCATCAACGATGCTCTTGAAGTAGTGCAGCGGATTGAGCCGTGCCAGCAGGAGCAGCAGGGTGCTGTAGACCCCGAGCACGTGCAGCAGGCAGCCGAGGTAGACGGCGCCGATCACCTTGAGCAGCGGCAGCAGCAGGTCGAGACCATACTTGCCGGTCATCCAGGCCATCAGGGCGCAGACACCGTAAGGGGCGAGCGCCATCACCATCTGGGTCAGTTTGAACATCCCCTCGGCCAGCGAGGTGAAGAAGAGGATGGCGGGACGGCCACGGCGACCGCTGGCATTGAGGGCGACCGCCAGCGCCACCGCAAAGACGATCACTTGCAGGATCTTGCCATCCACCATCGCCTGTACCGGATTGCTCGGTACCAGATGGCTCAGCACGCTGGCCAGGGTTGGTGGTTCCGACATACCGACCCGCTCATAGGGGCCCATGTCGGCACCCATGCCGGGTTCCAGCAGCCAGCCCATCATCAGGCCGATGCAGATGGCGATGGCGGTCGAACAGAAGTAGAGGCAGATCGCCTTGCTGCCGATGCGATCGAGGGCCTTGCCCTTGAGCAGCGAGGTGAGACCAGCGATGACCGAGCAGAAAATGAGGGGCACCATCAGCATCTGGATGGTGTTGACGAACAGGACGCCAAGGGGCTTGAGCAACAGGGCTTGCTCTTCAAAGCCGACGCCCAGACCCACCCCTGTCAACATGCCGATCAGGGTCTTGAGCCAGAGTGGTCGGCGGGTCCAGATCTGCCAGGGCTTGAGAGCCTCTCCATGGAACAGCATGACGCCAATATCCTTATACATTGTCTGCGATGGCCAAAAAGGGGCGCCAGTGTAGCGATCCCTGACGCGGGTTGCCACATTATCGACAAAGCGGTGGCGGTGACCACTCCCCTGACCAGGTAATGCGCAATTTATTGGCCTATATCAAGATCCCTCCGGGCGTGGAGATATTTAATTGGCATTAAATATGTTCATTATTGAGGTGAGAGATGTCGCAATCGGTTCATGGTCACGAAGTGATGGAGATGATGCTGACGCAAGGGGGGCAATTTACCCGTGCCAGCCTGAAACAGGCGATGGCCGAGCGGTTCGGTGCCGAGGCCCGTTTTCATACCTGCAGCGCCAGCGAGATGGATGCGGAAGCGCTGATCGACTTTCTGGCTGCTCGCGGCAAATTCATCGACTCGGCCGAGGGTTTCCAGACCCGTGCCGACAAGATCTGCAACCACGGTTAATCCCGCTGCGAGCGCATCATGGCGCTCGCTCAATTCTTCGCCCTTTGCTATATTTCGCCCCCTCTCTTTTCCCTATTCAGGGCGTAGCCCGGGCGTTGTATGGATACTTTCTCTGCCGCAGTCATGCTGTTTCTGATCATGGACCCGCTGGGCAACCTGCCGGTCTTCCTCTCTATCCTGCGTCATATTGATCCCAAGCGACGTCGTAAGGTGATGGTGCGCGAGCTGCTCTTCTCGCTGGCCATCATGATGCTGTTCCTGTTCGTCGGTCAGCAGATCCTCGGCTTCCTCAACCTGCGGCAGGAGGCGGTCAGCATTGCGGGGGGTATCATCCTGTTCCTGATCGCCATCAAGATGATCTTCCCGAGTGAGGGGGGCGTGACCGGGCTGGCGGCGGGCGAGGAGCCCTTCCTGGTGCCGATGGCGATCCCGATGATCGCCGGTCCCTCGATCCTCGCCTCCTTGATGCTGCTGGCCAATCAGGAGCCCGCCCGGATGGTGGACTGGTCGCTGGCGCTCTTTATGGCCTGGGCCGCCAGCGCGGTGATCCTGATGTTCTACGAGGTATTCAACAAGCTGCTGGGTGAGCGTGGACTCACTGCGGTGGAGCGGCTGATGGGGATGCTGCTGGTGATGATCTCGGTCCAGATGTTGCTGGACGGGGTACATCACTATCTGGCGGTGACCGGTCAGGGCTGAGCGGTTTACATATTGAAGTGAATGAAACGGGGCTACGCAGAGCCCCGTTTTTTGTGCCGCCGAGAAGGGGGGGCGGTCACCCGTGAGTGGTCGCAGCGGGTTCTAGTTTGCTCATGATGAGGGAGAGCAGCAATTCTCGCAGCCAGCGGTGGCCCGGATCCTCGCTGTGACGCTGATGCCAGATGAGCAGATGGGAGATGCTGTCCAACCCGATGGGCAGCGGCAGCTGTAACAGCGGATAGACCTGGGTGGCGTGGCGAGCGTAGAGCCTGGAGAGGGTCACTATCATGTCGGAGTGCATCCCCATCCGCAGCGCCGCCTCGAAGGAGGGGACGGTTGCCTCGATACGCCGGTAGAGATCCTGCTCTGCCAGCTTGTGATCCAGCATCCAGCGGTCCCTCCCCTCGCAGTAAGTCTGCACATGGGGATAACTGAGGTAGTGCTCCAGATTCCAGTTGGGCTCCCGCAGCGCGGGGTGGTGCTGCTGCACCAGACAGGTGAGATCATCGACCGCCAGCACTCGCTGACAGATGCTGTCGGGCAGGGTATCGAGCCGATAATCGGAGCTGATGCAGTTCTCCCGCACCGCGAAGGCGATGTCCACCTGTCCCTGACTCATCTCGGTCAGGCTGTTCTCGGTCCACTCCTCGTAACGCAAGCGGATCCTTGGTGCCTGCCGCTTCAACTCGCTCAGGTAGAGCGGGGCAAACAGGGTAAAGGCGCTGTCCATGCTGGCGATGACGAACTCTCGCTCCGAGCTGGCGGGGTCGAACTCGGGCGGCTGGATCAGGTTATCCAGCGACAGCAGGATGGGTTGCAACTGCTGTTGCAGCGCAAGGGCGCGGCCGGTGGGTTCCAGCCCGTAGGCGGAGCGGATGAAGAGGGGATCATTGAAGGTATCGCGCAGACGGCCGAGGGCTTTGCTGACCGCGGACTGGCTCAGATGAAGGCGGCGTGCCGCCTTGCTGCCGTTGCGCTCTTCCAGCAATACCTGCAGGATAATCAGCAAATTGAGGTCGATGCGACCCAGTTGTTCCAGCAGCATGATATGAATCCTCTTCAATTCTAAGATGAATTTATACCATTTGTTTTCATATCTTGGCGATCTTATCCTCGAATGGTCTCAGGTTCGCATGAACCACTGGTACAGGATGTAGCGGTTGAGGGGACATGTAGCACAATCAATATGGCGACCTCAGGGTCGCCCTATTTTTTGGCTATGATTTATTTGCTCACTTGCACCTGCCTTGATTTTGCCCAACAATCCCTGCGCTCTATTTTGATACAAGTAACAGATATCTCTTTGTGAGGGAGTATCCCTATGGGACTCGGTGGAATTCATATCTGGCATATGCTGATCCTCTTGCTGGTCGTTTTGCTGGTCTTCGGCAGCAAGCGTCTTGCCAGTGCAGGTGAGGATCTGGGGACCGCCATCAAAGATTTTCGCAAGGCGATGCGTGACGACGCAAATCATCCGAAATAAGCAGTAGGAGTAGAAAATGTCTGTAGACGAGAAAGTTGAACTGAACGAAACCTGTGACAGCTGCGGCTGTTTTGCCGAGATCGGCACCATCATCGGCGAAGGCGACGATGTGATGGAGCTGGTTATTGAAGCCGCGGCCGAGGCGGATGCCCGCGCCAAGCTGGCTGCCTATGAAGCACTGGCCAAACAGGTCACCGCCGAAGCTCAAGTGAGCAGCGAACTGACCCAGGGCGCCAACGGCGTGATCCTGAAAGCCCGCCTGCAATTCACCTGCACCGCCGAAAAACTGATTTTCGAAATGCGGGCCCGCTCTATCTGAGTTGTCTGATAACGCGGCAGGTTTGCCTGCCGTGTTGACCCTTCTGCTGTGGGTCGGCGTTCTATAGTTACTCTATCCCACAGACGTTTGCCCGGCGCGAGTCGGCCAACAGAAGGCGTAAATATCATGACGCAGCGATGGATCTCTGCCCCCAATCCCACCCTCTATCGTGATCCGTGCTGCCAACAGGCAGCAGGCGTGACCTCAGCACAGGGGCAGCCATCGTGATGCGACGCTGGATTTGGGCTCTGCTGGCCCTCTGCTGTTTTTCCCTGCTGGCGGCTGAGCTCAAGCCGGTGCGTTTGCCCCAACCCGGGGACCTCGAAAGCATTCTGCAAAAGCGCGAACTCAGGGCTCTGGTGGTCTATGAGCGCGGTTTCTATTTTCTCGATCGCGGCACCCAGTACGGCATTCTGGTCAATCAGCTGCAAGGATTCGAGCGCTGGCTGAACAACACCTATCTCGCTAAAGAGAAGGTCAAACTCAAGGTGGTCTACATCCCGGTGCGGCAGGACAAGCTGCTGGACTATCTGACCGAGGGGCGTGGGGATCTGGTGGCGGCGACCATGACGGTGACCCCGACCCGGCGTGAACAGGTGGCCTTCTCCCGGCCTCTCATCTCTTCCATCGAGGAGTGGGTGGTTAGCCAGAACAGCCTGCCCGCCTTCAGCCGCATTACCCAGCTCTCCGGCAGGCGGGTCTGGGTGCGGGCCAGCTCCAGCTACTACGAGAGCTTGCGCCAGCTCAACTGGTTGTTTCGCGAGTTGGGGCTGCCCCCCGTCTATATCGAGACGGTGCCCGAATATCTACAGGATGGCGATCTGCTGGAGATGGTGGCCGCCGGCATTATTCCCCTGACGGTGACCGACAGCTACAAGGGGCGGATCTGGCTGAGTGGCATGATCTCCGGTCTCAAGGCTCACAAGTTGATCCCCCTGCGCAGCAACGGCACCAGTGGCTGGGCGCTGCGCAAGAACAGCCCCGAGCTGCTGAAAGCGGTCAATGGCTATCTGGCGAGCGTCAGCCGCAACAGCCTCTACAGCGACATGACCCTGCGCCGCTTGCTGGTTCGCAGCGATCAGATGAGCAATATCCTGGCGCCGGATCCTATGGGGCGCCTCGCGACCATTCGCAAGGTGCTGGAGAAGTACGCCAATCAATACGATCTCGACTGGCTGATGCTGGCGGCGCTTGGCTACAAGGAGTCCGGCCTCAATCCCAAGGCGCGCTCGCCCAAGGGGGCCGTGGGCCTCATGCAGTTGCTGCCCAGTACGGGGCGGGAAGTCGGCATCAACGGCGCCAGACTCACCACGCTGGAGGGAAATGTGGAGGCCGCCTGCCGCTACATGCGGTTGATCCTCGATACCTACTTCAATGATCCCAAGCTGGATCGGCTCAACCGCCACCTGTTTGCCCTCGCCGCCTACAACGCTGGGCCGAACCGGGTGCAGGCGCTGCGAGGCAAGGCGGAGAAACTGGGACTCGATCCCAACGTCTGGTTCGGTAACGTGGATCAGCTGGTGGCCAACGAAGTCGGACAGGGGCCGATCAACTATGTCGGCACCATCTACAAGTACTACGTGGCCTATCGTTTCAGCCTGCCCCAGATCGAGGGCAAGGCTGCCGCTATCGAAGCGGCTCAGCCCTGAGCCGGTTGACCGGCAGGGTCGCCTGCACGGTCGGCAATTGCCAGCCACCGTCCCTGTGTTGCAAAAACCAGTGAGCAGGGCCGGTGGCCGGGATGAGATCTGGCTGGCTGAGCTGGCCCAGATAGCGCAACATCGGGGTATCATGCAGTTCCATCAGCAACTCCTTTTGAATATGTGAAGAGGCTCGCCAGCGTTATGACACCCGGCCATGACAGCAGGATGACACCATGATCCCCGGATCCTTTGCCCTGATCGACGATCCCCAGCTGGCGCTCAAGGTGCGTTGTCACTGGATCCGCCATGCCCGCGAGCGGATCCAGGCGCAGTACTACAGCTGGGAGGAGGACAGCAGCGGCAAGCTGCTGCTGAGCGAGCTGCTTCACGCCGCCCGGCGTGGCGTCAAGGTACAGCTGCTGGTGGATGATCTCTATGCCGGTGACAACCGCTTTCTGGAGATGGTGGCTCACTACCCGGGGATCGAGGTGCGGCTGTTCAACCCCTTCTGGCTGCGGGGCTGGCGCCCGTTGGCACTGTTTCTGGAGGGGCTGCTCAGCTTTCGCCGCATCAACCACCGGATGCACAACAAGCTGCTGCTGGTGGATGGCAAGCTGGCGCTGATCGGCGGGCGCAACATCGGCGATCGCTACTTCGGTCTGGATCCGCAAGCTCCCTTCGTGGATCTCGATCTCGCCTGTCAGGGGGGACTGTGCCAGCAGATGGTGCAGGGGTTCGAGCAGTTCTGGCACAGCCGCTGGAGTCACCTCATCCGCCATCTGCTGCGCCGCGAGTTGCTGCCCGCCGAAATAGAGGTGGTCAACGACTTCCTGTTCACCATGACGGATCCGGCGGTGGCAACGGTCTACGAGCTGCCCGCGGCGCTGTTTGACGAGAGCGATGTGCCGCTGCAATGGCATGAGGGGCGGGCCGAGGTGTGGTTCGACCGTCCTGGCAAGGGGCTTATCTCCCGTCCCACCACTGCCCGTCAGCTCTGGCGCCAGCTGGCTGACAATCCCGGCTCGCTGGGGTTGGTGACCCCTTACCTCATCCTTACTCGCGGGTTCCGGCACCGTCTGGCGCGGCTGCGCCAGCAGGGGGTCGCCATCAACATTCTCACCAACTCGCTGGCCAGCACCGATGTGCCGCTGGTCTATGGCGCCTATCAGCGCTATCTCGGCTGGTTGCTGCGGCGCGGGATCCGCGTCGCCGAGTTTGACCATGGCCACGGCAGCCTGCACGCCAAGCTGATCCTGCTGGGGGAGGAGCGGGCGCTGTTTGGCAGCCTCAACCTCGATCCCCGCTCGCTGTTTCTCAATACCGAGCTGATGCTGCATCTGCACTGTCCGCCGATCTGCGAGGCGCTGCGAATGTGGCTGGCTCGCTGGCAGGAGCAGGCGGGTGGATTGCCGCGCAAACCCGAAGGGTGGTCAAGGCGACTGATAGCCCGCCTGAGCGACTGGTTGCCACTGCGCCGTTGGCTGTGAGGCGGCAATTTTTTGTGCGAGATCTCGCAAAGGCGTGTAGGCCTTTGCCGATGCACATCGCGGGTGAATAGCCATGATAGAGTCTATCTAACTGTTTTATAACCAGTTAATGGTGGTGACAAGGCTGTTTTTTGTACTCCAATGTGAATGGAATTGGCATAAAAACGTTTTTTATTTTGTTTTTATGCGTAATATTTCAGTTGCAAGGACAAACACGGCGGCTTGTCTGCCGTGTGGACGAAGGTTGTAACGGGTAGCTGGTCGGTTGCATCGCTGCAATTGGCGCGCACTTCAGATGGGTCGCGAACTATCGGAAAGTGAAACAGAGACCCGGTGTGGCCGGACTCCAATATGGAACATGCTATTTGCGAGGGGGTGACATGGACATGTCACCCCACTTTTTTGGTTCTTTGGCGAGTCTCGAGCCAATGAACGTTGGCCGCCAGGGGGCTGGTAAATAGCCTGACACGATATGGACCACTCTCGACCGCATTGAATCTCGGCAGCCCAGGTGAATGTAAAAAGGCCCCCTTGCATTAGCGAGGGGGCCTTTTTATCGGCCAGCGATCAGGGAAATATCAGCCCTTGATGCGCTCGATGCGGCCACCCAGACCCTGCAGCTTCTGCTCGATGTTCTCGTAGCCACGGTCGATGTGGTAGATGCGGTCGACGATGGTGGAGCCTTCGGCGACGAAGCCGGCTAGCACCAGGCTGGCAGAGGCGCGCAGATCGGTCGCCATCACCTGAGCCCCCTTGAGCTGAGCAGTGTCGCGGCAGATGGCCACATTACCCTGCAACTCGATGTCTGCGCCCATCCGTACCAGCTCGGGAACGTGCATGAAGCGGTTCTCGAAGATGGTTTCGGTGATCATGCCGGTACCTTGTGCCACCGCGTTCAGTACGGTGAACTGTGCCTGCATGTCGGTCGGGAAGGCCGGGTAGGGGGCGGTCTTGATGGTGACCGGCTTGAGGGTGCGGTCAGTCATGTCGAGGGTGATCCAGTCTTCACCCTTCTCAATCAGTGCACCAGCCTCTTCCAGCTTGACCAGTACCGCTTCCAGCAGGGTCGGGTCGGTCTTGCGGCAGGTGATCTTGCCGCCGGTGACCGCTGCACCCACCAGGAAGGTACCGGTTTCGATGCGGTCAGGCTGCACGCTGTAGTTGCCGCCGTACAGACGCTCGACACCGTCGATGGTCAGGGTGTCGGTGCCCGCACCTTGGATCTTGGCACCCAGGGTATTGAGGAAGTTGGCCAGATCGACCACTTCCGGCTCGCGTGCGGCGTTTTCGATCACGGTGCGGCCATCAGCCAGGGTTGCGGCCATCATCAGGTTTTCGGTACCGGTGACGGAGACCATATCCATCAGGATGTGAGCGCCTTTCAGGCGGCCATCGACACGGGCCTTGATGTAACCCTCTTCGATGGTGATCTTGGCACCCATCAGCTCCAGGCCGTGGACGTGCAGGTTGACCGGACGGGCACCGATGGCGCAGCCGCCGGGCAGGGAGACGTCAGCCGCGCCGAAACGGGCAGCCAGCGGGCCCAGCGCCAGAATGGAGGCGCGCATGGTCTTCACCAGCTCGTAGGGGGCGACGTGGTTGTTCACCGCACCGGTCAGCACGGTGACGTTGCCGTTGACCTTGGTGGTCGCGCCCAGCATCTCCAGCAGCTTGATGGTGGTGCCCACATCTTTCAGGCGCGGCACGTTGGAGAGGTGTACCTCTTCATCACAGAGCAGGGTCGCGAACAGGATCGGCAGTGCGGCGTTTTTGGCGCCGGAGATGGTCACTTCGCCGTTGAGAGTACAACGACCATCGATTTTGAATTTGTCCATTTTTACTTCGTTACCAAATCAGGAGGGCAATAGGAATTTACGTTCGCGTTTCCACTCGGCGTCGGTGAACGCCTTGATCGAGAGGGCGTGAATGGCGTTGCTGGCTATCTTGTCCATCAGCGGGGCATAGATGGCCTGCTGCTTCTTGACCCGACTCATGCCGTCAAACATGTCACCGACGGCGATCACTTGGTAGTGACTACCGTCCCCTTTGACATGGACTTCGGACAATGGCAGAGCCTCAAGGAGTATCGCTTCAATTTCAGAGACTTGCATTATGCGTCCTCAGTTGTGAGCGGGGTTGATTGAAACAGCCCGGCCACCCCGTAGAGGTTGGCCAGGGTATAGAAATCACTGGAGGCGCCCACCAGTTGCGGTGTGGCGCCTCGCGCTAATACGGCTTTGGCCCATTTGACCAGCAGGGCCAGTCCGGCAGAGTCGAGGGTGGTGACGCCGCCGAGCTCGAGCTGGTCGTCCTGCCACCATTCAGCGCGGCGTTGCCACAGGTCATTGACCTGTGGCGCCTGCAGCTCACCGCTGAGGGTCATGGTTTGAGTACCAGCGGCTTGGCGTTGTGTTCGCGCAACTGGGCGATCACCGCATCGATGCCGTTCTGGCGGATCAAACCGCCCAGCTCGCTCTGCTTGGCGGAGAGCAGGCTGATCCCCTCTGCCACCATGTCAAAAGCTTTCCACTCGCCGGTCTTGTTGTTCTTGCGCAGCTTGAACTCGAGGAAGATGTCCGGCTTGCCGGCCTCTTTCACGCTGACGTTGACGGCGGTGATATTGCCGCTGGGGGCTTTGCCCGGCTCGACCTTGACGGTCTGCTTGTCAAAATGGGCCAGCGCATCGGCGTAGGAGCTCACCATGTACTCGGTGAACACCTCGACGAAGGCATTGCGCTGCGCTTCGGTAGTCTCTTTAATCTGGTTGCCAAGCACCTTGTAGGCGGCGAAGCGGTTGTCCACATAGGGCAGCAGCTCTTCGCGGATGATCACCCGCAGGTGGTCCGGATTGCTTTTCACCTGGGCCTGATCAGCTTTCAGGCGGGCAAAGGTCTGCTTGGCAGCCTGATCCACCAGCGCGTTGGGGTCGGTAGCATCGACTGCGGCCTGGGCAGACAGGGAAAAGAGCATGCTGGTCATCAGACCCAGCAGCAGGGCGATTTTCTTGAACATGATTACTCCTTCTTGCTGTCTGATTTGCTGTCGGAGGATTGGCTGTAGAGGAACTTGCCAATCAGATCTTCCAGCACGATGGCGGATTTGGTGTCTTCAATCAGGTCGCCATCCTTGAGCATCTCGGTGCCCATCTCCTCATCGCTGAAGCCGGGGGCCAGACCGATGTACTGCTCGCCGAGCAGACCGGAGGTGAGGATGGAGAGGGAACTGGTATCGGCGAACTCGCCAGCGCTCTTTTGCATCATCAGGGTCACTTCGGGCACCTGGGTTTTCGGGTCCAGTACGATGTCGCTGACCCGACCGACCACCACGCCGCCGACCTTGACCGGCGAACGGACTTTCAGGCCGCCGATATTATCGAAATGCGCGCGCAGGGTATAGGTTTCTCCTTCCGGTTTGAAGCTCAAACCGGCCACTTGCAGGGCCAGTGCCAGAATGGCACCGATGCCAGCCAGCATGAAGGTGCCGACCAGGAATTCTACTTTGCTGAACTTCATCTTTACCTTATCCAAACATGACTGCAGTGAGTATAAAATCCAGGCCGAGCACGGCGAGGGATGAGTGGACCACGGTACGGGTCGTGGCCTGACTGATCCCGGCCGAGGTTGGCTTGGCATCATAGCCGTTAAAGAGCGCAATCCAGGTGACCACCAGGGCGAAAATCAGGCTCTTGATGGCGCCCTGCATGATGTCTTCATGCCAGTCGACGGAGGCCTGCATGGCAGACCAGAAGCCCCCTTCGTCGACGCCTAGCCAGTCCACGCCGACCAGCTTGCCGCCGAAGATACCGATCAGGCTGAACATAAAGGCCAGCAGCGGCATGCTGATGACGCCAGCCCAGAAGCGGGGGGCAACCACCCGGCGCAGTGGGTCGACCGCCATCATCTCTAGGCTTGAAAGTTGCTCGGTGGCCTTCATCAGGCCGATTTCAGCGGTCAGGGCCGAACCGGCACGGCCGGCAAACAGCAGCGCCGTGACCACAGGCCCCAGCTCCCGCAGCAGGGAGAGGGAGACCAGCGGTCCCAGGCTCTGCTCTGCGCCGAAATCCTTCAATACGTTGTAACCCTGCAGCGAGAGCACCATGCCGATGAACAGGCCGGAGACCAGAATGATGGCTACCGACTGTACGCCCACCACATACAACTGCTGGACAAGCAGCGGGAAGTGCTTGCGCGGTTCGGGTTTGCCCGCCAGCGCATGGAACAACATGATGGTGGCGCGACCGACGGAGCTGATAAACCGCACTCCGACCCGCCCCAGCTTGCTTATTTGACTTATCAACATCAGAGATCCTGTAGCAGATCGCCTGCCGGAAAATGAAACGGAACAGGACCATCGGGCAATCCTTTGAGGAACTGCTCGACTTCGGGATTGTGCTCCTCGCGCAGCTGATCCGGCGTACCGTGCGCCACCACCTTGCGATTGGCAATGATGTAGGCGTAATCGGCGATGCTCAGCACCTCTTTTACATCGTGGGTGACGATGACGGAGGTGATACCGAGGGCATCGTTCAGCTCCTTGATCAGCTTGACCAGCACCGCCATGGTGATGGGGTCCTGCCCGACAAACGGCTCGTCATACATGATGAGGTCGGGGTCAAGGGCGATGGCCCTAGCCAGCGCCGCCCGGCGCGCCATGCCGCCGGAGAGCTCGGAGGGCATCAGTTTCGCCGCGCCGCGCAAGCCCACCGCTTGCAGCTTCATCATGACGATGGTGTGGATCAGCTCCTCCGGCAGGCCGGAGTGCTCCCGCAGCGGGAAGGCCACGTTGTCGTAGACCGTCATGCCGGTAAACAGGGCGCCACTCTGGAACAGCATGCTCATCCGCTTGCGCACTTCATAGAGGCGCGAACGGGAGAGGGTGGGGATGTCTTCCCCGTCAAACAGAATGTGACCGGACTCCGGCTTGAGCTGGCCACCGATCAGCCGCAGCAGGGTGGTTTTACCGATGCCGCTCGGGCCCATGACGGCGGTTACCTTGCCACGAGGAATGGTCAGGTTGATCCCGTCATACAACAGCCGATCTCCGTGACTGAAGGTCAGATCGGAGATGGTGATCAGGTCATTGTTCAAACAATTGTCCATCCGGTGTAAATGAGGTGCGAATTTTATGGGGTAGTCTAGGTCTAAGCAACAGCAAGGAACAACTATTGAACAGGCTGCAAGCCCATTTGCACGACAGTTTTCTGTAACAAAGTGCGTCATCGAGAGCGGGACTTGCCATCCGATTCGCTTATCCGGGCAGACTTTTTTATAATCCCGCAGCTAATTTCGGCCCGGAGCTGTGTCTTTATGTCTGTAAAGCCTGAGAAAGTGTCTGAACTGTTCGATTTTCGTCGCAGTGCCCGCGCGGTGCTGGACACAGAAAAGCAAGCCATTGATGGACTCTATCAGTATCTGAACGACGCCTTCGACAAGGCGTGCGAAATGGTGCTGCGCTGCGGTGGCAAGATAGTGGTCACCGGCATGGGCAAATCGGGCCATATCGGCAGCAAGATCGCCGCCACCCTCGCCAGCACCGGCACACCGGCCTTCTTCCTTCATCCGGGAGAAGCGAGTCACGGCGATCTGGGGATGATCTCCAGTGGCGACCTTATCATCGCTATCTCCAACTCCGGCGAGAGCGACGAAATCCTGGCTCTGCTGCCTGTGCTCAAGCGCCGCGGCATTCCGCTCATCTGTATGACCGGTAATCCCGCCTCTACCATGGCCAAAGAGGCCAATGTGCACCTGTGCATCAAGGTGGAGAAAGAGGCCTGCCCGCTGGGTCTGGCGCCCACCTCCAGCACCACGGCAACCCTGGTGATGGGCGATGCCCTGGCGGTCGCCCTGCTGGAAGCGCGCGGTTTTACCGCCGATGACTTCGCGCTTTCGCACCCGGGCGGTTCCCTTGGCAAGCGTCTGTTGCTGCGGGTTGGCGACCTGATGCACAGCGGTGAGCTGTTGCCCCGGGTAGGGATAGATGCCACCATCAGCCAGGCGCTGCTGGAAGTGAGCCGCAAAGGACTCGGTATGACGGCTGTGGTCGATGGCAATGGCCTGCTGGCCGGGCTCTTTACCGATGGCGACCTGCGCCGCATTCTTGACCAGCAGATCGATATCCATCACACCCCCATCAGCCGTGTGATGACGGCCAACTGTGTTACCGTAGGCCCAGAGATGATGGCTGCAGAAGCCGTCAAGCTGATGGAAACGAGAAAAATCAACGGATTACTGGTGGTGGATGGTGACAAGCGCCCGCTCGGCGCCTTCAACATGCACGACCTGCTGAAAGCCGGAGTAATTTGATGCAAAACGTACCGACCCTCTATGGTCCGGTGACGCGCAGCCAGTTCGACAAGGCGGCGCAAATCCGCCTGCTGGTGTGCGATGTGGACGGGGTGCTCTCCAACGGCCTCATCTACATGGGAAACAACGGCGAAGAGCTGAAAACCTTCTGCACCCGTGATGGTGCGGGCATGCGAGCACTGCTCAATGCCGGGATCGAGATCGCCATCATCACCGGGCGCAACTCCCGTATCGTCAGCGATCGGATGAAAAGCCTGGGGGTGGCTCATGTGGTGCAGGGGGCTGATAAAAAGCTGCCTCACTTCGAAGCGCTGCTGGCCAAGCTGGGGCTGACTGCTGAACAGGCCGCCTATATGGGCGATGACACCATCGATCTGCCGGTGATGGCCGCCTGCGGCCTGGGTATCGCGGTGGCCGATGCCCATCCGCTGGTGCTGAGCCGTGCCGATATGGTGACTCGGCTTGGCGGTGGCATGGGGGCGGTGCGCGAGGTGTGTGACCTCATTTTGCAGGCGCAGGGCCACGACGATTATCAGCCCGAGGCCTCGGTATGAGCAGACAGACCCTGTTGTTTGCCCTGCTGTTTCTGGTCGCGCTGGTTGCCTGGCAGTTGGGCAAGGTTGAGCTGGTGCCTGAGAGCGCCGTCAAAATCGAAAACTATCAGCCGGATTTTGTCGCCAAAGATCTGGTGACCACCCGTTTTGATATCAACGGCAAGCGCACCGAGCGGCTGGAGTCGACCTACGCCGAGTATTATCAAATCCTCGAGCAGGCCACTTTCGACAAGCCGGTGGTCTACATGTATGACGATCAGGGTGCCGCCGAGTGGAAGGTGACCGCCGAAACCGGCGTGCTCAACACCGGCGACAACGTCATCCTGCGGGACAAGGTGCATCTGGATGGTCTGCTGCCCACCTCTTTCATCTCCACACTGGATACCCCCTATCTGGAGCTGGATCTGGTGACACAGGATGTGCGCAGCAACCGAGAAGTGAACATTCTGGGTCGGGATTTCCAGACCCAAGGGGTTGGCCTCAAGGGCCATCTGGACCGCAAATATTTTGAGTTACTGGATCAAGGCCATGCCATCTATTTCAATGAAAAACGCTAATCTGGCCCTCGCAGCCCTGTTGTTGTGTGGTGCGGTGACTGCCAAAGAGTCCGACTTTGCCGAGAAGGTCTACGTCGATGCCGTCAAACAGGTGGCCGAGATGCAGGACAACCGCATCACCTTCGAAGAGGATGTGACCATCAATCAGGGCACCATCCGGATCAAGGCTGACAAGGTGGTAGTGACCCGTTCCGGCGAGAAAGGGGCCGAGGTGATGACTGCCTACGGCAAGCCCGCCACCTTCTTCCAGATCCTGGATAACGGCAAGCCGGTCAATGCCCACGGCAATACCATCCGCTACGAGCTGAAGAACCGTCTGGTGACCATCACCGGCAACGGTCAGCTCAAGCAGGAAGATAGCCAGGTCAATGGCGATCTGATCCGCTACGACATCGTCAAACAGAAGATGATTGCCGAGAGCAAGAGCCCGAGCCAGCGGGTCAAAACTGTATTCCTGCCGGATCAGGTAGAGAATTTCGATAAGCCCGCCGACCAGAAGAAGCAGGGAAAATAAGCCATGGCAGTGTTAAAAGCAGTGGGTCTGCAGAAGAGCTACAAGCGCCGCATGGTGGTGAGTGACGTCAGCCTGGAAGTGGGCACCGGCCAGATTGTCGGCCTGCTCGGCCCCAACGGGGCGGGCAAGACCACCTCCTTCTACATGATCGTGGGGCTGGTGCAGCGCGATGCCGGTCTCATCACCATCGACGATCAGGACATCAGCCTGCAGCCCATGCATGTGCGGGCGCGTAACGGCATCGGTTACCTGCCGCAGGAGGCCTCCATCTTCCGTCGCCTGTCGGTGTTCGACAACCTGATGGGCGTGATGCAGACCCGCAAGGGGTTGAGCCGTGAAGAGCGTGAAGACAAGGTTCAGCAACTGCTGGAAGAGTTCAATATCACCCACATTCGCGACAACCTGGGGCAGAGCCTCTCCGGCGGTGAGCGCCGTCGGGTCGAGATCGCCCGTGCGCTGGCGGCCGAGCCGCGTTTTATTCTGCTGGATGAACCCTTTGCAGGGGTTGACCCGATTTCTGTGATAGACATCAAGAAGATCATTCAGCATCTGAAAGATAGAGGCCTTGGCGTCTTGATTACCGACCACAACGTCAGAGAGACTCTGGACGTATGTGAGAAGGCCTATATCGTCAGCCACGGCAAGATGATTGCCGAAGGTGCACCGGCTGACATCCTTGCCGATGAGCAGGTCAAGCGCGTCTATTTGGGCGATCAATTCAGTCTATAGTAAGGGGGCATGCCTTCATTTCCTTTGACGAGTGCCTCGCTGAACATAAGGATATCCCGACGTAGATGAAGCCGACATTACAGTTGCGTCTCGGTCAGTCCCTGACCATGACGCCGCAATTACAACAAGCGATTCGTCTGCTCCAGCTCTCCACTCTGGAACTTCAGCAGGAAATTCAGCAAGCGCTCGAAAACAACCCTCTGCTGGAGCAGGAAGAGAGCGAGGCGCAAGAGACCAGTCCGGAAGCGCCGGTCGATGCCAGCCAGCTGGATTCCAGCGATGCCATGGCTCAGGAGCAGATGCCGGATGAGTTGCCGGTGGATACCACCTGGGACGAGGTTTACTCTGCCGGCACCGCCCAGAGCGCGGGCCCCATCCACGATGGGGAAGATAGCGTCTATCAGGGTGAAACCACCGAAAACCTGCAGGATTATCTGCTGTGGCAGATGCGACTCACACCGTTTAGCGATGTGGATGCCGCCATCGCGCTCGCCATCATCGATGCCATCGACGAATCAGGTTATCTGACCGTTGCGCTGGAGGATATCCAGGCTGCCGTCACCAGCGATGACGTAGAGGTGGAGCTCGATGAGGTCGAGGCGGTACTCAAGCGGGTGCAGCACTTCGATCCGGTCGGTATTGCTGCCCGTTCTGTGCAGGAGTGTTTGCTGATCCAGCTGGATCAGTATGACCCGCAGACCCCCTGGCTCAACGAGGCCAAGGAGGTGATCCTCGAGCACATGGAGCTGCTCGGCAACCGGGATTACCGCACCCTCGCCCGCAAGACAAAACTCAAGGAGAGCGACCTCAAGGAGGTGCTGGATTTGATCCAGCTGCTGGAGCCGCGCCCCGGCAATGGCATCATCCAGAGCGACTCCCAGTACGTGATCCCCGACGTCTCCGTGGTCAAGAAGGGCAGCAAGTGGGTGGTCGAGCTCAATCCCGACTCTGCCCCCCGCATCCGGGTCAACGAGACCTATGCCGCCATGGCCCGCAACGCCCGCAGCAGCACCGACACCCAGTTTATCCGCTCCCATTTGCAGGAAGCCAAGTGGTTCATCAAGAGCCTGGAAAGTCGCAATGACACCCTGCTGAAAGTGGCCAGTTGCATTGTCGAGCAGCAACAGGGCTTTTTCGAGTATGGTGAAGAGGCGATGAAGCCGATGGTGCTCAATGACATCGCCGAAGCGGTAGAGATGCATGAGTCGACCATCTCCCGGGTGACGACCCAGAAGTACATGCATACCCCCCGTGGTATCTTCGAATTGAAGTTTTTTTTCTCCAGCCATGTGAACACCGAAGGAGGAGGAGAGTGCTCATCGACCGCAATTCGCGCGCTCATCAAGAAGCTGGTCACGGCAGAGAATCCTGCCAAGCCGTTAAGTGATAGCAAGATCGCGGATTTGCTGGCCGAACAGGGTATTATGGTGGCGAGACGCACGATCGCTAAGTATCGCGAATCCTTGTTTATCCCACCTTCCAATCAGCGCAAACGCCTGGTTTAGGCAAACAAAAGGATGATGTTATGCAAATTAACCTGACCGGACACCATGTCGAGATCACCGAAGCTCTGCGTGATTATGTGAATAACAAATTTGCCAAACTCGAGCGTCACTTCGACCACATCAACAATGTTCATGTGGTGCTTAGCGTGGAAAAACTGAACCAGATAGCGGAAGCCAAATTGCACGTCAGCGGTGGCGAAGTGTTTGCCAACTCTGAACATGCCGATATGTATGCTGCGATAGACACCTTGCTCGACAAGCTGGACAGGCAGATCATCAAGCACAAAGATAAGTTAAACAAAAAATAACCATGCAACTTGAACACATACTGAGTCGGGACTGCACCAAGAGTGCAGTCCCTTGTACCAGCAAGAAACGCGCCCTCGAAATCATCAGCGAGCTGGCCGCCGAACGCCTTGGCACCTCCCGTCAGGCGCTGTTTGAATGCTTGCTGGCCCGCGAAAAAATGGGTAGTACCGGGATCGGTGCCGGTATTGCGATCCCCCACGGTCGCATTGACGATGAGTTCCCGCCAACCGCGATCCTGATGACCTTTGCCGACCCTATTCCTTTCGACTCCATCGACAATCAACCGGTTGACCTGCTGTTTGCCTTGCTGGTGCCGGAAAGCGAGTGCAAGCAGCATCTCAAGACCCTTTCTCTGATGGCTTCCAAGCTGGGTGACAAGGCGGTTTGCCGCCAGTTGCGTCAGGCAACCAGCGACGAAGAGCTCTATCAGATCATGACCTCGGCCTGACAGCAGGCCAAGGATGAGACACCCGTTTTGGCGTGAGGGAACAAGATGCAGTTAATCGTGGTAAGTGGACGTTCGGGCTCCGGTAAAACGGTAGCCCTGCGAGTGCTGGAAGATCTGGGTTACTACTGTGTGGATAACCTGCCGGTCAATTTGCTGCCCCAGCTGATTGTCTCGGTGGAGAGCCAGTACGACAAGCTGGCGGTCAGTATCGATGTGCGCAACCTGCCGAGCGATCCGGAGAAACTGGAAAATCTGCTGGCTCAGGTGCGCAATGAGGGGCGGGTTGAGTTCTCCAGCTTCTTCTTCGACGCCGACAACGGCACCCTGCTCAAGCGCTATGGCGAGAGCCGCCGTTTGCACCCCCTCTCACGCAACAAGCTGTCGCTGGATGAGGCGATTCGGGAGGAGACCCACCTGCTGGCGCCACTCTCCTCGACCGCTGACCTGCGCATCGACACCACCACCCTCAGCATTCATGACCTGAGCGAGCTCATCAAGACCCGGGTACTCGGCAAGAAAGAGAACGAGCTGGTGCTGGTGTTCGAGTCGTTCGGCTTCAAGTACGGCATTCCCAAGGATGCTGACTTCGTGTTCGATGCCCGCTTCCTGCCCAATCCGCACTGGATCCCCGAGCTCAAGCCGTTCACTGGTAAGGATGAGCCGGTCGCCAACTACCTCTCGGCGCAGGCTGACGTAATGCTGTTTACCCAGCAGATCGAGAACATGCTGGTGACCTGGTTGCCCCATCTGGAGCGCAACAATCGCAGCTACCTCACGGTCGGCATCGGTTGCACCGGCGGTCAGCACCGCTCGGTCTTTATTGCAGAACGGCTGGCCAGTGCATTCCGTTTGCTTGGCAAGAACGTGCAGATCCGCCACCGCACTCTTGACAAGAGTGCCCCCCAATCCTGACGGACCAATAGGACGACCCGATGACTGTTTCCGCCTCGGTTGAAGTGAAAAACAAGCTGGGTATTCATGCCAGACCTGCCATGATGCTGTTCGAGTTGGTGCAGGGTTTCGATGCTCACGTGCTGCTGCGCAATGAAGATGGTGTGGAGGCCGATGCTGACAGCATCATCGGCCTGCTGATGCTGGATTCCGCGCAAGGGCGGCAGGTGGAAGTACAGGTTGAGGGCCCCGAAGAGGTCGAGGCCCTGGCCGCCGTGGTGGAGCTGTTCACCTCTGGCTTTAATGAGGAGTAGTCACTCCTCGTTCTTCTTCTATTCCTTTCACTTGTATTCGGTCGCGCTATTGCGGCATGACATGGCTGACTATGTAGTTCCATGGAGAAATGAGAGTTAGGCGCAGCCTAACAGGCTGCAGGCTGATGCAATAGACCTTTGCCGCGTTAGCTGGCCGATGAGACATTGCTGACTCCAGCCCGGTTCTGATAGCGCACATCCTCTTCAATGGTGACCACCACTTCCAGCGGCTTGCCGGAGCGTAACACCGATATGGTCAGCTTGGTGCCGGGGCGGCTCTCGGCGATCTTGTCCAAGGCGGCTCTGGGACCGCTGATGGCTTCGCCGTTGATCTTGAGCAGCACATCCCCTCGTTGCAGACCGCCTTTGGCTGCTGGACCGTAGGGATCCAGACTCTTCACTACCAGACCACGCAGATCGCCGAGATTCATCATCCGCGCGATTATCGGGTTGATCTCGACGCTGGATATCCCAAGGTAGCCGCGAATGACCCTGCCATTGGTGATCAGCTCATCCATGATCCGCTTCGCCAGCCGGTAGGGGATGGCAAAGCTGATGCCGTAGCTCTCCTGATTGCCGTTGAGGTGATAAGTGGCGGTGTTGATGCCCACCAGATCGCCACGGCCGTTGACCAGCGCGCCACCCGAGTTGCCCTCGTTGATGGCGGCATCGGTCTGCAGCAGATCCTGCCGGCCATTGCTGTCCGGCCCCATGCTGGAGAGACCGGTGCGGCCAGTCGCGCTGATGATGCCCTGGGTGATGGTCTGGCCGACGTTGTAGGGATTGCCGATGGCGAGTACTACATCGCCCACTTCTGGCAACCGCTCCGGATCTTGCGGGATTACCGGCAGGTTATCTGACTCGATATAGAGCACGGCAAGGTCGGTAAGCGGGTCTGTGCCGACCAGCTCGGCACTGAAAACCCGGCCATCCTGCAGGGCTACGATGATCTGGTCGGCGTCAGCGATGACGTGGTAGTTGGTCAGCACGTAGCCGCGCTGGGTCATGATGACGCCGGAGCCCAGTCCTTGTGGACGCAGTTCCCCCTGATTGCCCTGGTTGGGAGCAAAGCTGCGGGTGTAGATGTTGACGACGGCGGGGCCGGCCCGATGAGCGGCATAGGAGAAACTCAGTTCTCGGGCATTGGTGATGAGCCCCGGGAGTTGGGCGCCACCGCGAAAATTGGGAAACAGCAGCAACAGCAGCACCGCGACGGTCAAACCGAAACCGACAGACTTGCCCAAGTAACTGACTAAAGGGGAAATTTTCATGTCATTCTCATCCGTACAGGCTGCGGGCAGAGAATAACACTATCGATGGATAAAAATCACCCGCGGCGAAGGCCGCGGGTGATAGAGAGGTTGTTGAACCATCAGGGGGTTAGCGGATCACCAGATAGAGCGAGGAGTCGCCGCGCTGGATATTGAGCGCCAGTACGTCAGGCTTGTTCTTGAGCGCCTTGCTCAGCTCGCCCAAGGTGTTGATGCGCAGACGGTTGACCCCGATGATGATGTCCCCCTTCTGCAGGCCGGAAGCGGCTGCCGGAGAACGGGGATCAATGTCGGCCACGGCGACGCCGGAGACCGGATCGGTAGTGGTGCTCAGCTTGGCCCCTTCCAGTGCCGGATGCAGCGCGCTGGCGCGCACTTCGCTGTCATCGGCCTGCTTCAGGGTCACTTTGGCCGTTTGTGACTTGCCATCGCGGATCAGTCCCAGCTCGACCTGCTTGCCAGCGCCCATGGTGGCGATCTTGGCACGTAGCTCGCCGAAGGAGCGAACCGGCTTGCCATCGATGCTGACGATGATATCGCCCGCCTTGATGCCCGCCTTGTCTGCGGCGGAGTCAGGCATGACCTGGTTGACGAAGGCGCCATCCTTCTTGTTGTAGCCGAAGGTCTTGGCGATGTCTGAGGTGAGTTCGGTACCGGTAATGCCCAGCTGACCGCGACGCACTTCACCGTACTTGACGATCTGCTCGGTCAGATCCCGCACCATGTTGGAGGGGATGGCAAAGCCGATGCCGATGTTGCCGCCGTTCGGGCCCAGAATCGCGGTGTTGATACCGATCAGCTCGCCACGCAGATTGAGCAGGGCACCGCCCGAGTTACCTGAGTTGATGGCCGCATCGGTCTGGATGAAGTTTTCCAGATTCTCGATGTTGAGGCCGCTGCGACCGAGCGCGCTGACGATACCTGAGGTAACGGTCTGACCCAGACCAAACGGGTTGCCGATTGCCAACGCATAGTCACCCACCCGCAGCTCGTCGGAGTCGGCGAACTTGATCTGCACCAGATCCTCGGCCTTGATTTGCAGCAGGGCGATGTCGGACTGCTTATCTTCACCGATCTTCTTGGCCGCATATTCACGACCATCCTTCAGAGTGACCTTGATCTCGTCCGCCTCGTGAACCACGTGGGCGTTGGTGATCACGTAACCCTTCTTGGCATCGACGATGACACCGGAGCCGAGAGCCTGGAACGGCTGCTCGCTCACCTGTTCATCGGGCATATTGGGACCGAAGAAGAAACGGAATTGTTCCGGCAGACGCTGGCGGGTGATCTTCTTGCCGGAGACAGAGATATTAACTACGGCAGGAGTGACCTGTTCGAGAACGGGGGCCAGACTTGGCATCTCCTGATTAGAGCCTAACAGGGAAGGCAGTGCGGCCTGAGCAGGGGCCGCAGACATGGCGATACCGACGCTGAGGGCTAGCACACTGAGCATGGAAAGAGGTTTACGCATATGAAAAACAGCTCCCAGAAAAAGTTGCATTGCAATCGTCAAGGTCAGACCACAGGGCTGGCCAATTAGTTCCGCGAGGAGCTAATTTGGTTGTTTGAGCAGTCCGGAAGAGGCGCCGGCATAGTCGCGAGGCGGTACGCCTGGCTCATCTGCTTCTTTGGTTGGGGCTTCTTCTACCAATGATTCACGGAACAGCGGTTCCTGCGCCTTGGCCAGGAATTTGCTCTGCTCGGCCATGTGGCGATAGAGGGTCTGATACTGCTCGGCCAGTTGCTCCATCAGCGCGGCGCTGTCGGCGAAGTGGGTATTGATTTGGCCCTGATAGCTTTCGAGCTCCTTGTGGGCCTTTTTCAGTTCCTGTTCCAGACGGCCGGCATCGCGGCTGCGTACCGAAAAACGGCCGAGAACGATACCGATAATCAAGGCCGCGACAGCCAGCAGGATCCCAGTTAACAGACTCATAGATGCTCCTTGTTACAGCTAAAACAGAGTGGGTTTATGCGGTCGTCATAACCGCCATGCCTTGATGGCACTATACCGTGCGTCCTGAGGCCGTGATACCATTTTGTCCTCGATTCAGGGACTTGGAGAGGCGCTCAAGGATGACACCGCAGCAAAAATACCAGCAGGATCTGCTGCGCCCCGGCTTTTTGGCCGACCCCGCGCAGGGGATGGCCATTAGCAGGCTGGAGCGACTGTATCAGGATTTGCTACGGCGCCCGACTCCGACCAGATCTCGAGGGCTGCTGGGTTGGCTGCAGAAGCCCAAGCCGCCGGAGCCCGTCCTCGGTATCTATATGTGGGGCGGAGTGGGCCGAGGCAAGACCTGGCTGATGGATACCTTTTTCGACAGCCTGCCGGGGACGCGCAAGATGCGCAGCCATTTCCACCGTTTCATGCACCGCATTCACGATGAATTGCAGGGGTTGAGCGGGCAGTCCGATCCCCTCAAACTGGTGGCCAGCAAGCTTGCCAGCGAGACAGACATCATCTGTTTCGACGAATTTTTTGTCTCCGACATCACCGATGCCATGTTGCTGGGCACGCTGTTTCAGGAGCTGTTTGGTCACGGTGTTGTGCTGGTCGCCACTTCAAATATTCCGCCGCAGGATCTTTATCGCAACGGGCTGCAGCGAGCCCGTTTTTTGCCAGCTATCGAGCTGATCGAGCGTCATTGCGAGGTACTTAACGTAGATGGCGGTATCGACTATCGCCTGCGTACGCTGGAACAAGCGGAGATTTATCACTGCCCGCTGGACTTGCAGGCAAAAGCCAATCTTGACCACTATTTTCAGCAATTAACCGGTGGGCACACGGCTTGCGAGGGGACGTTCGAGGTCAATCATCGTCAGCTGACGTCGCTCGGAATGGGGGAAGGGGTGCTCTATATGGAATTTGAGCAACTTTGCTTTACTCCCCGCTCCCAGAACGACTATATCGAGCTGGCCAGACTGTTCCATACTGTTCTGCTGGCCAATGTGCAGCCAATGGGCACAGGCACGGATGACGCGGCTCGCCGCTTCATTGCCATGGTCGATGAGTTTTATGAACGGCACGTCAAGCTCATCATATCGGCGGCGGTTCCCATGGCAGAACTCTACGGCGAAGGGCTGCTGAATTTCGAATTCCAACGCTGTCTTTCACGGCTTCAGGAAATGCAATCGCACGAATACCTTGCCAGAGTGCACCTTCCTTAGTCACAATACCGCGCCTGCCAGTCGGATGGGCATCTGCGGCAGGTAGGGCCGGGCGACATTTGCTGGTTTCATGGCAGTGAAATTAGCAGGTGATATTTAAGGCAACTTCACTTATAATCGCCCGGCCCACGTTACAGCTGTCGATAAGACAGCAACACTTTAAGCTTTACTTGTATTCGAAGGGGTACAGGTAGGCCATCGTTTGTTGTTTGTGGGAGAGCCCCCATAAACAATTGGGTCTGTAACAGGTAATTGGGTTTAACTTAATGAAAACTTTCGTTGCCAAGCCAGAAACCGTAAAACGTGACTGGTACATTGTGGACGCAGAAGGTAAAACTCTGGGTCGTATCGCAACCGAGATCGCTGCTCGTCTGCGTGGTAAGCACAAAGCTGAATACACTCCGCACGTTGACACCGGTGATTACATCATCGTTGTAAACGCTGAGAAGGTACGTGTTACCGGTAAGAAAACTACCGACAAAATGTACCACGCTCACTCCGGTTTCCCGGGTGGTATCAAGTCAATCAGCTTCGACAAGCTGATTCAGCGTAAACCGGAAATGGTAATCGAAGCTGCTGTTAAAGGCATGCTGCCGAAAGGTCCTCTGGGCCGTGCCATGTTCCGTAAACTGAAAGTTTACGCAGGCGCCGAGCACGCTCACGCTGCTCAGCAACCTCAAGTACTGGATATCTAATCGGGAACTGGCAACATGGCAGAAAATCAATACTACGGTACCGGCCGTCGCAAAAGCTCCACTGCTCGCGTATTTATCAAAGCGGGTAGCGGTAAGATCGTAATCAACCAGCGCTCCCTGGAGCAGTACTTCGGTCGTCCGACTGCCCGCATGGTAGTTCGTCAGCCGCTGGAACTGGTTGAGATGACCGAGAAACTGGATCTGTACATCACCGTTAACGGTGGTGGCATCTCCGGTCAAGCTGGTGCGATCCGCCACGGTATCACTCGTGCTCTGATGCAGTACGATGAAACCCTGCGTTCCGAACTGCGTAAAGCAGGCTTTGTTACTCGCGATGCCCGTAAGGTTGAGCGTAAGAAAGTCGGTCTGCACAAAGCTCGTAAGCGTCCGCAGTACTCCAAGCGTTAATTCGCTTTCGGTGCTCACTCTTTCGAGTGTCAAAAAAGCCTGGCAACCGCCAGGCTTTTTTTATTAGTAATATTACCGACATCAATGCTAACCACGCGTCACAAAAGACAAAAAATTGTTTCTTTATTGTTTTTATTGCTCACCGCTCTTTCTTGTCAAGTTGTTATCTTTTCTTTAAAATTTCCCCTGTTTTCTGTGGCAATTGTAAATCCAGCTTCCGCCGCTGTTGTCACGGGAAAAATGGGGAACAGGGACACTATAAGAATGTGCGGAGTCCACATGGGAGAGTTTTTGGATGAGCAATGCGCCAGTTGATACCGGTCGCCGCAGATTTCTTACCTGGTCAACGGTTGCCGTTGGTGGGGTAGGAGCTGCGTTTACCGCAGTGCCGTTTATAAAGTCATGGAATCCGAGTGCCAAGGCCAAAGCAGCCGGTGCACCGGTTGAAGTCGATATCAGCAAGTTGGAACCGGGTCAGCTCATCCGTGTCGAGTGGCGTGGCAAACCCGTCTGGGTGGTGAAACGCACCAAGCAGACGCTGGATGCCCTGGCAGCACATGATGACAAGTTGCGGGATCCCTCATCAGAAGAGCCGCAGCAGCCTGACTATGCCCATAACGGGTACAGATCGATCAAGCCCGAAATTTTTGTCGCGGTCGGTATCTGCACCCATCTCGGGTGTTCACCTTCTTATCTGCCTGACAGTTTTGGTGAGCAGGTGCAGGGGGTTTCGTCCGGCTTCTTCTGCCCGTGTCATGGCTCCAAGTTCGATATGGCTGGCCGTGTGTTCCAGGGGGTGCCTGCACCACTGAACCTGGTTATTCCGCCGTATCAATTCATTAACGACACCACCATTCTGGTCGGTGCCGATGGCAAGGAGGCCTGATCATGTTGAGCAAACTGATGGGCTGGATTGACGATCGCTTTCCGCTTACGGCCATGTACAACGACCACATGGCCAAGTATCCGGCTCCGAAGAACCTGAACTTCTGGTATTTCTTCGGTTCGCTGGCCATGTTGGTGCTGGTTAACCAGATCATCACCGGCATCTGGCTGACCATGAACTACAACCCCTCTGCGGAAGGTGCGTTTGCCTCCGTCGAGTACATCATGCGGGATGTGGAGTATGGCTGGCTGCTACGTTACATGCACTCTACCGGTGCCTCTGCCTTCTTCGTGGTGGTCTACCTGCACATGTTCCGAGGTATGATTTACGGCTCTTACCAGAAGCCGCGCGAGCTGCTGTGGATTTTCGGCATGCTGATCTTCCTGGTGCTGATGGCGGAAGCCTTTATGGGCTACTTGCTGCCCTGGGGACAGATGTCATTCTGGGGGGCCCAGGTCATCATTTCGCTGTTTGGTGCCATTCCGGTCATCGGTGACGATCTTACCCTGTGGATCCGTGGTGACTACGTTATCTCTGGTGCGACTCTGAACCGCTTCTTCGCGCTGCACGTCATCGCGTTGCCGCTGGTTTTGGTGATGCTGGTTGCGATGCATATCCTGGCGCTGCACGAAGTGGGCTCCAACAACCCGGATGGCATCGATATCAAGAAGCACAAGGACGAGAACGGCTGGCCGCTGGATGCGGTGGCATTCCATCCTTACTTCACCGTCAAGGATATGATCGGTGTCGCTGGCTTCCTGTTCTTCTTCTGCGCCATCATTTTCTTCAAGCCGGATATGTGGGGTTACTTCCTCGAGAAGCCGAACTTTGAAGTGGCCAACGGCCTGAAGACTCCGGCTCACATCGCGCCTGTGTGGTACTTCACCCCCTTCTACGCGATTCTGCGTGCGGTACCTGACAAGCTGCTTGGCGTCATCATGATGGGCCTCTCTATTGTGGTGTTGTTCCTGCTGCCCTGGCTGGATCGCTGCAAGGTGCGTTCAGTACGCTATCGCAGCAAGCTGCACAAGCTGAACATCGCCCAGTTTGTGGTCTGCTTCATCATTCTGGGGGTGCTGGGTGTACTGCCGTCGACGCCGACTCTGACGCTGGTTGCCCAGATCTGTACCTTGGGTTATTTCGGTTTCTTCGTGCTGTTGTTCTTCTACAGCAAAAACGAACGCACCAAGCCGCTGCCGGAGAGGGTGACATTTAAATGAAAAAAATAATATTTGCAGTGCTGACCCTGCTGCCCTCTCTGGTGTTTGCCGCTGGAGGTGCGGTTGCACTGGACAAGGCCAATTACGATCTGAGTGACAAGGCATCCCTGCAACGCGGAGCTGCCACCTTCATGAATTATTGTGCCGGCTGCCACTCTACCCAGTACCAACGCTACAACCGGGTTGCTGCCGATCTGGAGATCCCTGAGGATCTGATGAAGGAGAACCTCATTTTCACCGACGCCAAAGTGGGTGATCTGATGAAGAGTGCCATGTCCGAGAAGGATGCCGCCAAGTGGTTTGGTGCGCCGCCTCCCGACCTGACTCTGGTTGCCCGAGTACGTGGTGCGGACTGGATTTACACTTATCTGCGTTCTTTTTACGTGGATCCGACCCGTCCGTTTGGTGTGAATAACGTGGTGTTCCCGTCAGTGGGCATGCCCCATGTGCTGGAGCCGCTGCAGGGGACTCCCCGTGCCGAGTTCGCGACTCACATGGTCGATGGCGTCGAGACCCAGCAGGTTGTCAGCATCAAATCTGACGGCAACGGTGAAATGGATGACGAAGAGTATGATAAGACGGTACTGGATCTGGTAAACTTCTTGGTCTACTCGGCTGAACCGGTACAACAGGAGCGTGAACGCATGGGCTTCTGGGTGCTTGGCTTCATCGTGATCTTCTTCATCTTCACTGTGCTGTTGAAGAAGGAATTCTGGCGCGACGTTCACTAAGCGACCAGATCCGGGTAATATAATGCACGGCAATGAAGACCAAGATGCTTCATTGCCGTTTCTGCTTTTTTATGACGGGAGGGTTCAATGGCTGTAGCTGCCAATAAGCGTTCGGTAATGACGCTGTTTTCCGGTGCCAACGATATGTTCAGCCATCAGGTGCGTATTGTCCTGGCGGAGAAGGGTGTTAGTGTGGATATCTGTCAGGTTGACCCAGCCAATCTGCCGGATGAGCTGGCCGAGCTGAACCCGTACAACTCTGTACCGACCCTGGTTGATCGTGAGCTGGCGCTCTACACCTCGCGCATCATCATGGAGTATCTGGATGAGCGCTTCCCGCATCCGCCCCTGATGCCTGTTTACCCGGTTGCCCGCGGTAACAGCCGTCTGATGATGCACCGCATCGAGCTGGACTGGTACTCCCTGGCCGACAAGATCATGGCCGGTACCGATGCTGAAGCGGCACGCAACGAACTGCGTGACAACCTGCTGGCCATCGCGCCGATCTTCGGTGAAATGCCCTATTTCATGAGCGAAGAGTTCGGTCTGGTAGATTGCTACATGGCACCGCTGCTGTGGCGTCTGCCGAGCCTTGGCATCGACCTGACCGGTCGTGGCGCCAAAGAGCTGAAGGCCTACATGGTTCGTCTGTTCGAGCGTGAGTCCTTCCAGGCTTCCCTGACCGAAGCCGAACGCGAGATCCGTGCTGGCGTATGAGCATGGAACCGACAATGACACCGAGCCGCCCGTACTTGTTACGGGCGTTCTTTGACTGGTTGCTGGACAACGATCTGACCCCTCATCTGGTGGTCAACGTCAACATTCCCCATGTGATGGTGCCGATGCAGTTTGCTCAGGACGGGCAAATTGTACTGAATATCGCGCCCCGAGCCGTGATGCAATTTCACATGGATAACGAGGCTATCAGCTTCAGTGCCCGTTTTGGCGGGGTATCCCAGCAGGTCTATATCCCGATGGCGGCCGTGCTGGCTATCCATGCCCGGGAGAACGGCGTGGGCACCATGTTCCCGCCTGAGCCGGGTTACGATATCTGGCTGGAGCAGGCTGAAGCGCCGGTGGAGCCTGAGCCGGAACCGCCGCGTCCAAGCGGTCGTCCGACCCTGAAGGTGATCAAATAAAAAACGCAGCCGATTGGCTGCGTTTTTTTATGTGCGGTCGGGCTTAGTTCTGGGCGAATTCGAAGGCCTTGATCACGCGCTTCACGCCGGTGACATGGCGGGCGATGTTGACTGCCTGCTCTCCCTCCTGGCGAGTCACCAGACCAATCAGGAACACCTCGCCGTTCTCGGTGACCACCTTGACCTTGGTGCTGTCGAAGTTCTTGGTGCCGAACATGTCGGCTTTCACCTTGGAGGTGATCCAGGAGTCATTGCTGCGGGTGGTGAAACTGGCAGGTTGGCCGATGCGCAATTCGTTGTAGACGTGGCGGACCCCTTCGATGCGACTGACAATTTTGCCCGCCTCAATCTTGTAAACGTCAGAAGGTGTCTGGCCGACCAGCAGGACGCGGCCATTGTTGCTGTAGACGCTGATCTTGCTGGCTGCGCTGAGGGGTTTGTTGTCGGCCAGCAGATTGGCCGCTTTCAGCTCGATGGTCTGGTCATCCCACTGCGCGCCCAGGGTTCGGCGATCGCCAGAGGCCTTGGCAGTCCCTGCGGCGCCGCCAACAACCAGGGCTGCGCAGCCTTGCAGCAGCATGGTGCTAACCAGCAGACCGAGCAGGATAGTGTGCTTTTTCATGGTTTCAATCTTCCTGTTGCGGGAAAAGTGTCTGGTCGATGAGATCACACAGGCAGTGCAGGGTCAACAGGTTCACTTCCAGAATGCGAGGGCGACGGGCGGAGGGAACACGGATCTCCACATCGTTTGGGCCGAGCAGACCTGCCATTTCGCCACCGTCACCCCCGCTCAGCACCACTATGGTCATGTCGCGGGAGAGGGCAGCCTCGGCGGCCTTGATCAGGCTGCGGCTGTGGCCGGAGGTGGTGATGACCACCAGAATGTCGCCAGGCTGGCCCAGCGCGCGGATCTGCTTGGAGTAGACCTCTTCAAAACCGTGGTCGGTGGCGATGGCGCTGATGGTTGCCATGTCCGGAGTCAGGGCCATGCCGGGCAGGGAGGGGCGCTGGGTCTCGTAGCAGTTGACCAGCTCGGAGATAAACAGTTGCGCCAGTGCGGCAGAAGGACCGTTACCGCATGCCAGCACCTTGTGGCCATTGAGCAGGCAGATGGTGATCATCTGGGCTGCAGTATGGATGGCATCCGGCAACGCCTCGGCGGCGGCTATCTTGGTCTGGATGCTTTCGGTGTAGTTCTCTTTGATGCGGTCAGTCATAGGGTCCTCTTAAAATGCGTTCTGGATCCAGGCTGGCTGGTCGCCCTCGAACGCAATCACATCGAATCGGCAGGCCTGATTGGCCTCGTTGATGGCATGTTGCTTCAAATAGTGGCGCGCTGCCAGCATGATCTTGTGCTGTTTGCTGCAGGTGACCGAGCTGGCGGCCCCGCCATGGCTGCCGGTGGCCCGGTAGCGCACCTCAACAAACACCAGGGTCTGGCCCTGGTGCATGATGAGATCTATTTCACCGCCACGACAGCGGTAGTTGCGAGCTACCGGTTGCAGGCCCCGGGCCTGCAACCAGCGTTCAGCGACTTGTTCAAAGTGCTGTCCCTTGCTCGTTGGTGAGGGGAACAGGCTCGGCAACTGCTGGCGCATCCGTTTCCATAGTTCCTTCATTGGAGGGCTCCTCCAGTTGCTGAACGGCGTTCTCGTCGACCAGTTTGCCGTTCTGGTAAGTACCCCAGCTCAGCATCCGCACGATATTGCCCTGGGCATCCACGCTCAGCTGACCACTCATGCCGGCCTGCTGCATGCCGCCTACCTTGCGCATCTGCTGGAGGTTCTCAGCCAGGCTGACGGCATCGTAGCCCATGGCAAACAGACGCAGCAGGTCACCCTGGGTCTGCGGCCAGAGCAGAGCGATCTGCTCGCGCTGTTTCTCGTAGCCGCCCAGCAGCAGCGGCATATCGGCGATATGCATGCCGTTGAGCTCGGAGGCGACCTCGGTGGCGGCGCTGTCGTAGCCACGGGAGCTGGTGTAGATGGGCAGGCTGCCCATCGGATTGACCGAGACATCCACATAGGGCTTGATCATCCGGGTTTCCAGACTGTTGGCGACCACGTAAACGGCATCGATGCTGCGCGGTGTGGCATCAGAGAGTTGCACCACTTCACCTGCACGGGCGGTAGAGCGGCCGCTCAGGGCATTCTTGACCATCCCCTGCACTTCGTTGCGCGCACCGAAGGTGGCAACGACCGGCTTATCCTGGCTCAGGGTGGCCCAGCTCTGCTCGAACGCCTTGATACTGCTGTAACCGATCCGCCCCTGGGCGGCGATCAGCAGCGGTTTACGGTAGCCCTGGGTGTAAAGGTACTGGGCTGCCTGCGCGGCATCTGCGGCAGCAGAAAGGGAGAAGTAGTAGGTGGTGTCGTTGACGACCGGCTTGTCCAGCTCGTTGAGCGCCAGTACCGGCACGGTCGGATTGGCCTTGAGCAGCTCCTCGACCCGATCTTTCAGCAGCGGGCCGATGATCATGTCTGCCCCTTCCTGAATCGCCTGCTTATAAAGGTCGCCGGTCGACTTGCTCTGGGTGTCGTAGAAGTTCAGGGTGAATTGCCCCTGATTTTCCTTATAAGACATCAGCATACCATTACGGATGGCTGCGCCCTGCGGCTCCAGATTGCCGGAGAGGGGCAGCAGCACAGCGATCTGTTGCACCGAGGTGCTGGCAGTGGCCGCCAGATCGCCCAATCCTGCCGGCATATCTTTCTGGGCCGGATGGTTGGGGAAGTCGCGCTTCCAGCCTGCCAGTTGGCGGGCCAGCAAGTTCGGCTGGGCGCCAAACTCGTTGACCAGTGCCGCCAGTCGTAGCCAGCCGGTGGTCACATCAGGGGCCGGAGCCTCTTCCAGCGCTTGCAGGGTGGAAGGGGTCATGCTTTTGAGCAACGACCAGATTTGCTGATGGTTGGTCGCCTGCTCGCTCTGATTGAGGTAGGGCTCCAGTGCAATCAATGACTTGGCTGCGCCAAACTTGTTATTGATGTCGAGCTGCAGCACTACGCGCTGGCGATACCAATCCTTCTGGGTATCGGCATCCAGCACCACCTCAGGTTTGCCTTCCAGCAGGATCAGCGCCTGATTGGCGTGGCCTTGCGCCAGCAACAGATGGGCTTGCAGTAGTTGCAACTGCGCCTTCTGAACGGGATCCTTGGCCTGCTTCTGCAATTGCTGGAACAGCGCCGAGGCCGGTTTGGCCTGGCCCAGCGCCAGATAGCTGCGTGCCGCCAGCATCTGCCAGGTAAAGGCCTCGGCCGGCTTGGCGGGATCCACCTGCTCAAGATACCACTGGGCATTCTTGGTCAGATTGGAGAACGCAGAGGGCATGCCTGACTGCCCTGACGGTTGAGTGGGCTCCGACGCACAGGCGGCGAGCAGTACTGCCGCGAGTATGATGCCGAAGAGTCGTGATACACTTAGCTGCTTTGTAACCCGGTTCAAGTTCATTCCCCGACCAGTGTTGAAGTTCCCCATAGTGTAAACGGGCCAATATGGCGACACAATTGTCGGGGCACTCGGAGATCCCATGAGTGACATCCCAACCCTGTATATAGTCCCCACTCCGATCGGCAATCTGGCGGACATCACCCAGCGTGCATTGGACATTTTACGCAGTGTCGATCTGGTGGCCGCCGAAGATACCCGTCATACCGGTATCCTGCTCAGCCACTACCAAATCTCGGTGCCGACCTTCGCCCTGCACGATCACAACGAGCAGCAGAAAGCCGATGTGCTGATCGGCCGGCTCAAAGAGGGCAAGAGTGTTGCGCTGGTCTCCGATGCCGGCACCCCGCTCATCAGCGACCCCGGTTATCACTTGGTCACCCGCTGTCGTGAAGCCGGGGTAAAGGTGGTGCCGCTGCCCGGTCCCTGTGCTGCCATCACCGCGCTAAGTGCGGCCGGTCTGCCCACCGATCGCTTTGCCTTTGAAGGCTTCCTGCCCGCCAAGAGCAAGGGTCGCGATGATCGTCTGCAAGCCGTTATCGAAGACACCCGCTCGCTGGTGTTTTACGAATCCCCGCGTCGTGTGCAGGATACAGTGGAAGCGATTGCTCGCATTCTCGGCGAGCGTCAGGTGGTGGTGTGCCGCGAGCTGACCAAGACCTTCGAGTCGATCCACGGTCTGCCAGCCTCTGAAATGCTGGCCTGGCTTGGTGAGGATGAGAACCGCTGCCGCGGCGAGATCGTGCTGGTCGTGAGTGGTGCCTCCAAAGATGAAGAGGATCTGCCAGCCGAGGCGATCCGTACTCTGGGTCTGCTGGTAACCGAGCTGCCACTGAAAAAAGCGGCTGCCCTGACCGCCGAGATCCACGGCGTGAAGAAGAATGCCCTCTACAAATACGGTCTCGAGCACTATTGAGCCGATGAAATAGGCAGGCAGACTGCTTTTTGACCTGTACAATCCCCCGAACCGGCGAGCATTCAGCATGTAAACGGGGGCCAAAGCGCGATAAATGGCTGTAAACGGGAATTGCCGGTTTACCCCGTGCGTATCGCAAGGCTATAATCCGCGCCTCGGAGTTGGCTGGGCAATCGCTGCTTCGTCGTTGTGTCCCTCGGGACAGACGGGCGGAGGGGAGGAAAGTCCGGGCTTCACAGGGCAGGGTGCCAGGTAACGCCTGGGGGGCGTGAGCCTACGACCAGTGCAACAGAGAGCAGACCGCCGATGGCCCGCAAGGGATCAGGTAAGGGTGAAAGGGTGCGGTAAGAGCGCACCGCGCGACTGGCAACAGTTCGTGGCACGGTAAACTCCACCCGAAGCAAGACCAAATAGGCCCCTATTGGCGCGGCCCGCGTTGGGGGCGGGTAGGTTGCTTGAGCCAGCGAGCGATTACTGGCCTAGAGGAATGATTGCTACCCGGGGCAACCCGGTACAGAACCCGGCTTACAGGCCGACTCCGACCTCATTCCGAAGAGCCCCGCGATTTATCGCGGGGCTCTTTTTTATGCATGAGAAAATATGGCTTCGTTGGCAAGATATTTTCGACCTTGTCATTTTGCATGAAAATATATGTTTTAAATCAATCGAATAGTTTTGTATTTGGCACGATGGCAGCGATAGATGGTGATAGAACCCAGGATGGTTGTTCGCACCCACATATTGTGTGTGTTCTCAGTTCATTCACTTATTTCAATTAATCACCAGAGTTTAACGCCAAATAACTTGTGGAAAATCAACCCACTCAATCCGCAGCATGCAATTGCTGCGTCAATATGTTCCCTCTGCCTCATCTCCTTGCTTGAAAAGCCCCCTGCACGTCCTTAAACTTCAAGGTGGGGAAAAGTGGATCAAAGTGGTTTTTAGAGGGGCAATCTGCCTGCTCACTCACCTTCAGGGACTGCAATTTGTTGCGTGGCGCTCATGCCATCAGCCTGGACAGTAAAGGGCGGCTGGCAATTCCGACCAAATTCCGTGATTGGCTGCGCGATGAAAGCGACGGCCAGCTGGTCTGCACCATCGATATTGCCCATCCCTGTCTGCTGCTTTATCCCCTGAATGAATGGGAAGAGGTCGAGCGCAAGCTAAAGACGCTTTCCAGCATGAATCCCGCAGAGCGCCGTTTGCAGCGACTGCTGCTGGGACATGCAACCGAGTGCGAGCTGGATGGCAATGGCCGTCTGCTGCTCAGTCAGCCACTGCGCAATCATGCGGGGCTGGACAAGAAAATCATGCTGGTGGGCCAGCTCAACAAGTTTGAGTTGTGGGATGAAGCCCGCTGGCAACAACAGGTCAATGACGACATCTTGGGTCTGCCCGGGGACGATTGGGCAAGCTCACCACGACTACAGGATTTCTCTTTATAAATGACCCAAGCCGCTGAACACATCACAGTGCTGCTGCACGAAGCCGTTGAAGGTCTGGCCATCAAGCCGGATGGTGTCTACGTCGACGGTACTTTTGGCCGTGGTGGTCATTCTCGTCTGATCCTGCAGCACCTTGGCCCCAATGGCCGCCTGATCGCCATCGACCGCGATCCCCAGGCTATCGCCGAAGCGGCCAAGATCCAGGATCCCCGTTTCGAAATCGTGCACGGCCCCTTCTCCGGCATCGCCTCCTATCTGGATGAGCGCGGTTTGCTGGGCAAGGTGGATGGCTTCCTGCTGGATCTGGGGGTCTCTTCACCCCAGTTGGATGATGCCGAGCGCGGTTTCAGCTTTATGAAAGATGGTCCGCTCGATATGCGGATGGACCCCACCTCCGGCCAGAGCGCTGCCGAGTGGCTGGCCAAGGCCGATGTGGATGACATCGCCTGGGTGTTGAAGACCTTCGGTGAGGAGCGGTTTGCCAAGAAGATCGCCCGTGCCATCGTGCACGACCGCGTGACCGAGCCTTATGTGCGTACGCGTCAACTGGCGGAGATGATTGCCCGGGTCAATCCGAGCAAGGAGAAGGGCAAGCATGCGGCAACCCGCAGTTTCCAGGCCATTCGCATCTATATCAACAGCGAGCTGGACGAGATCGAAACCGCGCTCAACGGTGCACTGGAAGTGCTGGCACCACATGGCCGTCTGTCGGTTATCAGCTTCCATTCGCTGGAAGACCGCTTGGTGAAGCATTTCATCCGCAAGCACGAGAAGGGACCGGAAGTGCCTTACGGCATTCCCTTGACCGAGGCCCAGCTGGCAGGCGGTCGCAAATTGAAGTCGGTCGGCAAGGCACTCAAGCCTTCTGATCATGAAGTATCTGAAAACAGCCGGTCACGCAGCTCGGTGCTGCGGGTTGCCGAACGGCTGGCGGAGTAAGCGATGAGCGAAGTGCGTGTTCATCTGGCCAAGGAGATCGTTGCCGATCTCTGGCGGCACAAGCTGCAGATTTTTCTGTCGGTCGCCGTGCTGGTGACCGCGTTTGCCGTGATCCTGGTGACCAACATGACCCGTGGTCTGACGGCCAAGCAGAACGATCTGATGGCGGAAGAGGATCGCCTCAATATCGAATGGCGCCACCTGCTGCTGGAGCAGGGCACCCTGGCTGAACACTCCCGGGTGGCGAGTCTGGCGATGGACAAGTTGCAGATGGGTCGTCCGCTGGTGACCACCGAGAAGGTAATTACCCAACCATGAAACGCAAGGCTACAGCCAAAGCTGCCAAAGCGAATGTCAAAGCGCCATCGATCTATCCGTGGCGCTTTCGCACGCTTGCGGTGTTTATCGGCATCGCGTTTGTGGGTCTGATCCTGCGTCTGGCCTGGATCCAGGTGATCAATCCGGATCGTCTGCGTCAGGAGGGTGACATGCGCTCCCTGCGTACCACCTCTACCCAGGCGGTGCGCGGCATGATCACCGATCGCAACGGCGAGCAGCTGGCGGTTTCGGTACCGGTCGAGGCGGTTTGGGCCGATCCCAAGACGGTGCATGAATCCGGGGCCATCAATAATGAGCGCGCCTGGCTGGCGCTCTCCGCCGTGCTCAAGCTCGACATCAATACCCTCAAACACCGCATCGCCAACCCCAGCAAGCGCTTCGTCTATCTGCAGCGTCAGGTTACTCCTGCGGTGGCGGAATATATCAAGGGGCTCAAGCTGGGGGGCGTCTACCTGCGCCCCGAAGCGCGCCGCTTCTATCCGACCGGCGAGATCAGCGCCCATCTGGTGGGGGTGACCAACATCGATGGCAGCGGTATTGAAGGGATTGAGCGCAGCTACAACGAGTGGTTGACGGCGACACCCGGCGAAATGCGGGTGCGCAAGGATCGTCAAGGTCGCGTCATCGAACGCCTTGGCATCGTCAAAGAGGGCAAGAACGCCAACGATCTGCAGCTCAGTATCGATCAGCGGGTGCAGGCTCTGGCCTACCGTGCCCTCAAGCGGGCAACCGACGAGAACAAGGCGACCTCCGGCTCCATGGTGATGCTGGATATCAAGACCGGTGAAGTACTCGCCATGGTCAACACCCCCTCCTATAACCCGAACAACCGCGGCCAGTATCAGAGCTTCCGGGTACGCAACCGGGTGGTGACCGATACCTACGAGCCGGGTTCGACCGTCAAGCCATTGATTTTGCTCAGTGCCTTGCAGGCAGGGGTCACCAGCTGGAAAGATTTCATTCCCGGTGGGCCGCTCTTTATCGGTGCCAAGCAGATCAAGGACGTCAGTATCCACAAGGCGACCAACCTCTACGATATCCTGCGTTACTCCTCCAACATCGGTATGTCGCGCATCGCGCTGCGGATGCCGGCGCAAGAGATGATTAACACCCTCAGCATGTTCGGTTTTGGGATGGATACCGGCAGCGGGCTGATGGGCGAGAGCAGCGGCATGTTGCCCCAGCGTCGTCGCTGGTCCGATATCGAGCGGGCGACCCTCTCGTTTGGTTATGGTCTGCGAGTCACCCCGCTGCAGCTGGCTTCCGCCTACGCCACCCTGGCCAACAAGGGCAAACGGGTGCCGCTCTCCATCGTCAAGGTGACTACACCGCCCAAGGGTGAGCAGGTGATCGACCACAACAACGCCGCTGCCATGTTGCAGGCGCTGGAGTATGTGGTCGACAACGCCATTCCAAAAGCCAAGATCCCGGGCTATCGGGTTGGTGGCAAGAGTGGTACCGCCAAGGTCGCCGTCGCCGGTGGCTATGGCAAGGATTACATGGCCTGGTTTGCCGGTTTCGCACCCGCCAGTGATCCCCGTTTCGTCATGGTGGTGGTGATCAACGAGCCAAAAGGCAGCGCCTATTATGGCGGCGCCGTGGCGACCCCACCGTTTGCAGAGGCCATGGGCGGGGTGCTGCAGCTCTTCAATATTCGTCCCGATGCGGTGCCGCCAGCGGTGCCCACCAAACTTGCCCGTACGGAGGCTTCTCTTGTCCCGCGCACTTGATGCATTACTGCGCCCCTTCGGTATCCAGGCGCCGGCGCTCACCCTGACCGATATCCAGCTGGATAGTCGGCGGGTTGGCCCCGGCTCGCTCTTCGTGGCCATTCGTGGTCATCAGGTGGATGGCAGACGGTTTATCGAACAGGCGGTGGCTCAGGGAGCGACCGCTGTTGTGTTTGAGGAGGATGGTGAATTTATCCCACCATCGACTCCGGTTCCCTGTATCGGGATGCGGGATCTGCCCGCTCACCTCTCTGCTCTTGCGGGCTATTTCTACGATCAGCCAGCCCAAAAATTGGATCTGGTCGGGATCACCGGTACCAACGGCAAGAGCACTACGGCACTGCTGGTCGCCAACTGGCGCACCCTGCTGGGTGGCAAGGCGGGTGTGATGGGCACCATCGGCAACGGCCTGTTCGGCAATCTGATCGAAGCGGAAAATACCACCGGCAGCGCCGTGCAGGTGCAAGCCAATCTGGCTGCGCTGCAAGCGCAGGGGGCGGACCTGGTGGCGATGGAGGTCTCCAGCCACGGTCTGGTGCAGCACCGCGTCGCCGCACTGCCGTTTGCCGCCGCCGTTTTCACCAACCTGAGCCGGGATCACCTCGACTATCACGGCACCATGGCAGCCTATGGCGCGGCCAAAGAGCAGTTGCTGCAACTGGTCGATGAGTCGAATGCGGTGATCAACCGCGATGACGAGTTGGGTGCCACATGGCTCGAAAAATACCCGGCAGCGGTGGCGTTCAGCGTTAATGGCCCGATTGAACACCATTTGGGCCGTCAATTAACGGCGCAGCAGCTTGATTTTCACCAGCAAGGTTTTCGCGCGCAGATTAACTCCAGCTGGGGGAATGGTGTATTATCCGCCCCCTTGCTCGGGCGCTTCAACGTCAGCAATGTGCTGGCCGCGATGGGCGTGATGCTGGTGCTCGGTTACGACTTCAACGAACTGCTGGCGACAGCGCCTCAGTTGCAGCCGGTGACCGGTCGCATGGAGTGCTTTGGCGGTGGCGATACGCCGCTGGCGGTGGTCGATTACGCCCACACCCCGGATGCGCTGGAGAAGGCATTGCAGGCCCTGCGGGTGCACTGCACAGGCCAGCTCTGGTGTCTGGTCGGCTGTGGTGGCGACCGCGATCGCGGCAAGCGCCCCATGATGGCCGCCATGGCCGAGCAGTATGCGGATCGCGTGATCCTGACCGACGACAATCCCCGTACCGAGGAGCCGGCCCGGATCATGGCCGACATGGTGGCGGGTCTTCGCGATCCTGCTGCGGTGCAGGTGGAGCACGACCGGGTCAAGGCGATTGCGCTGGCCATCGGTCAGGCGAGCAAACAGGACATCATCCTGGTGGCCGGTAAGGGTCACGAGGATTATCAGATCATTGGAACCGACAAGCGGCACTACAGCGACCGGGAAACCGTTGCGGCCGCCTTGCACACATTATTGGAGTCATTCAAATGATGACCCTCAGGCTTGCCGAGCTGGCTCAGGTACTCGATGCCCGTCTGATTGGTGACGACGGCGAGATCAGCGTCGTCAGTACCGACACCCGCACTCTGGGCGCGGGTGCCCTGTTCGTTGCCCTGCGCGGCGAGCGCTTCGATGCCCACGATTTTTGCGAGCAGGCCGTTCAGGCAGGGGCCTCTGCCCTGCTGGTCGAGCGTGAGCTGCCGCTGGCCATCCCCCAGCTGGTGGTGACCGACAGTCTGAAGGGGCTGGGCCGCCTCGGCAAACTGGTGCGCGAGCGCATCAACCCGAAAGTGCTGGCCATTACCGGCAGCTGCGGCAAGACCACGGTGAAGGAGATGGCAACCGCCATCCTGCGCAACGAAGGGGAAGTGCTGGCCACCGCTGGCAACTTCAACAACGAAGTGGGCGTGCCGCTCACCCTGCTGCGCCTCGAGCCGCAGCACAAGTTTGCGGTGATGGAGCTGGGTGCCAACCATCCGGGCGAGATCGCCTGGACTACCTCGCTGGCCAAACCCGATGCCGCCATCATCAACAACGTGGCGGCGGCCCATCTGGAGGGCTTCGGCTCGCTGGAAGGGGTGTTCCACGCCAAGAGCGAAATATTTGAGGGGCTGAGCGAGGGCGGCACGGCCATCGTCAACGCCGACAACGAATTCTGGCCGAAGTGGCGGGAACGCGGCATTCAGTGCGCCTTCTCCATCGACGATCAGAGCCAGCCGTTCCACGCGCGCAACCTTGTGCTCAACGAGCAAGGCTGCGCCGAGTTCGTGATGGTGACCCCGCAGGGCGAGCTGAGCCTGACTCTGGCGATCCCGGGTCGCCACAACGTGGCCAACGCACTGGCTGCTGCCGCGGGCTGCCTGGCCCTCGGCGCATCCCTCGGCTCCGTCAAGGCGGGGCTGGAACAGATGGCGCCGGTCAAGGGGCGCTTCTGCGTGCAGCGCTGGGGCGGTCTGACTCTGGTGGATGATACCTACAATGCCAGCGTGGAGTCCGTGCTGGCGGGCATCGATGCCCTGACCGCCATGAGTGGCTTCAAGGTGCTGGTGTTCGGTGATATGCGGGAACTGGGTGAGGAGTCTGCCGAGCAACACGCTCGGGTTGGCCGTCATGCCCGCGAGTGCGCTCTGGATGCCGTGCTGACAGTGGGGGAAGAGAGTCGCCACACCGCAGATGCCGCGGTGGGCCGACATTTCGATAACAAGGCGTCGTTGTTTGAAGTGCTTGCGCAAATGATAAATACACATCAGGAAATTTCGATTCTGGTCAAGGGCGCCCGTGGCTCCCGCATGGAAGATATCGTCGAGATGGTCAAAGGCCATCAGGAGTCAGCCACATGCTAGTCTGGCTGGCTGAACTGCTCACCCCGCACTTCACCTTCTTCAACGTCTTCTCCTACCTGACGTTTCGCGCCATCCTGTCGATTATTACCGGTCTGGGTGTCGCGCTCTGGATGGGGCCTCGCCTCATTCGTCGCCTGCAGATCCTGAAGTTCGGTCAGGTGATCCGCAACGATGGGCCCGAGTCTCACCTCAGCAAGCGGGGTACCCCGACCATGGGGGGGCTGATGATCATTGCCGCCATTTTCACTTCCGTGTTGCTCTGGTGTCGCCTCGACAACCCCTATGTCTGGCTGGTGCTGTTTGTGCTGGGAGCCTACGGTGCCATCGGCTTTGCCGACGACTACCTCAAGGTGGTGCGCAAGAACACCGACGGCCTGATCGCACGCTGGAAGTATTTCTGGCAATCCGCGGTAGCGCTGGCGGTGGCGGTGTTCCTCTATGCGACCGCAACCCATGAGGGGCAGACCCAGCTGGTGGTGCCTTTCTTCAAGGATGTGATGCCGCAGCTTGGCCTGATGTTTATCGTGCTGACCTACTTTGTCATCGTCGGCACCTCCAACGCGGTCAACCTGACCGACGGTCTCGATGGCCTGGCCATCATGCCGACTGTGATGGTGGCGGGGGGCTTTGCCCTGATCGCCTGGGCTACCGGTAACGTCAACTTTGCCAACTACCTGCACATTCCCTACGTGCCTTATACCTCCGAGCTGGTGATCGTCTGTACTGCCATCGTCGGGGCGGGTCTTGGTTTCCTCTGGTTCAACACCTATCCGGCCCAGGTCTTTATGGGGGACGTCGGTTCCCTGGCGCTGGGCGGCGCGCTTGGCACCATCGCCGTGCTGGTCCGTCAGGAGTTCCTGTTGGTGATCATGGGCGGCGTCTTCGTGATGGAGACCGTCTCGGTGATCCTGCAGGTGGGTTCATACAAGCTGCGCGGCGTGCGGATCTTCCGCATGGCGCCGATCCATCACCACTACGAGAAGAAGGGCTGGCCGGAGCCGCGCGTCATCGTGCGCTTCTGGATCATCACCCTCGTGCTGGTGCTGCTGGGTCTTGCCACCCTGAAGGTGAGGTAAGGCCATGGTCATCATCATCGGATTGGGCAAAACCGGGCTCTCCTGTGTCGATTACTTCCTCGGCCGTGGCGTGACGCCACTGGTGATGGATACCCGTGCCAACCCGCCCGGCAAGGATCAGCTGCCGCCGGAGGTGGAGCTGATCCACGGTCTCGACGAGGCGCTGCTCAAGCAGGCGCACATGATCGTCGCGAGCCCGGGTATCGCGCTGGCGACCCCCGAACTGAAAGCGGCGGCCGAGTGTGGTGTGCAGATCGTCGGCGATATCGAGTTGTTCGTTCGCGAGACCGAGACACCGGTCATCGCCATCACAGGTTCCAATGGCAAGAGCACTGTCACGACCCTGGTGGGTGAGATGATTGCCGAAGCCGGCCTCAATGTCGGCGTGGGTGGCAATATCGGCACGCCTGCACTGGAGCTGCTCAAGCAGCCGATGGATCTCTGCGTGCTGGAGCTCTCCAGCTTCCAGTTGGAAACTACTCACAGTTTGCGTGCTGCCGCCTCCGTGGTGCTGAACCTCTCAGAAGATCACATGGATCGCTATCAGGGCATGGCCGACTATCGCGCCGCCAAGATGGAGATCCATCAGCACTCCAAACACATTCTGGTCAATCGCGACGATGCCCAGACCCTGCCCGATGTGGGTCAGGTGTGGCAGAGCTTTGGTCTCGACTGCAATGGCTATGGCCGCTGCCTGCTGGATGGTCGCTACTGGTTGACCCTGCACGGTGAACCACTGCTGGCAGTGGACGAGATGAAGATCGTCGGTGCCCACAATCAGGCCAACGCGCTGGCCGCCATGGCGTTGTGCGATGCGGTCGGCATTCCCCGTGCTGCGCAACTCACCGTGCTGCGTCGTTTCGAGGGCTTGCCCCATCGTGCCCGCTTCGTGCGCGAGGTAAATGGGGTGCGCTGGATCAACGACTCCAAAGCCACCAACGTGGGAGCCACGTTGGCTGCCGTTGCCGGTGTGCGCGAGTCGGTCAAGGGGCGCCTGCTGTTGCTGGCCGGTGGTCAGGGCAAGGGGCAGGATTTTGGCCCGATCCAGGCGCTGCTGGGCAACCAGATCGATCACATGTACTGCTTTGGTCAGGATGCCGAGGTGCTGCTGGCACTGGGAGAGCAGACCGAACGGGTGGCCGACTTGGCCGCTGCAGTTGCCAAAGCAGCGGCCGATGCCAAGCCCGGTGACTGGGTGCTGCTGGCGCCAGCCTGTGCCAGCCTCGATCAGTTCAAGTCGTTCGAGGTGCGCGGCGATCGCTTCACCGAGATGGTGCTGGCACTATGAACGCCCTTCGCGCAGCAGCAGGTTTGTTCCAGCGCTGGTTGTTACCGGCGCGTCCTGCCGGTCTCTACGATCGGCAGCTGGTACTGCTGGCGCTCTCCCTGATGGCGGTCGGGGTGGTCATCGTGGCCTCGGCGTCGATTCCCGAGGGGATTGCGCTGGGGGATGACCCCTTCATGTTTGTGAAGCGTCACGCCCTGTTTCTGGTGATGGCGCTCGGTATCTCCTGGTTTGTGTTGCAGGTGCCGATGGCGCGTTGGCAACAGCACAACGGCCCCATGTTGCTGCTGGCGATCTTGATGCTGGTGCTGGTGCTGCTGGTGGGGCGGAACGTCAACGGTGCGGTGCGCTGGTTGCCGCTCGGTCCCTTCAACCTGCAGCCTGCCGAGTTTGGCAAGCTGGCGTTGTTTGTCTATCTGGCCGGCTATCTGGTGCGGCGCCAGAGCGAAGTGCGCGAAGCCTGGATCGGCTTCCTGAAACCGCTGGCGGTGTTTGGGGTGCTGGCGGTCTTGCTGCTGTTGCAGCCGGACCTGGGTTCCACCGTGGTGATGTTCGTGACCTCGTTCGGCATGCTGTTTCTGGCCGGTGCCCGATTGGGACAGTTTTTGACCCTGATCGGCGCGGGCCTCGGTTCGGTGGTGATGCTGATCATCGTCGAGCCCTACCGGATGCGGCGGGTGACCTCCTTTATGGATCCCTGGGCCGATCCGTTCGGCAGCGGCTACCAGTTGACCCAGTCGCTGATGGCGTTTGGTCGTGGCAGCTGGTTTGGCGAAGGGCTTGGCAACTCCATCCAGAAGATGGAGTACTTGCCGGAAGCGCACACCGACTTCGTGTTTGCGATCCTCGGTGAAGAGCTGGGTTACGTCGGGGTGCTGGGCGCCCTGTTCCTGATTTTTGCGCTGGCGGTCAAGGCGCTCAAGCTGGGGCATCGCGCGCTGGTGGCCGAGCGGCTCTATGACGGTTATCTGGCCATCGGTATCGGCATCTGGTTCAGCTTCCAGACCTTCGTCAACGTTGGCGCGGCCAGCGGTATGATGCCGACCAAGGGCTTGACCCTGCCGCTGGTCAGTTACGGTGGTTCCAGTCTCATCATCATGTCGGTGGCGGTGAGCATGTTGATTCGAATCGATTTTGAGTTGCGTCAGGCGACAGCCCAGGCGCGCGTGCGGGAGGTTTAGTGAGCAAGACTCTGTTGGTGATGGCAGGTGGTACCGGTGGGCATGTGTTCCCCGGTCTGGCTGTGGCCGATCGCCTGAAGGCCCAGGGCTGGACTGTCCACTGGCTCGGCACTGCCGACCGGATGGAGGCGGAGCTGGTGCCCGCCCACGGTTATCCCATCTCCTTCATCGATATTCAGGGGGTGCGTGGCAACGGCATCAAGCGACTGCTGGTGGCACCCTATCGCATCGTCAAATCGATCCTGCAGGCGCGTCAGGTGCTCAAGACCGTTCGCCCTGATGTGGTGCTCGGCATGGGCGGTTTTGCTTCCGGCCCGGGTGGCGTGGCGGCCTGGTTCTCCGGCATCCCGTTGCTGCTCCATGAGCAGAATGCTGCTGCCGGCATGACTAACAAGTTGCTGGCCCGTATCGCCAGGCGGGTGCTGATGGCATTTCCGGGTGCCTTCGCGCCGAGCCGTCGCACCGCCGTGGTGGGCAATCCGGTACGTCCCGAAGTGGTTGCCCTGCCGGATCCGCAACTGCGCAGCGGGGATGAACCACTGCATCTGCTGATCGTGGGTGGCAGCCTGGGGGCGCGGGTGCTCAACGAGCAGGTACCTGCTGCGGTGGCGGCATCCGGCGTGCCCATTGAAGTGCGTCACCAGTGTGGCAAGGGCAATGCCGAGGCTGTCTCTGCTGCCTATGCCCAGCACGGCATCAATGCCGAGGTGAGCGAATTTATCAAGGATATGGCCAGCGCCTACGCCTGGGCCGATCTGGTGGTCTGCCGTGCCGGTGCGCTGACTGTTTCCGAAGTGGCTGCCGCCGGTGTGGCCGCCATTTTCGTGCCGCTGCCCCATGCGGTGGATGATCACCAGACCCGTAACGCCCTGACCCTGGTCGACGGCGGTGCCGCCGAGTTTCTGCCCCAGTCCGAGCTGAATACCGCATCGCTGGCGGCGCGTCTGACCTGGCTGGCTGGTCGCAGGGAGACCCTGTTTAACATGGCGAAAGCGGCTCGCCGCGTCGCCATCATCGATGCGGCCGAGCGGGTTGCAGATGAGTGCAAACAGCTCGCAACCGGGCAGCGTGGTAAAGATTGATGAGCAAGGTTGCAGCGGTGACACCGTGCAGCCTTGTACCTGTATGTATTGATGCCGCCGTGCAGCCGCGCTTTGACGGCACATGGCCTGCGGCAGACTAAAGAGACGATTATGACCAAGGTTGAACTGGCAAAACTGCGTACTGTGATCCCCGAAATGCGTCGCGTGCGTCGTATCCACTTTATCGGCATCGGTGGTGCCGGTATGGGCGGGATCGCCGAAGTGCTTGCCAACGAAGGGTATCAGGTAACGGGTTCTGATCTGGCTCGCAACGCCGTGACCGAGCGGTTGGCCGGACTGGGCGCGCACATCTTCGTCGGCCACCGTGCCGAACACGTTGAGGGTGCCAGCGTGGTGGTGGTCTCTACTGCCATCAAGCAGGACAACCCGGAGCTGCTGGCTGCCCGTGAACTGCGGATCCCGGTGGTGCGCCGCGCCGAGATGCTGGCCGAGCTGATGCGTTTCCGCCACGGTATCGCCATCGCCGGTACCCACGGCAAGACCACCACCACCAGTTTGGTGGCGAGCATCTATGCCGAAGCCGATCGCGATCCGACCTTCGTCATCGGTGGTCTGCTCAACAGTGCCGGCACCAATGCCCGCCTGGGCAGCAGCCGCTACCTGATTGCCGAGGCGGATGAGAGCGACGCCTCTTTCCTGCATCTGCAGCCGATGGTCTCTATCGTGACCAACATCGAAGCGGATCACATGGATACCTACGGCGGTGACTTCTCCAAGCTGAAGGCCACCTTTATCGAGTTTCTGCACAACCTGCCCTTCTACGGACTGGCGGTGGTCTGCATCGATGATCCGGTGATCCGTGGCATGTTGCCCGAGATTGCCCGTCCGACCCTGACCTATGGTCTCTCTGATGATGCCGACGTGCAGGTGCTGGATTTTGTCCAGACCACCAACCACAGCTGCTTCCGTGTTCGCCGCAAAGAGGCCGGTGAGCTGCAGGTGACCCTCAATTTGCCGGGTATTCACAACGCATTGAACGCCGCAGCGGCGATAGCTGTCGCGACAGAGGACGGTGTCAGCGATGAGGCCATCATCTCTGCACTGGCCAAATTTGAAGGGGTCGGTCGTCGCTTCCAGCAGTATGGCGAGTTTGAAACCGGTCGGGGCAAGGCGATGCTGGTGGACGATTACGGTCACCACCCGAGCGAAGTGAAGGTCACCATCAACGCCGCCCGTGCCGGTTGGCCCGAGAAGCGTCTGGTGATGGTGTTCCAGCCACACCGTTATACCCGCACCCGCGACCTCTACGAGGACTTCGCCGATGTGCTCTCCAAGGTAGACGTGCTGGTGATGCTGGAGGTTTATGCTGCCGGTGAGGAGCCGATCCCGGGCGCTGATGGACGGGCACTGTGCCGCTCCATTCGCTCGCGCGGCAACCTGGAACCCATCTTCGTCGCTACACCGGATGACGTGCCAGCCGTGCTGGCCGACCTGATCGGCGAGGGGGATTTGGTGCTGACTCAAGGTGCCGGGAACGTCGGGGCGCTGGCCCGTCGTCTCGGAGAGATGAAATTGAGCATAGATAGCATGAAATCTGGCGCCTGAGGGCCCAATGAGTATTTTGACCGCCAAGCCGGGGCCTATATAATGGCGAACCGGTCTGTCAAAGGCCGGTTTAGCGCGTTACACGGGGATCGATCGGGTGGAGGCAAGGGCACAGGGGCGCACCAAGGGTGGCTTCATCGCAGGGGTAGCATTTTTCCTGCTGGTGATATGGGGCTGCTACCGGACGGCGCTGGATGTTAAAGGTTGGCTGACAGATGCCAACCGGTTGCCCATGAGCGAGCTGTTGCTGCAGGGGCAACACCAGTATTTGCAAACCGAAGAGCTGCGGATGGCCGTGCTGGATGGCGCCGAGCTGCGCAACTTCTTCGAATTGGACGTCAACGAATTGCAGGCAAGGCTCAATGCCTTGCCATGGGTGGCCTCGGTCTCGGTACGCAAGAAGTGGCCGAACAAGATCAAGATCTACCTCACGGAACAAGATGTGGCGGCGCGCTGGAATGGCAACCGCTTCGTCAACACCAAGGGCAAGGTATTCAGTGCCCCGGATCGGGTCAAGACGCCGCTGTTGCAGCTGTCAGGGCCGGATGACCAGGCCGCCCGGGTGTTGAAAGAGAGTCGGCAGTACGAGTCGCAACTGGCTGCCAAGGGATACAAGTTGCTGGGGGTGAATCTGACCCCCCGCCATGCCTGGGAACTGACCCTGGATGGCAATATCAAGCTGTTCCTGGGACGCAATGACATTGCGCTCCGGCTGCAGCGGTTTATCGATGCCTTCCCGGTTATCGAACCCCGTGCGCAAGTCGCCTACGTGGATCTTCGATACGACACCGGAATGGCAGTTGGCTGGAAGAAGAGCGAAGAGAAAGTGCATGACCAACACCGCAGATAGGAATTTGATTGTCGGACTGGATATCGGCACAACCAAGGTGGCGGTTCTGGTCGGGGAAGTATTGCCGGACGGTGAACTGAACGTCATCGGTATGGGCAGTCACGCTTCTCGCGGAATGGAGAAGGGCGGGGTCAATGACCTCGACTCCGTGGTCAAGTCACTGCGCCGCGCGGTGGAAGAGGCCGAGATGATGGCAGATTGCCAGATCAGCTCGGTCTATCTGGGGTTGTCCGGCAAGCATATCGACTGCCGCAACGAGACCGGTATGGTGCCCATCTCCGATGAAGAGGTGACCCAGGAGGATGTGGACAACGTGATCCACACCGCCAAGTCGGTTCGCCTCTCCGACGAGCTGCGCGTGCTGCATGTACTGCCTCAGGAGTTTGCCATCGATTATCAGGAAGGGATCAAGAATCCGGTTGGCCTCTCCGGTGTGCGGATGGCAGCCAAGGTTCACCTGATCACCTGCCATAACGACATGGCCCGCAACATTGAGAAATGTGTGGAGAAGGTCGGTTTGCGTGTGGATCAACTGATCTTCTCCGCGCTGGCCTCCAGCTATGCCGTATTGACCGAAGACGAGAAAGAGCTGGGTGTCTGCGTGGTGGACATCGGTGGCGGCACCATGGACATGTCGCTGTTTACCGGCGGTGCCCTGCGCCACACCAAGGTGATCCCGTACGCTGGCAGCACTGTGACCAGCGACATCGCCTACGCCTTCGGCACGCCGCCGCTCGACGCGGAAGCGATTAAGGTGCGCTACGGTTGCGCCCTCGGTCGTCTGGTCAGCAAGGAAGACAATATTGAAGTACCCAGTGTCGGCGGTCGCCCGGCGCGCAGCCTGCAACGGCAGACACTGGCTGAAGTGATTGAGCCCCGTTACACCGAGTTGCTCTCCATGGTGAATGATGAGCTGGTGCGGGTACAAAGCGAGTTGAAAGCGCAGGGGGTCAAGCATCAGCTGGCAGCCGGTGTGGTCTTGACCGGCGGCGCTGCCCAGATTGAAGGCATTGTGGAGTGTGCAGAGCAGATCTTCCAGAGCCAGGTCCGGGTGGGAGAGCCCATGAACATACGTGGTTTGAGTGATTACGTGCAGGCACCGGTGTACTCGACCGCGGTCGGGTTGCTGCAATATGGCCGCACCCATCAAGCCACAGGTAGCAACAAAGAATATGCCGCCAAGGCAAGCGTCGGTGGCCTGGTCAAACGGGTTAGCAACTGGCTGCGTGGCGAGTTCTAAGAATTTTGCTGAGTCAGGCAAATAAAGCGGAGAGACAACATGTTTGAATTTATGGATAGCCACACTGACGAAGCCGTCATTAAAGTGATCGGTGTAGGTGGCGGCGGCGGCAACGCTGTCGAGCACATGGTTCGTCAAAATATTGAGGGTGTTGAGTTTATTACCGTCAACACCGACGCTCAGGCACTGCGCAACTCCAGTGCCAACACCACTCTGCAGATCGGCGGTGGCATCACCAAGGGTCTGGGTGCCGGCGCCAATCCGGAAGTGGGTCGTGATGCGGCCATGGAAGATCGCGAAGCACTGCGTGAGCTGCTGACCGGTTCCGACATGGTGTTCATCGCCGCCGGTATGGGTGGTGGTACCGGTACCGGTGCTGCGCCGATCGTGGCCGAAGTGGCGCGCGAGATGGGCATCCTGACCGTTGCCGTGGTCACCAAGCCGTTCTCCTTTGAAGGGAAGAAGCGGATGGGCTTCGCCGCCCACGGTATCGAAGAGCTCTCCAAAAACGTCGACTCCCTGATCACCATCCCCAACGACAAGTTGCTGAAGGTGCTGGGTCGCGGTATCTCCCTGCTGGATGCCTTCAAGGCGGCCAACGATGTACTGCTTGGCGCGGTACAGGGCATTGCCGAGCTGATCACCCGTCCGGGCTTGATCAACGTCGACTTCGCGGACGTGCGTACCGTGATGCGTGAAATGGGTACCGCCATGATGGGTACCGGTTCCGCCTCTGGTGATGACCGTGCCGAAGAAGCGGCCGAGAAAGCCATCTCCAGCCCGCTGCTGGAAGACGTGGATCTGGCTGGTGCCCGTGGCATCCTGGTCAACATCACCGCCGGTATGGACATGACCATCGAAGAGTTCGAAACCGTGGGTAACGCGGTCAAGGCCTTCGCTTCCGAGAACGCCACTGTAGTTGTGGGTACCGTAATCGATCCGGAAATGCACGACGAGCTGCGTGTGACCGTGGTTGCTACCGGTATCGGTGCCGAGCGCAAGCCGGACATCACTTTGGTCAAGAGCAGCCAGGTGCAAGAGCGCCCGGTGCGTCAGCCGCTGGTTAGCGACATGATGCAAGGCCGCGTGATGGACGAAGCCCCGGCCAAGGTGGTCAACGCCGAGCCGCAAGCCCGTCGTGAACCGGATTACCTGGATATTCCGGCGTTCCTGCGCAAGCAAGCTGACTAAGCCTCTTATGGCTCTCGTTTGTTTGTTGTTCAAGGAATGTGCTAAGATGGCCTGCCAACGACCATCTGGTCCGGATTTTAAGCTGTTTAGGGTACACCCATGATTAGACAAAGAACCTTGAAAACGAGTGTACAGGCGACTGGTGTCGGCCTGCATTCGGGCCGGAAAGTCACCATGACGTTCCGTCCGGCGCCTGTGAACACAGGGATCGTTTACTTGCGTACCGACCTGAATCCTGTGGTGGAGCTGCCAGCCAATGCCGATCAGGTGCGCGATACCGTGCTCTGTACCGCTCTGGTCAACGAAGCCGGTGTCCGTGTCTCTACCATTGAGCACCTCTCTGCCGCGCTGGCCGGGATGGGGATCGACAACCTCTACGTTGAGGTTGACGCACCCGAGATCCCGGTAATGGACGGTAGTGCGCATCCCTTTATCTACCTGCTGCAGGAAGTCGGGATCCGTGAGCAGAATGCTGCCAAGCAGTTTGTGCGGATCAAGAAGAGCATCCGGGTTGAAGACGGCGACAAGTGGGCGGAATTCCACCCCTATCGCAACGGCTTCAAGATGGATCTTGAGATCGATTTCCAGCATCCGGTCTTTGAAGGGCGCAATCAGCGTTGCGTACTGGATTTCTCCGGTGCCTCCTTCGTGAAAGAGATCAGCCGTGCCCGTACCTTCGGGTTCATGCGCGATATCGAGTACCTGCGTTCCCAGAACCTGGCGCTGGGCGGAAGCTTGGAAAACGCCGTGGTACTGGACGACTATCGGGTGCTGAACGAAGACGGTTTGCGTTATGAGGACGAGTTCGTCAAGCACAAGATGCTGGACGCGATCGGTGACCTCTATATGTGTAACCGCAGCATCATCGGTGAGTTCCGTGCCTACAAGACCGGGCATGCCCTGAACAACAAGCTGCTGCGTGCCTTGCTGGCCGAGCAGGAGGCTTGGGAACTGGTGACCTTCGAGGGTGAGGGCGACAAAGCGCCTATCGCTTACTACGATAACGGTCTGGTTCTGGCCTGATAGCTGTGCAACGGAACGTCGGTCCTCTCTCCGCACCGACGTTCCGTCATTTGTTTACTCCATCCTTTAATACCGATTATCTCCCGGTTTTATTTCCCGTGCAGGCTCCTGGCCGCACCTGACCGAGCAGACTGATTTCTATGAGCATTACCCTGATCCTCCACGGCAAGCAACGACGCAAGTTGCACCTGCCCAAACAACGTCTGGCCTGGGTCGGCGGTATTCTCTTCTCCCTGTTGGCCCTTGGTGGTGGTTGGCTCTGGCAGAGCTGGCACCAGAAAATGGAGGCGCTGGAAGTGGCGCTTGCCGTTGCCGAGCAACAGTCCGTCGACCAGAGTGGCGACGAAGCCCGTGAACAGTTGGCAATGCTGGCTGCTCAGGTGGGCACTATGCAAGGCCAGCTTGGCCGTCTCAATGCCCTCGGCGAACGATTGACCGAGCAGGCCGATCTCGATCCCGACGAGTTCAATTTCAAAGAGCTGCCCCCCATGGGCGGCCCCTCTTACGATGAAGAGCTGGAAGTGAGCCTCAACGAGCTGCAAGCCTCGATGAAACACCTCAGCCAGCAGCTCAGCAGCCGCGAAGAGCAGCTGTCGGTACTTGAATCTTTCATCATGAATCACCATATCACCGATGCCGGTTTTATTTCCGGCACGCCAGTCAAACAGGAGCGAGTTTGGGTCTCGTCCGGGTTTGGTGGACGGGTCGATCCGTTCAATGGGCGTGCCAAGATGCACAAAGGGGTCGATTTCCGTGGCAAACCCGGAACCCCGATTCTGGCCACCGGGCCCGGCATTGTCAGCTGGGCGGGCCGTCATCCGGAATTTGGCAATATGGTGGAGATTAATCACGGCAATGGCCTGGTCACCCGCTATGCCCACAACTCCAAGTTGCTGGTCGAGGTGGGCACCCTGGTTGATCAGGGTCAGAAGATTGCCTTGATGGGACGCACCGGTCGCGCGACCGGGGTCCATCTGCATTACGAAGTGTTGAAAGATGGTCGTCAGGTCAACCCCGCACGCTTTCTCAGTGCCAGACGGGGTTAGGTTTTTTTCTTCAGGTTCCAGTGACGGAACGCTTTTATAACCAGAAATAGTTGGTACCCATGATTAGCACACTGCTTACCAAGATTATCGGCAGCCGGAACGACAGAACGCTCAAGGCTTTGCGCAAAATTGTAAAACAGATCAATGCCATGGAGCCGCAGTTCGAGGCTCTGTCCGATGCCGAGTTGCAGGCCAAAACGGCTGAATATCGTCAGCGTATCGAGCAGGGTGAGACCCTGGAGCAGTTGCTGCCGGAAGCGTTCGCGACCGTGCGTGAAGCCTCCAAGCGGGTGTTTGGCATGCGTCACTTCGACGTGCAGCTGATCGGCGGCATGGTGCTGAACTCCAACCGTATCGCGGAAATGAAAACCGGTGAAGGTAAGACTCTTACTGCGACTCTGCCAGCTTACCTGAACGCCCTGAGTGGCCGCGGTGTGCACGTCGTGACGGTGAACGACTATTTGGCCAAGCGTGATGCGGAGGCGAACCGCCCGCTGTTTGCCTTCCTCGGCATGACCGTCGATTGCAACGTGCCCGGTATGGATGCATCCCAGAAGCGTGACGCCTACGCAGCCGACATTACCTACGGTACCAACAACGAATTCGGTTTTGACTACCTGCGCGACAACATGGCGTTCTCGCCCGAGCAGCGCGTACAGCGTCCGCTCAACTACGCGCTGGTGGATGAGGTGGACTCGGTGCTTATCGATGAAGCCCGTACTCCGCTCATCATCTCCGGCCCGGCTGAAGATAGCTCAGAGCTCTATATCCGCGTCAACAAGCTGATCCCGCTGCTGGTCAAGCAGGACAAGGAAGACACCGAAGAGTACACCGGCGACGGTCACTACACGGTGGACGAGAAGAACCGTCAGGCACTGCTGACCGAAAACGGTCAGATCTTCGTGGAAGAGCTGCTCAAGAAAGAGGGGCTGCTGGACGAGAACGACTCCCTGTTCTCCGCCTCCAACATCAGCCTGCTGCACCACGTCAATGCGGGTCTGCGCGCTCACACCCTGTTCGAACGCAACGTCGACTATATCGTCCAGAAAGACGAGATCGTCATCGTCGACGAGCACACCGGCCGTACCATGCCGGGTCGTCGCTGGTCCGATGGTCTGCATCAGGCCGTTGAAGCGAAGGAAGGGGTGAAGATCCAGAACGAGAACCAGACGCTGGCATCCATCACCTTCCAGAACTACTTCCGCCTCTACAACAAGCTGGCGGGGATGACAGGTACTGCGGATACCGAAGCCTTTGAATTCCAGCAGATTTATGGCCTGGATACCGTGGTTATCCCGACCAACAAGCCGATGGTGCGCAAAGACATGGGCGATCTGGTCTACCTGACCGCCAATGAGAAGTATGCTGCCATCGTCAAGGATATTCGCGAGTGTGTGGAGCGCGGCCAGCCGGTGCTGGTGGGTACCGTCTCCATCGAAAACTCCGAGCTGCTCTCCGGCATCCTGACCAAGGAGAAGATCCCGCATCAGGTGCTGAACGCCAAGTTCCACGCCATGGAAGCGGAGATCGTTGCCCAGGCAGGCCAGACTGGCGCGGTCACCATCGCCACCAACATGGCCGGTCGTGGTACCGACATAGTGCTCGGGGGCAACTGGCAGGCAGAGATCGCCAAGCTGGAGAACCCGACCGAGGAGCAGATTGCCGAGCTGAAAGCGGCCTGGCAGGTGCGCCACGATGCGGTGCTGGCCGCCGGTGGTCTGCACATTATCGGCACCGAGCGTCACGAATCCCGTCGTATCGACAACCAGCTGCGCGGCCGTTCCGGTCGTCAGGGCGACCCGGGTTCCTCCCGCTTCTACCTCTCCATGGAAGATACTCTGATGCGGATCTTCGCCTCCGATCGCGTCACCGGCATGATGAAGAAGCTGGGTATGGAAGAGGGCGAAGCCATCGAACACCCCTGGGTCACCAAGGCGATCGAAAATGCCCAGCGCAAGGTGGAAGGTCGCAACTTCGACATCCGCAAGAGCTTGCTGGAGTTTGACGATGTGGCCAACGACCAGCGCAAAGTGGTTTACGAGCAGCGTAACGAGCTGCTGGATACCAACGATATCTCCGAGACCATCCACGTTATCCGTGATGATGTCTACGGCAGCGTGATTGACGAGTACATCCCGCCCCAGTCTCTGGAAGAGATGTGGGATGTGCCGGGTCTGGAAGCGCGCCTGAAGGCAGACTTCGCGCTGGATCTGCCGCTGCAGCAGTGGCTGGCGGAAGATGACAAGCTGTATGAAGAGAAGCTGCGCGAGCGCATTCTGGACGAAGCCACCAAGCTCTATGCCCACAAGGAGGAGCTGGTTGGCAAAGAGGTGCTACGCAACTTCGAGAAGGCAGTGATGCTGCAAACTCTGGACGGTCTGTGGAAAGAGCATCTGGCGGCCATGGATCACCTGCGTCAGGGCATCCATCTGCGCGGCTACGCCCAGAAGAACCCCAAGCAGGAGTACAAGCGCGAATCCTTCGATCTGTTCACCCAGATGCTGGAAACCCTCAAGCGCGACGTGGTCAGCATCCTGAGCCGTGTTCAGGTGCAGGAGCGCGATGTGGAAGCGATGGAAGAGCAGCAGCGCCAGCAGGCGGAAGCCGCTCCCCGTACCTACACCCATGCCGCGGCTGAGAGCCAGCTGGCCGATGAACAGGCCGCAGGTGAAGAGGGCCACACCACCTTCGTGCGCGATGAGCAGAAGGTTGGTCGCAACGATCCCTGCCCGTGCGGTTCAGGCAAGAAATACAAGCATTGCCACGGTCAGTTGACCTGATCGAGGCAGTGCTATGACAAGGCGGGCCCGGTGCCCGCCTTGTTTTTGTCAGAGGGTGGCGACGTCACTGTGGTGGCGCCATCTGACCAAGGGTTATCGGATATCAGGCATCATCGGCCGTTCATCCAGCCGGAGGTTGGGCGCATTGAACGGCCTGGTCAGCCATAGCGTACAAAGGTAACAAGATGGAACAGAAAAAGCGGATCTGGGTAGCGGTTGGCGTCATCGAGAATGAACAGGGCGATATCTTTATCGCCAGACGCTCCTCCGATCGCCATCAGGGGGATCGCTGGGAGTTTCCAGGTGGCAAGGTCGAGTCGGGCGAGGATCTTCTCACCGCACTGGATCGGGAGCTGTGGGAAGAGATCGGCATCCGGGTGCAGGATTGTGCCCCTTTCATGGAGCTGCAGCACGACTACCCCGAGAAGCAGGTGTTGCTGGATATCTGGAAGGTGACCCGTTTCAGCGGCGAGCCGTTCGGCAAGGAGGGGCAGGAGTGTCTATGGGTGCCGGTGGCCGAGCTGCACAACTACCACTTTCCCGATGCCAACGGTCCGATTGTCGCGCGGCTTCAAGGCCTGCTGGCTTGAACCGGTTGCAAAAACAAGCATCAAAAAAGGGCCCATCGGCCCTTTTTTATTTTATAGCGGAGAGTGACCAGGGGCTTATAGCCACTGATCGCCCTCTTCCTGCTCTGGCAGCAGATCCGGGTTGATCTCCCCGGGGATCCGTTTCTCTTCATCAGCCCACTCGCCGAGATCGATCAGCTGGCAGCGTTTGCTGCAGAAAGGTCGGAACGGACTCTGCGAGCCCCACTCCACTTCGCTCTGGCAGGTCGGACACTTTACCTTGGTGACCATAAGTACTCCTTAGCAGCAGGCGAGCTGGAATGGCACATCGCCAATCTGCTGCTCGCCCGTAGGCAGGAAGCGCAGGGCAAAACGATTCTTGTGGCCGCTCAGGGTCGGGTAGCAGAACAGATTGCCCGGCAGCTTGATGCGGATCAGCTCGGCGCTTTCGGCGGTGTCCTGGAAGAAGCCGTTGGTCGCCACCTGCTCGCTGAAGCTGCCCGATTCACGCCACAGACGCAGCAAGAGGGTGATGGCGTTCATCAGCAGGGTGATGTCGCTAAGCCAGCCCTGCATCTGCTGGTGACGGGTGATGGCCGGGGTTCCGAGCCAGTGGTGCAGCTGGGGCACGTCGAAGGCACACAGGCCACCCGGGATGGAGAAGCGCTGGCGAATGGAACCGAGCAGACGATCCTCTTTCAGGCGGGCTCCCGGGCGTGGCGAGTTGAGCAGGTTGCGGGAGAGCTGGCTGCTCTCTTGCTGCATCTGTTTGATCTGCTCCAGATCGACGTCGGGCAGGCTGGCCCAGTGGCTCAGACGTTGGCCGAGACGCTCCAGATCCTTGATAAGGTCAGCGCGCAAGTCACCACGCTCCAGCAGCTCCTGCAGATCGAACAGCCCTTTGAAGAAGGCGATATGGGCCCAGGATTGCTCGCTCTCCAGATTGTCGCGAATTTGGGAAAACAGGGACTCCAGACGCAGGTAGGTCCGGCTTTTTTCATTGAGGGGAAAATCGTAAATCATGCCTAATCCTGGCCAGCCATAAACCGGCCTAGTGTACTCACTGTTGACGGGGTTGTTGAGAGGCAAATGCCAGATATGTCTCGTGCAATGCCAAAATCCGCGTTTTTATCGCCATTTCGCTGCCATTGGCGTTCTCGATGACATCATCCGCCGCAGCGAGCCGTTCTGTCCGGCTGGCCTGTGCTGCGATGATGGCTCTGGCCTGCTCGGTGCTGACGCCATCACGACGGCAGGTGCGTTCAATCTGGGTCGCTTCGTCCACATCGATCACCAGCACCCGGTCGGCGAGGCCGGTGAGTTTGTTCTCCACCAGAAGCGGCACCACCAGCAGGCAGTAAGGAGAACTGGCTGCGGCACACTGGCGCAGCATTTCACTGCGAATCAGCGGATGGAGCAGAGCATTGAGCCACTCCTTGGCCTGCGGGTCGCTGAAGACCCGCTCGCGCAGGGTGCGACGCTCGAGTTGACCGCTCGGCTCAATCACATCCGGGCCAAAATGGTCGGCGATGGTGGCAAGGGCCGGGGTGCCCGGCTCTACGACCTCGCGGGCGATCACATCGGCATCCACCACCTCGATACCCAGTTCGGCAAACTGATTGGCGATGGTGGTCTTGCCACTGCCGATACCGCCTGTGATAGCAACTACATACATGGGGGGCCTCTTGCTCAAAGCAGGGTAGAGAGATACCAGTTGGTGATGGTATCGCCCCACAGCAGGGCAATCCAGCCCGCGATGGCGAGGTAGGGGCCGAAGGGGATGGGCTTGCCCTGATGGTGTTTGTGCAAGGCGATCAGGCTGATGCCGATCACGGCGCCGACCAGGGATGAGAGCAGCAATATGATCGGCAGCGCCTGCCAGCCGAGCCAGGCACCCAGGGCCGCCAGCAGCTTGAAGTCGCCATAGCCCATCCCCTCCTTGCCAGTGAGCAGCTTGAAGGCCCAGTAGAGGCTCCAGAGCACCAGATAGCCGACCATGGCGCCAACCACGGCATCCGCCAGCGGTACGAAGCCACCTGCCAGATTGAACAGCAGACCGCCCCACAGCAGGGGCAGGGTGAGCTGATCTGGCAGCAACATCTTGTCGAGATCGATAAAGGTGAGGGCCACCAATACCCAAGTCAGCAGCAGGGCGGCCAGTGTGCCCCAGCCCGGCGTTATGACCATGGCAACGGCCACCGAGAGCAGGGCTGTTATCAGCTCTACCAGCGGATAGCGGGCCGAGATGGGCGCCTGACAGTCGCGGCAACGCCCCTTGAGCCAGAGCCAGCTCAGCAGCGGAATGTTCTCGATGGCGGTAATGGGGTGACCACAGTGAGGACATGCGGAGCGCGGTACCATCAGGTTGTAGCGCTCTGGTGCGATGGCCTCTTCGTCGGGGGAGAAGTAGCTGCGATACTCGGCCTGCCACTCTCGCTCCAGCATGATGGGCAGGCGGTGGATAACTACGTTGAGGAAACTGCCGATCATCAGGGAAAAGATAAAAACCAGCGAAAAAAAGAACCATGGCAAGCCGTGAGCCAGCTCGAGAAGAAGTGTCATAACCAACCGTCAGTTATTGAATGAGTGAAGGGCATGGCTTTGGCTCCATGCCCTGATGAATCAACCCACCACGTCGCCAAGTTTGAAAATGGGCAGGTACATGGCGATAACCATGCCGCCGACCAGCACCCCGAGCACCACCATGATGAGGGGTTCCAGCAGGCTGGTAAGGCCATCGACCAGGTCGTCCACCTCTTGCTCGAAGATGGTGGCAACCTTGGAGAGCATATCATCGATGGCACCGGACTCCTCGCCGATCATCACCATCTGGATCACCATGTCCGGGAAGAGATCGACGGTGCGCATTGCCACGTTGATCTGCATACCGGCCACCACCTCGTTGCGAATGGCCATAACGGCGGTGCGATAGACATAGTTGCCGGAGGCTCCGGCCGCCGAGATGAGAGCATCCACCAGCGGGATACCGGCCGAGAAAGTGGTTGAGAGTGTGCGGGCAAAGCGGGCCATGGCCGCCTTGTGCAGGATCATACCGACTACCGGGATGGTGAGCACAAACTTGTCGGTATTGTCCCTTACCTTCTGGGAGGCGCGCCAGGCGCGCACATAGAGGAAGATGGCGAGCGCAGCTCCGCCAAAGAAGACATACCACCAGTTCTGCATAAAGCGCGAGATGCCGATGACAAACTGGGTGAACACCGGCAGCTCGGCGCCAAAGCTCTTGAAGATATCCTCGAACTGGGGGATGACGAACAGCAGCAGGATGGAAGTCACTACTATGGCCACCAGAATAACCATGGTGGGATAGAACATGGCCTTCTTGATCTTCGACTTGAGCGCTTCCGACTTTTCCCGATAGGTGGCGATACGGTCGTAGATGGTCTCCAGTGCACCGGATTGCTCCCCCGCCTCAACCAGATCGCAGTAGAGATCGTCAAAATGGCGAGGGTGGCGGCGCAACGCCTCCGACATGGGGGTTCCGGTCTCAACATCGGAGGCGATCTCACCCATCAGCTCGCGCATGGCGGCTTTCTCGTGGCTGCGGGCGATGATCTGCAGGCTCTGTACTAGTGGTACGCCGGCGGAGAGCATGGTGGTGATCTGGCGGGAGATAATCGCGATATCCATCGGCTTGATCTTGGCGCCGCCCTTGGAGAAGAGCCCCTGGGATTTTTTGGCCACCTTGGTGACGTTTACCCCCTGCTTGCGCAGCTCCGCCTTGACGGTATTGATGCTGTCAGCCTGCAGCTCGCCGGAGACCTTCTGCCCCTTGCGATTGACCCCGTGCCAGCGGAAGGCGAAGACTTTTTTCGGGGGGGTGTTCTTTTTCGTTAGGGTTGCCATCTTTGCATCCTGCAATTGGGCGGATGGTCAGGGAGCCCCTGAACCATCTGACCTGATAAATATCCTCAAACGGCTTGGCACCATCTGGTCGCTTGCTGGTAGATCATCTTGCTCGCATCTTGGCGAGGTTTAATTGGTGGTGACCCGGTTGACCTCGGCCAGGCTGGTGACACCGAGCCGTGCCTTCTCCAGTCCCGAGGTGCGCAGGGTGCGCATGCCCTCTTTCTGGGCAATCGCCGCAATTTGCAGGGAGTTGGCGCCCTGCATGATCAATTTGGCGATATTCTCCGACATTAGCATGATTTCGTAGATGCCGACTCGCCCCTTGTAGCCGCCGGAACACTCCTTGCAACCAACCGGTTTGAACAGTCGCAAGCCGGCTGCCAGCTGCTGCGGGGTAAAACCCAGCTCCAGCAGCTCGGCTTCCGGCACCACCTCCGGCGCCTTGCAGTGGTCACACAGCTTGCGGGCCAGCCGTTGGGCCATTATCAGGGTGACCGAAGAGGCGATATTGAAGGCGGGCACCCCCATGTTCATCATCCGGGTCAGGGTTTCGGCAGCCGAGTTGGTATGCAGGGTCGAGAGCACCAGGTGGCCGGTTTGTGCCGCCTTGATGGCGATCTCGGCGGTTTCGAGATCCCGTATTTCCCCCACCATCACCACATCCGGATCTTGCCGCAAGAAGGAGCGCAGAGCGCTGGCAAAGGTCAGCCCCGCCTTGGGGTTGACCTGCACCTGGTTGACGCCCGGCAGGTTGATCTCCACCGGATCTTCAGCGGTAGAGATATTCACCTCGGTGGTGTTGAGAATATTGAGGCCGGTATAGAGCGATACCGTCTTGCCCGAGCCGGTGGGGCCGGTGACCAGTATCATCCCCTGCGGTTTCGAGAGGGCTCGCAGGTACTGTGCCTTCTGGCGGTCGTCGAAGCCAAGCTGCTCGATATTGAGGCGGGCCGCCGAGGAGTCGAGCAGACGGATAACGATCTTCTCCCCCCACATGGTGGGCAGGGTGTTGACCCGCATATCCATCGACTTGTTGCGCGATAGCTTCAATTTGATGCGGCCATCCTGCGGCAGCCGCCGCTCGGCGATATCGAGTCGCGCCATCACCTTGAGGCGGGCAGAGAAGCGGTTGGCCAGATTGACCGGCGGGGTTGCGATTTCGTGCAAAATACCATCGATGCGAAAGCGCACCCGATACTTGAATTCGTAAGGCTCGAAGTGCAGGTCGGAGGCGCCGCGCTTGATGGCATCCATCAGGATCTTGTTGATGTACTTGACGATGGGGGCATCGTCATCGGCGGTATTGACGCTCTCGTCGAGCCTGCTGCTCTCGTCGCTTACCTCGAGGTCGGAGATCTCGGCCTCGTCGATATCCTCCATGCCGAGGGCGTCGTTTTCGCTCTCCAGCAGCTTGCCGATGGCGGCGGTGAGCTTGTTCTCCTCCACCAGCAGCGCTTCGGTATGAAGGCCGAAACTGAAGCCAAAGTCCTCCAGGGCCGAGACATTGGTCGGATCCGACATGGCGATATAGAGGGTGTGGCCCTGGGTATAGATGGGCAGCACGTGATGCTTCTCAATCAGCTTCTGATTGAGGTACTTCTGCGGGATCTCGGCCAAATCGAAGGCGGCAAGATCCAGCAGAGGTACCCCATACTCCAGCTCGCAAAAATCGGCGAGCGCCTTGCTGTCGAGAATGTCGTTTTCTATCAGAAAGGTCACAAAGGGTTTGCGCTGGGCCTTGGCCTGGCTCAGATAGCGCTGGGAATCCTCTTCACTGATCAGTGAAGAGGCGGCCAGGCTTAACGCCAGGCCGCTATTAGGGCTAGATGTCATGCGTTAGCAGAGATTATTAGCAATACAAGTAGAACCGGAAGCTGGTTGCGTCCAAATCACTCTACCGCTAGTTACTGTCCCACCAAAAATTATGTCTGACCCACCAACAGCATCCGTGCCTACGGCTTGAATTTCGAAAGTATCTCCCTCTGCCGGAGTATCGGCATCAGTGATACTACTGCTTACTGTTACGGATGCGACATTTGGTGTTGTTGTCTGTGCTCCTGAGACTGAGCCCTGAGCTTTTGCTATACAGTTATTCGAACTGGACTGTACACAGACTTCAATGGCTGTTTTTGCCGGACCAGCAGCAGAAATTACTTCAGTGAAACGTGCTTTCTGTGTGTAGGTCTGATAAGCCGGTAGTGCAATCGCCGCCAGAATGGCTACGATCGCGACCACGATCATCAGTTCAATAAGGGTAAAACCTGATTGTTTCTTCATTTTGCTGTTCATGGAAAATATCCTTTTATCCTTGGTTCCTGGGAAGTGCCGGTGGAAAATCATCTGCACGTCAGTATCTTATCCGAGCTGTCAGGGGTGGCAACAGAGATTGTCCATTTTGTTAATCACACTTCTTTCATTTAGCAAAAACTTGATGCGTGTCATAAAAGAAGTAGCCTCCTATGACTCTTTCTGTGGCCGAGTTAGGGTCCGTCTGTACACTCCTTTGCCGAGGGATCCTGCATAAAGAAAAGGCGCCTCTGGCGCCTTTTGCAAGTTGTTTATCCGGTTATATCGAGTGTTTGCTCAAGCCTGTGGGGGACGTCTCACGGTTGGATAAAGCGCATGGAGAGATCGAGTGCCCGTACATGCTTGGTGAGCGCCCCGACTGAGATAAAATCGACGCCGGTGGCTGCAAACTCGGCCAGAGTGTCGAGGGTCACATTGCCGGAGACTTCCAGCTTGGCGCGGCCCTGATTGATGGCGACTGCTTCCCGCATCATGGTCACGTCGAAGTTATCGAGCATAACGATATCGGCATTGGCCGCCAGCGCCAGCTCCAGTTCTGCCAGCGATTCGACTTCCACCTCCACCGGTTTGCCCGGATTGAGATGACGAGCCTCATTAATCGCCTCGGCAATGCCGCCACAGGCGAGGATATGGTTCTCTTTGATGAGGTAAGCGTCGTAGAGGCCGATGCGATGATTCTTGCCGCCGCCGCAGGTGACCGCGTACTTCTGGGCGGTGCGCAGCCCCGGTATGGTTTTGCGGGTGTCGAGCAGACGGCAGTCGGTGCCCTCCAGCTCTGCCACATAGCGAGCGGTGAGGGTGGCGACGCCGGATAGGGTCTGGACAAAGTTTAGGGCATTGCGTTCGCCGGTCAGCAGCAGGCGGGCAGGGCCATGGAGGCGGAACAGCTCCTGATTGGGGGAGAGCACCTCCCCATCCTGCACCTTCCACTCCACCTTCACATCGCCGCCGAGTTGTACGAACACTTCATCCACCCAGGGCTGGCCGCAGAACACACCGGCTTCACGGGTTATAACCCGGGCGCTGGCCATCCGGTCGGTCGGGATCAGCTGGGCGGTGATATCGGCACTGGCGTCCGGTTGGTCCAGCGTGGTGAGGGCATCGCCCAGATCTTCGAGTAGTGCGGCGCGCACGGCGCGGCTGACATCCTGTTGAAACATGCCTTATTCCTGCAAGGGTCTGAGCAGCAGTTGCCGCTCCTTTTGAACCAGCTCCAGCCGACCGAGGGCGTTCATGCCAACCAGCACTTCGTCACCGTCTGCCGCCGGATTGATAAAGATGGCCAGATCGTACAAGGTCAATGGCCCCATCGCCAGCGTTTCGATGGTGCCGTTGCCGACCCGGATCTGCCCCGCGGCGGTATTGACCTGGCTGCTGCCATGAGCGGTCAGGCCGAGCCGCTCGGCAACCTGCTGCGGGATGGTGATACGGGTGGCGCCGGTATCGAGCAGCAGTTGCACCGGCTGGCCGTTGATGGCACCCTCCAGACGATAGTGGCCTCTCTGGTCGGCCCGCAGCAATAGCTCGCCGCTGGCGGTGACGCTGGGTTGGTTGCGGGAGTGAAAATAGAGGGTCAGCAGGCCCATCAAAGAGAGCCAGGCCAGTAACCACATCCAGCGTGCCGTGTGCTGCATACCCCATCCATATCGAGCGGAAGATGACTCAGCCTAACATACCATTTCCCTTGGATTCAGTGAGTTGGTGCCGGATTGCCTATCAGGTATCTTCGTTTTCTCGCTATTTATCAGCCAACTCGAGTAGCCGATGACTCAACTCGCTTCGCAACCTTGTTTCTCTATCGATGCCGCTGGCTGGTGCCAGCAGGCGCGCCGAGTGCCTTCTCCCCATCATAACGAGCGGGCCGCGCCGGATGATATCTCCCTACTGGTGGTGCATGGCATCAGCCTGCCGCCGGGGAAGTTTGGTGGCCCCTTTATCGACAATCTCTTTATGGGACGACTCGACCCTGAGGCTCACCCCTATTTTGCCGGTATCCATCAGCTGCGAGTCTCGGCCCACTGCCTGATCCGCCGTGATGGCGAGCTGGTGCAGTATGTGCCGTTTGGCGCGCGCGCCTGGCATGCGGGAGTATCGAGCTGGCAGGGGAGGGAGGCATGCAATGACTTCTCCATCGGCATCGAGCTGGAAGGGACTGACGAAATCCCCTACACCGAGGCTCAATACCGGGCATTGGCAGGGCTCACTCGAGCTATTTCGGAGCGCTATCCGGCCATCACCCACGAAAAAATTGTCGGCCATTGCGATATCGCGCCAGGGCGCAAGACGGATCCCGGAGCCAGTTTCCAGTGGGATTACTACCGGCAACTACTAAACAGCTAAAGTAAATATTCAAATTTAGTTTGGATTTTAAAATCAATGGCTTGCCTATCTGGCAGGCCATTTTTGTCTCTGGTTGCGCAAATGTTATTTGTGAGCGAAGTCAAGAATATTGGTCAGACCATTTTCTATGAGCTAAATCATGTTTCCCCTGCTTTACCTCTTAAGTGGCAGGGCTGATTCTTGACTCAGATCATCTTTTGAGTGGACTTTTCAAAAGGCCTCTGCTAATTTTCGCCCCATCCATGAAATTGGTAATACCAATTTAACAAAGTAGCCTCATGCCCTATCGCAAGATTACGCAACCCAAGTTGGCCGACTCCATTGTCGCCGAGCTGGAACAGATGATTCTGGAAGGCAGCCTGCAGCCGGGACAGAAATTGCCTCCCGAGCGGGAACTCGCCATCCAGTTTCAGGTATCGCGCCCCTCCCTGCGCGAAGCCATCCAGCGACTGGAAGCGCGCGGATTGCTTTATCGCCGTCAGGGCGGCGGCACTTATGTGCAGAATGCCCTGAGCAAGGGGATCGCCGATCCTCTGTTCGAACTGCTCAGTACCCACCCGGAAGCCCAGTATGACCTGCTGGAGTTTCGCCACGCGCTGGAAGGCATCTGTGCCTACTACGCGGCCTTGCGGGGAACCGGGTCTGATTTCGAGCGTATTCGTCAGGTGCAAACCACTATCGAAGAGGCGGGCCAGCTGGGCTCGCTGGTGGCCGAATCGGCAGCCGTGACCCAGTTCTATCTGGCGGTGGCCGAGGCGTCCCACAACGTGGTGCTGCTGCACCTGCTGCGGGCCATGAGCCCGATGCTCGAACAGAACATTCTGCAGAATAACGAGATTTTGAATCGCCGCCCGGGAGTGGTAGCCAAGATACGTCGCCATCGCGCGAATCTGATCGAGGCTATTCTTTCGGGGGCTCCGGAGCGGGCCAGAACAGCTTGTCATGAGCATCTGGCCTTTATCGAGGACACCTTGTTGGATATGCAGAGGGAAGACAGCCGGATCCAGCGATCCATGCGTCGGATCCGTCAGCAGGAAAACTAATCCCACAAGGCTTTATTGTCGAATGCTTGCGCCCTTCGCCGTGCAATGCCGTGCAATCACAACAACATAGGAACCAGCCATGTCTGATATCCTGAAGAACGATGTGGACCCGATAGAAACGCTGGAGTGGCTTGCCTCTCTGGAATCCCTGCTGCGTGAAGAGGGTCCGCAACGCGCTCAGTTCATCCTTGAACAGTTGGCCGAGAAAGCCCGCGTAAGCGGTGTGGACGTGGCTGCCAAGGCAAATCGCGATTACATCAACACCATCCCGTCCAGCGATGAGCCGGACTACCCGGGTGACCTGGAGATGGAACGCCGCATTCGCGCCATCATCCGCTGGAACGCCATGATGATCGTGCTGCGCGCGTCCAAGAAAGACCTGGACCTGGGTGGTCACATGTCTTCCTTCGCTTCTTCTGCGACCATCTATGATGTCTGCTTCAACCACTTCTTCCGTGCTCGCAACGAGAAGGATGGTGGCGATCTGGTTTACTTCCAGGGTCATATCTCCCCGGGCATCTATGCTCGCGCCTTTGCTGAGGGTCGTCTGACCGAAGAGCAGCTGGACAACTTCCGTCAGGAAGTGGACGGCAAGGGTATCCCTTCCTATCCGCACCCGAAACTGATGCCGGACTTCTGGCAGTTTCCGACCGTCTCCATGGGTCTGGGCCCCATCGCCGCCATCTATCAGGCTCGCTTCCTGAAGTACCTGACCGACCGTGGCATCAAGGATTGCTCCGAGCAGACCGTTTACGCCTTCCTGGGTGACGGCGAGATGGACGAGCCGGAAGCCAAAGGTGCTCTGACCGTTGCCGTGCGTGAAAAGCTCGACAACCTGGTGTTCGTGGTTAACTGCAACCTGCAGCGTCTGGATGGTCCGGTTGTCGGTAACGGCAAGGTCATCAACGAGCTGGAAGGCCTGTTCGCTGGCGCCGGTTGGGATGTCACCAAGGTGATCTGGGGTCGCAAGTGGGATGAGCTGCTGAAGAAAGACACTTCCGGCAAGCTGATCCAGCTGATGAACGAGACCGTAGACGGCGACTACCAGACCATGAAGTCCCGCGACGGTGGCTACATCCGCGAGCACTTCTTCAATCGTTATCCGGAAACTGCCGCGCTGGTCAAAGACATGACCGACGAGGAGATCTTCGCTCTGAACCGCGGTGGTCACGATCCTCGCAAACTGTTCGCTGCATTCAACAAGGCGACCCAGACCAAGGGCAAGCCGACCGTTATTCTGGCCAAGACCATCAAGGGTTACGGCATGGGTGAAGCGGCTGAAGGCAAGAACATCGCTCACCAGGTCAAGAAGATGGAGCTGGACTCCGTGCGTCACCTGCGTGACCGCTTCAACCTGCCGGTGGCCGACGAGCAGCTGGCCGATCTGCCGTACCTGAAGATCGAAGCCGGTTCTGCCGAGCACAAATACCTGCACGACCGTCGCACCGCCCTGAAAGGCTATCTGCCGACCCGTCTGCGCGAAAGCACCACCAAGCTGGAAATCCCGGCACTGGATGCCTTCGGCCCGCTGCTGGGTGAGCAGGCGCGCGAAATCTCCACCACCATGGCGTTCGTGCGTTCCCTGAACGTGATGCTGAAAGACAAGTCCATCGGCAAGCGCATCGTTCCGATCCTGGCTGACGAAGCCCGTACCTTCGGTATGGAAGGTCTGTTCCGCCAGATCGGTATCTACAGCCCGCACGGTCAGCAGTACACCCCGCAAGATCGCGACATCGTCTCCTACTACAAGGAAGACAAGCAGGGTCAGGTTCTGCAAGACGGTATCAACGAGCTGGGCGCCATGTCCTCCTGGCTGGCTGCTGCGACCTCTTACAGTACCAACGATTGCCCGATGATCCCGTTCTACATCTACTACTCCATGTTCGGCTTCCAGCGGATCGGCGACATGGCGTGGGCAGCCGGTGACCAGCAAGCCCGTGGCTTCCTGCTGGGTGCGACCTCCGGTCGTACTACCCTGAACGGCGAAGGTCTGCAGCACGAAGATGGTCACAGCCACATCCTGGCGAACACCATCCCGAACTGCATCTCCTACGATCCGTCCTACGCCTATGAAGTGGCGGTGATCGTACAGGACGGCCTGCGCCGCATGTACGGTGAGAACCCGGAGAACGTGTTCTACTACATCACCACCCTGAACGAGAACTACGCCATGCCGGCCATGCCGGAAGGCGCCGAGGAAGGCATCCGCAAGGGTATCTACAAGCTGGAATCCGTAGCCGGTGCCAAGGCGAAAGTTCAGCTGCTGGGTTGTGGTTCCATCCTGGGTCACGTACGCAAGGCTGCCCAGATCCTGGCCAGCGAGTACGGCATTGGTTCCGATGTGTTCAGCGTCACCTCCTTCAACGAGCTGGCCCGTGACGGTCAGGACGCGGATCGCTGGAACATGCTGCACCCGACTGCCGAAGCTCGCGTACCGTACATCGCTCAGGTACTGGGTTCCGAAGCAACCATCGCTGCGACCGACTACATGAAGTCCTTCGCCGATCAGGTTCGCGCCTTCGTTCCGACCGAGAACTACCGCGTGCTGGGTACCGACGGTTACGGCCGTTCCGACAGCCGTGCCAACCTGCGTCGTCACTTCGAAGTGAACGAGTTCTACGTGGTGGTTGCTGCCCTGACCGAACTGGCCAAGCGCGGCGAGGTAGACAAGCAGGTTGTGGCCGACGCCATCGCCAAGTACGGCATCGATGCCGACAAGGTCAACCCGCTGTACGCGTAAGTGGATCAAGGGTCGCGCCGTCATGCGGCGCGACCCTGCCAGGATTTAAAACGGTTAACGCGAGATGTGCGTGGCGGCATCAGCCAGTCACGCGGATCGACGCAAGAGGATAAAGCACAATGTCCAAACAGATTATGGTGCCGGATATCGGCGCCGATGAAGTTGAAGTCACCGAGATCATGGTGGCCGTGGGTGACAAGGTCGAGCTGGACCAGTCCATCATCGCGGTAGAAGGCGACAAGGCCTCCATGGAAGTTCCGGCTCCGTCCGCCGGTATCGTCAAAGAGATCCTGATCAAGGTGGGCGACAAGGTTGCCACCGGTTCCCAGATCATGATCTTCGAAGCCGAAGGCGCTGCCGCCCCTGCTGAAGTGGCTGCACCGGTTGCTGCTGCTCCGGCCGCCGCACCTGCCGCTGCCGTGCGCAAAGATGTGCACGTACCGGACATAGGTGACGACGAAGTGGACGTGACTGAAATCATGGTTGCCGTGGGCGACATGGTAGAAGCCGAGCAGTCCATCATTGCCGTGGAAGGTGACAAGGCCTCCATGGAAGTACCGGCTCCGTTCGCAGGTCGCGTGGTCGAGATCAAGGTTGCCGCTGGCGCCAAGGTTTCTACCGGCTCTCTGGTCATGGTCTTTGAAGTAGCTGGCGCTGCGCCTGCTGCCGCTGCTGCTCCGGCTCAAGCTGCCGCGCCCGTGGCTGCTGCCCCGGTTGCCGCTGCTGCCAAAGAGGTCAATGTACCGGATATCGGTGGCGACGAAGTGGAAGTCACCGAGATCATGGTTGCTGTGGGTGACAAGGTTGAAGCCGACCAGTCCCTGATCGCCGTGGAAGGTGACAAGGCCTCCATGGAAGTGCCTGCGCCGTTCGCCGGTGTGGTCAAAGAGATCAAGGTGAAGGCGGGTGACAAGGTCTCCACCGGTTCCCTGATCATGGTATTCGAAGTGGCTGGCGCAGCCCCTGCCGCCGCGCCGGTTGCTCAAGCTGCCGCTCCGGTCGCTGCAGCCCCTGTTGCCGCAGCTCCGGCTCCGGTTGCCCAGGCTGCTGCCGCTGCGACCGACTTCGTTGCCAACGATGCCTACGTACATGCCTCTCCGGCGGTACGCCGTCTGGCGCGCGAGTTCGGCGTCAACCTGGCCAAGGTGAAAGCCTCCGGTCGCAAGGGCCGTATCGTTAAAGAAGACGTGCAAGCCTACGTGAAGGATGCCATCAAGCGTGCCGAGTCCGCTCCTGCCTCTGCCGGCGTAGCCGGTGGCAACGGTCTGGGCGTTCTGCCGTGGCCGAAAGTAGACTTCAGCAAGTTCGGTGATGTGGAAGAGGTCGAGCTGACCCGCATCCAGAAGATCTCCGGTCCGAACCTGCACCGCAACTGGGTCATGATCCCTCATGTCACCCAGTTCGACGAAGCCGATACCACCGAGCTGGAAGCGTTCCGCAAAGAGCAGAACGCGATGCTCGAGAAGCAGAAGGCCGACGTGAAGATCACCCCGCTGGTGTTCATCCTGAAAGCCGCCGCCAAGGCGCTGGAAGCTCACCCGCGCTTCTGCAGCTCCCTGTCCGAAGATGGCAGCAAGCTGATCATGAAGAAGTACATCCACATCGGTGTGGCGGTAGATACCCCCAACGGTCTGGTTGTGCCCGTGGTGCGCGATGTTAACAAGAAGGGCATCATGGAGCTCTCTCGCGATCTGGCCGAGATCTCCAAGAAGGCCCGTGCCGGCAAGCTGACCGCTGCCGACATGCAGGGCGGTTGCTTCACCATCTCCAGCCTGGGTGGCATCGGCGGTACCAGCTTTACCCCGATCGTCAACGCGCCGGAAGTGGCCATTCTCGGTGTTTCCAAGTCCGAGATGAAGCCGAAGTGGAACGGCAAAGAGTTCGCGCCGCGCCTGATGCTGCCGCTGGCTCTGAGCTACGACCACCGCGTGATCGATGGTGCTGATGGGGCTCGCTTCATCACCACCATGAACGGCGTGCTGTCCGACATTCGTCGACTGGTCCTGTAAGTGAGAGGGCGGGCCCAGAGCCTGCCCTTTTTACTTCTCATTTCATTAACATGATCGTAAACTTGCCCCGTTTTTTTCACGGCTGCAGCCACCCGTTTCGGTATAAGACTGCGCTGTCCGGGGATATAAGAACGACAAAGAGGTCATGATGAGTAAAGAAATCAAAACCCAGGTCGTAGTACTGGGTGCTGGCCCTGCCGGTTATTCCGCTGCTTTCCGTGCAGCCGATCTGGGTCTGGATACTATTATCGTCGAGCGTTACTCCACCCTGGGTGGCGTCTGCCTGAACGTGGGCTGCATCCCCTCCAAGGCTCTGCTGCACGTTGCCAAAGTGATTGAAGAAGCCAAGGCGCTGGCCGAGCACGGCATCGTCTTCGGTGCCCCGCAGACCGACATCGACAAGATCCGTCTGTGGAAAGAGAAGGTTATCAATCAGCTGACCGGCGGTCTGGCTGGCATGGCCAAGATGCGTAAAGTTCAGGTTGTTAACGGCTTGGGTAAATTTACCGGCCCGAACACCCTTGAAGTGGAAGGTGCCGACGGCAAGACTACCGTGACCTTCGACAACGCCATCATCGCGGCCGGTTCCCGTCCGGTGAAGCTGCCGTTCATCCCCCACGATGACCCCCGCGTATGGGACTCTACCGATGCGCTGGAGCTGAAAACCGTTCCCGGCAAACTGCTGGTTATCGGTGGCGGTATCATCGGTCTGGAGATGGGTACCGTTTACTCCTCTCTGGGTTCCGAGATCGACGTGGTGGAATTTGCCGACCAGCTGGTTCCGGCTGCCGACAAAGACATCGTCAAGATCTATACCAAGCGCGTCGCCAAGAAATTCAACATCATGCTGGAGACCAAGGTCACCGCAGTTGAAGCGCGCGAAGACGGCTTGTACGTATCCTACGAAGGCAAACACGCCCCGGCCGAGCCGGTTCGTTATGACAACGTGCTGGTTGCTGTAGGTCGTGTGCCGAACGGCAAGATGCTGGATGCCGAGAAAGCTGGCGTTGCCGTGACCGAGCGCGGTTTCATCGAGGTGGACAAGCAGCTGCGTACCAACGTGGCGCACATCCACGCCATCGGTGACATCGTGGGTCAGCCGATGCTGGCGCACAAAGGTGTTCACGAAGGTCACGTTGCCGCCGAAGTGATCGCCGGCAAGAAGCACTACTTCGACCCGAAAGTGATCCCGTCCATCGCCTACACCGAGCCAGAGATGGCATGGGTTGGTCTGACCGAGAAGGAAGCCAAGCAACAGGGCCTGAACTTCGAAGTTGCCACCTTCCCGTGGGCTGCTTCCGGTCGCGCCATCGCGTCTGACTGCTCCGACGGTATGACCAAGCTGATCTTCGACAAGGAGAGCGGCCGCGTCATCGGTGGTGCCATCGTCGGTACCAACGGTGGTGAACTGCTGGGTGAAATCGGTCTGGCCATCGAGATGGGTGCTGACGCCGAAGATATCGCGCTGACCATCCACGCTCACCCGACTCTGCACGAGTCCGTGGGTCTGGCTGCCGAAGTGTTCGAAGGCTCCATCACCGACCTGCCGAACGCCAAGGCCAAGAAGAAAAAGTAATTTTCTTCCCCACTTGTCTAAAAAGCCGCTCGAATGAGCGGCTTTTTGTTTTCGGGTTTGGCTAAGAGGTTAGCAGCGCCCCTTCTTGGCCTGACCGGGCGGGCAGAAGGTGCCATAACCGCCACCACTGCCGTCACTGACCCGGATCCGGGTATCGTCTACGCTCACGTCGGCGCCGTGTACTCGTACCGGCCCGCTGCTGCAGGCGCTGAGCACTCCCCCCAGCAATATCATTACGATCAGCTTGCCCATAACTCCTCCTCATATTTCCCTGATTATGAGGCATTTCGAGAGCCGCATAACGGCGGTTGAATGGCCGTGCGTCACCGTTTGCCGTGGCTATGACAGAGGGCGCCGCAGCGCCCTCTGGTGAGTCTTCATAAGTGGGATGCAGACTACAGACGGAAGTTGCCGACCAGCTTGTCGAGTTGACCGGAGAGCTGCTGCAGGCTGCGGCTGGACTCGGTCAGCTGGTGGGCAATGTCGGCGGTCTCCATGGTGAGCTGGTTGATGTCCTCTACGTTACGGTTGATCTCGCCCACTACGCTGGATTGTTCCTCGGTGGCGGTGGCGACCTGGATATTCATGTCGTTGATCTGGGTGATGTGGGCGGTGATCTGGCCGAGGGCGGCGTTGGCCTCATCGGCCTGGCTCACTACCTCCAGACTCTGGTTGCGCCCCTGTGCCATGGCGCTGACGGCGCGGGCACTCTGCTCCTGCAAGCGGTTGATCATCCCCTGGATCTCGGCGGTCGAGGCGGCGGAGCGGTTGGCCAGATTGCGCACCTCATCTGCCACCACGGCGAAACCGCGACCCTGTTCACCGGCCCGTGCGGCCTCGATGGCGGCGTTCAGTGCCAGCAGGTTGGTCTGCTCCGAGATGCTGCGGATGGTTTCGAGGATGCTGCCGATGGAGTCGGTCTGGCTTGCCAGCGACTCGATAACCCCTGCCACCTGCTCAATCTCGCCGGAGAGGCCGACGATGCCGTGGCGCGCCTGCGCTACCACTACTGCCCCTGCATCGGCCTGATCGTTGGCCTGTCTGGCTACTTCTGCTGCCAGCGAAGCGTTACCGGCGATCTCGCTCACCGTAGCGCCCATTTCGTGGATGGCGGTGGCCACCTGCACGGTACGGTCGCGCTGGGCGGTACAGTTGTGCTGGGTCAGTTGGGCCTTGGTTGCCACTTCATTGGCAGTGGCCGCGAGCTGGCGAGAGTTCTCCGCCACCTGCTCGATGGAGCCGTGGATCTTGGCGACGAAGTTGTTGAAACCGGTGGCGACCTGACTCAGCTCGTCACGTCCTTCCACTTTCAGGCGCTGGGTAAGATCCCCATCGCCGCTGCCCAGCTCCTTGAACAGGCGGGCCAGCTCGTTGAGCGGGCGGCTGACCGAGCCTGCCAGCAGCATCCCTATCAGCCCCATGGCGAGCGCAATCACCAGCGAGATCATCAGGATCTCGTTGCGGGTCTGATCTAGCTCGGCATAGATCTCGGCTTCTGGCACCTGGGCCACCAGATACCAGTCGAGCAGCGGGATATAGCTGCTGGCCAGTACCATGGGCTCGCCATTGACTTCGGCGTTGATGACGGCAAAGGGGCGTTTGGCCAGCAGGCTGCCGGTATCACCGCTGGTAATGTTGCCAAGTGTGTCACGCTCGATGCGATTAGCCTCGGGGTGCAGCTTCACCTTGCCGCTGCCATCGACCATAAAGACGATGCCGCTCTCTTCCAGCCGGAAGTTGGAGACCATGGTCACCATGGTGTCGAGGGATTTGGCAAAGCCGGCCAGCCCGCGCCCGTTGAGCTGCTGGAAGTTGACGAACAGCTTCACCTCGCCGTTGCTCTCGCGGAAGATGCTGAGGGTCATCTCCTTCTGGCTCTTGGTGTAGTCATAGAACCAGGCGTCCTGCGCTGGGGTCAGGTTGCGCAGAAAGCCATCCTGGTTGTAGTAGGCTGCACTCTGGCGATCGGCGAAGGAGGCGGTCACCAGACCATACTGGTTGGCCACATCCTTGAGCTGGTTGATGAGGATCGGCTCCTGCTCTTTGGGCATGCCCCGATCCACCCAGTCGAGGATGAAGCGGTCGGTGGCCAGTTGGCGGGCGGCCTGGGCGATGCCGTGGAGATCCTGTTCAATCTCCTTGCTGATCCGCTGGGTCAGGTTGGGGAGCTCCTGCTCGAACATCCGGTTTTCGATCAGTTGCTGGGCCGAGCGTTGACTGAAGTAGCCTACCAGCAGGCAGGAGACGACCACGGCCAGGGTGACCGTGGCCAGTATTTTCTGTTTAAGAGTGAGGGTTGCCAGCATAAAGGTGCTCAAAAGGTTGAGATTGACGACGCTCATATTAGCGGCAGCGCGGGGCTACCCATGAGGCTTGCAGCCCTTTATTTGCGGATTACGTTTGCGCTCACAGGGGCGGCGGCGTGCCCCTTCGCCATGCAGCACAGGCGGGATGCGGATTGACGGTTGCGCTAACTGCCGGGCCCCTTATAGTAGAGGCCATCCTTGGTGACTGACCCTCTGAATAATATGGAAAATATGATGCGCAGCTTAGGTGCGGGATGGACCCGTCTGCTTTTGGTGATGCTGGCGGCCTGCCCACTGCTGGCTGTGGCGGCACAGGGGGATCGCCCGAAAATTGCGGTGGTGCTCAGCGGCGGCGGCGCCAAGGGATCGGCCCATATCGGCATCCTCAAGGTGCTGGAGCAGAAACGGATTCCGGTCGACATCATAGTCGGCACCAGCATGGGCTCTTATGTGGCGGGGATGTACGCCATGGGGCTCAGTGCCGAGGAGGTGGAGCGCACTACCCTGGCCATCGACTGGAACAAGGGCTATCAGGACAAGGTGGGCCGCGACGAGCTGTCGTTGCGTAAAAAGCAGCAGAACGAGCAGTATCAGCTGCGCACCGATATCGGGGTGAATGGCGACACCACCCAGCTGCCGGACGGTTTTTTCCAGGGCCAATCCATGGCCAGCCTGCTGCGGGGGGCCACCTCCAACCTGCCGGTACAGGAGAGCTTCGACGATCTCCCCATTCCCTACCGCGCCATGGCGACCGACATGGAGACGGTCACCCCCTTTGTGCTGGATCACGGCAGCCTGGCCAAGGCAATGCAGGCCTCCATGTCCATTCCCGGTGCCCTCAAGCCGGTGGAGTGGGAGGGGCACATCCTGGCGGACGGCGGTAGCGTCAACAACATGCCGGTGGATGTCGCCAAGGCAATGGGGGCCGACGTGGTGATCGCGGTGGATATCGGTGCCAAGCTGCGTACCCGTGAATCACTCAAGTCAGGGTTGGCGATGATCGACCAGCTCACCACCTACATGACCCAGGTGGGTACCGACAAGCAGAAGGCGCTGATGGGGCCGAAAGACATACTGATCGCTCCCGAGTTTGGCGATATGGGGATCGCCGACTTTGCCCGCATGCCGGAGGGGATCAAAATGGGTGAGGCGGCGGCGTACAAGGCGTCGCTGCAACTCGATAAGCTGTCGCTCACCAAGGCGCAGTACAACGCCTATCGCAACCAGAAGCTGAGCCGCCGTGCCGAGCGAAGTGGTCAACCCGCCTACTTCATCGACAAGGTGGAGATCATCAACAAGTCGCGCCTCTCCGACGAGACGGTGCACGCCATGCTGAAGGTTCGGCCGGACAAGATCCAGACCAACGAGAGTCTGGAGGCTGGCATTCGCCGCCTCTATGCGCTGGAGTCGTTTGACCGCATCACCTATGAAGTGGAGGAGCGCGATGGGGAGAACGTGCTGGTAGTGGATGCCAGCGAGAAGAACTGGGGGCCTGGTTACCTCAACTTCCAGTTCGGTTTCACCGATGACTTCGAGAATACCTCCAACTACAACGTCGGCATGTCCTACACCCTCACCAACGTCAACGAGTGGGGGGCCGAGTGGTTGACCGAGGCATCACTGGGCACGGCCAAACATATCAAGACCGACTTCTATACACCGCTGGAGCCCTCCCAGACCTTCTATGGCGAGGCGAGCCTGGCCTATGACCAGACCCAGAGAAGCCTCTTTAATCCGGATCCGGACGAACCGATATTTACCTATCTCGATACCGAGTACTCCTTCTTCAGCGCCGATCTGGCGGTCGGCTGGAATCGTCAGCCCTGGAGCCGCCTGTCTATGGGGCTGGAAGGGCAGACGGGCAGTATCGAGATCAAAAACTTCAAAGAGCTGCAAGGGGATGCCACGGCGTGGGGCCCCTATGTCCGCTTTGAACACGACAATCTGGATAGCCGCTATTTCCCCTATCAGGGGGTGAAGTGGGATATGAAACTGGGCCACTCCCACGTCAGTGTGGATGGACTCGAGTCGGCAGATGGCCGCAGTGAAGGCTGGAATTATCAACTCTCCATGATCAAGCCCTGGTCATGGGACAGGCACAGCCTCAACCTGATCCTCGAAGGAGGTGGCTCGGGCAGTGAAGAGGTGGTGCCACTGCATATTCAGGATCTGGGCGGGCTGTTCCGCCTCTCAGGTTTCCAGCGCTACCAGCTGAGCGGTCGCTACAGCCTGTTTGGTGGCCTGCGTTACATCTATCGGGTGGCAGACAATGACTTCGGTGCCCTCAAGATGCCGCTCTATCTGGGCGGATCTCTGGAGCAGGGCGGGGTCTGGAACAAGGGGGAGGATATCAGTCTGGAGAGCTCGTTTACCGCCGGGTCGCTTTATGTCGGGGTGGAGAGCTTCCTCGGCCCTGTGTTCCTCGGCTACGGCATGGCGGAGGGGGGCAATGACGTCTTCTATCTGCAATTGGGCAGTACGTTCGAATAATGCCGAAATGATGCCAATTTGTTAACTCTGGTTGAGGGTGTTCAATTAATTTTCAAAAAACACCAGTCTGTTTAATTGGTTATGATTTTGTGGTGAATAAGTAAACAGGGTTTGGATTTTAATTAGTCGTTAAAACTTATATAGTGGGGAGCACCCTACGGGGTGTCCCGCAAGGACGATCGCCGCGAGCGTGGGCGAACCCCAAAAAAAGACCAAAGAGGAATTAGTCGTGCTTGAAACATACCGTAAACACGTCGCAGAACGTGCCGCCGAGGGCGTGGTTGCCAAACCTCTGGATGCAGAGCAGGTCGCCGCCCTGGTAACGCTTCTCAAGAACCCGCCCGCTGGCGAAGAAGACTTTCTGAAAGAGCTGTTGTCCTCCCGTATTCCCCCCGGTGTTGATGAAGCGGCCTATGTCAAAGCCGGTTTCCTCACCGCCGTCGCCAAGGGCGAAGCCCACTCTCCCATCCTGACTGCCGCCGAAGCCGTTGAGCTGCTGGGCACCATGCAGGGTGGTTACAACATTCAACCGCTGATCGACCTGCTGGATCACGCCTCCCTGGCGCCGCTTGCCGCCAAGGGGCTCTCCCACACCCTGCTGATGTTCGACTCCTTCCACGACGTGGAAGAGAAGGCCAAGGCGGGCAATGTCCACGCCAAACAGGTGATGCAATCCTGGGCTGATGCCGAGTGGTTCCTCTCCCGCCCGGAACTGGCCGAGAAGATCACCGTCACCGTGTTCAAGGTGACCGGCGAAACCAACACCGACGACCTCTCGCCGGCACCGGACGCCTGGTCCCGCCCGGATATTCCGTTGCACGCGCTGGCAATGCTGAAAAACGCCCGTCCCGGCATTACCCCGGACAAGGATGGCGCCGTCGGCCCCATCAAGACCATCGATGCCCTGAAAGAGAAAGGCTTCCCGCTGGCCTACGTGGGTGACGTGGTCGGTACCGGCTCTTCCCGTAAATCCGCCACCAACTCGGTGCTCTGGTTTATGGGCGACGACATTCCGTTCGTGCCGAACAAGCGCGCTGGCGGTGTCTGTCTGGGTGGCAAGATTGCCCCGATCTTCTTCAACACCATGGAAGATGCCGGTGCCCTGCCTATCGAAGTGGACGTCTCCAAGCTGGAAATGGGCGATGTGATCGACATCTACCCCTATGCCGGCAAGATCTGCAAACACGGCACCGAACAGGTGCTGGCGCAGTTTGAACTGAAAACCGACGTGCTGATCGACGAAGTACGCGCCGGTGGCCGTATTCCGCTGATCATCGGTCGCGGCCTGACTGACAAGGCCCGCGAGGCGCTGGGTCTGCCGTTCTCCACCGTATTCCGTCGTCCGCAGCCGGTGGCCGATACCGGTAAAGGCTTCACTCTGGCCCAGAAGATGGTGGGCAAGGCGTGCGGCGTGAAGGGCATTCGCCCGGGCACTTACTGCGAGCCCAAGATGACCACGGTCGGCTCCCAGGATACCACGGGCCCGATGACCCGCGACGAGCTCAAAGATCTGGCCTGCCTCGGCTTCTCCGCCGATCTGACCATGCAGTCCTTCTGCCATACCGCAGCCTATCCGAAGCCCATCGACGTACAGACTCACCACACCCTGCCGGACTTCATCATGAACCGCGGCGGTGTCTCTCTGCGTCCGGGTGACGGCGTCATCCACTCTTGGCTGAACCGCATGCTGCTGCCGGATACCGTGGGTACCGGTGGTGACTCCCACACCCGTTTCCCCATCGGTATCTCCTTCCCGGCGGGCTCCGGTCTGGTGGCTTTCGCCGCTGCTACCGGCGTGATGCCGCTGGATATGCCGGAATCCGTGCTGGTACGCTTCAAGGGCGAGCTGCAACCGGGCATCACCTTGCGTGATCTGGTTCATGCCATCCCCTATGCCGCCATCCAGAAAGGGCTGCTGACTGTCGAGAAAGCGGGCAAGAAGAACATCTTCTCCGGCCGCATCCTCGAGATCGAAGGTCTGCCGACCCTGAAGGTAGAGCAGGCGTTCGAACTGGCGGACGCCAGCGCCGAGCGTTCCGCTGCCGGTTGCACCATCAAGCTGGATAAAGAGCCGATCATCGAGTATCTGAAGTCCAACATCGTGATGCTGAAATGGATGCTCTCCGAAGGCTACGGTGACGTGCGCACCATCACCCGTCGCATCAAGGGGATGGAAGAGTGGCTGGCCAACCCGACCCTGATGGAAGCGGACAAGGATGCCGAGTACGCCGAAATCATCGAGATCGATCTGGCCACCATCAAGGAGCCGATCCTGTGTGCGCCGAACGATCCGGACGATGCCCGTCTGCTGAGCGACGTGGCTGGTGACAAGATCGACGAGGTGTTCATCGGTTCCTGTATGACCAACATCGGTCACTTCCGTGCCGCCGGCAAACTGCTCGAGAAGTATCAGGGCGAGCTGCCGACCCGTATGTGGATCGCACCGCCCACCAAGATGGACAAGGATCAGCTGACCGAAGAGGGCTACTACGGCATCTTTGGTCGCGTCGGGGCCCGCATCGAGATCCCGGGCTGCTCCCTCTGCATGGGCAACCAGGCGCGGGTAGCGGAAGGGGCCTCGGTGGTCTCCACTTCCACCCGTAACTTCCCGAACCGTCTGGGTAAAGGTGCCAACGTCTATCTGGCCTCTGCGGAGCTGGCAGCTGTTGCCGCCATCCTCGGCAAGATCCCGACCGTGGCGGAGTACCTGCAGTACGCCAAGGCGCTCGATGCCACTGCGGCAGATACTTACCGCTACCTCAACTTCAACGAGATTGCCTCCTACACCAAGAAGGCCGATGCGGTGATCCTGCAGCAAGCCGTTTAACGGAGTTCTTGCGCGATTTGCGCGATAAGAAGCCAATAATGCCGCGTATTTACGCGGCATTATTTATTTGTGTGTTATTCACCGTCTTTTTTGAGGATTGTTTGCACGATCCTTGCTAGAGAGATCCAACCACCTGTTTGGTGGTTCGTTTTATAAACGCTTTGGGTTATGTTGTTCGGTTATGTGCGGTAATGATGAGGCATCGTTATCGAGGGAAAGTGGATATCTGTTCACTGGGTGCTTGCGTTGGCAGGCCTGACGAATTGCGGCGTGGTTCTTTATGTTTCTGTTCAGGATCGATCTCTCCCGAACCGGGTTACGCTTCGGCGGTGCCTTGCTGGTCTTTACCCTGCCGCTGCTGGTGGGAGCTTGGCTCATCCACAGCAATTATGTGCAGGAGCTGAAAGCGGAATCCAGCGCCTCGGCCCACAAGGCCAGAACCCTGATGGAGTCGATGCTGGATCATGCGGAGCAGGCTAATCGCTCCGTGCTGCCTCTGGTGAATGCTCCCTGTCGCGACAACCTGCTGGTGCTGCGCAAGAAGGTCGCCATCGAGCCCTTCCTGCGTTCGGTCAATCTGGTACGAAACGGCATCATCAATTGCACCTCGCTGTTTGGTGAGGCCAATGATGCCGATGACGGCTCCATCTACACCGGCCGCAAGCTACTGCTGATGAGTGGCAACCGGGTGCGGCAAAATCACCCTCTGCTGGTGGTGCGCACCGAGCAGGGAAAGGATGCCGCCTTGAGCGCCATCGACAGTACCCAGCTCAGCTTCATGCTCTCTATGAGCGGAAAATCCAGTGCGCTCTATCTGCAGGTGGGGTCGGCCTGGCTCAATGAGTCTGGCCGTTATCTGAGCGAAGCGCCCACCCTCCATCGCGGGATCAGCCAGGCCCTCACCTCATCCCATTATCCTTTCACCATCCATGCCGGTTATGCCATGCCGGTCTACTGGAAGTCGCTGTGGGCCGCGCGGCACGTGGCGCTGTCGTGGCTGGCGGTTTCCTCGCTTTTGCTGGCCTGGCTGGTGTGGTGGGTGCTGGGGCGTCCCGGCTCGCCAACAGATGAGTTGCGACGTGCCCTGCGGGCCAGGGAGTTTGTTCCCTATCTGCAGCCGCTGATTGCCAGCCACGACGGCAAGATGATGGGCGCCGAGGTGCTGATGCGCTGGGAGCATGTCAATGAAGGGGTGATCCGGCCCGATCTCTTTATTCCGCAAGCGGAGGAGTCGGGACTGATCGTACCCATGACCACCCATATCATGAAGCAGGTGGCGACACGGTTGAACCGCTCTCAGGAGCAGTTGCCCGATGGGTTTCATATCAGCTTCAACATCAGCGCCGCCCATTGCCACGATTTTGCCCTGCTGGCCGAGTGTCGCGCCTTCCTCGGTCACTTTGTTCCCGGCAAGGTGGTACTGGTGCTGGAGCTGACCGAGCGGGAGCTGTTGATGTCAGATCCCCAGACCCTCTCCCTGTTCCGCCAGCTGGACGAGATGGGGGTCAAACTCGCCATCGACGATTTTGGCACCGGCCACTCCAGCCTGGCTTACCTGCAGCAGTTTCATGTGGATTACCTCAAGATCGACAAATCCTTTATCGCCCGTATCGGTACCGAGTCCCTCTCGGAACATATCGTGGACAACGTGATCGATCTGGCGACCCGGCTCGGTCTGGCGCTGGTGGCGGAAGGGGTTGAGAGTGAGCGTCAGGCTGACTACCTCAGGGCCAAAGGGGTCGATTATCTGCAGGGGTATCTGTTTGCCCGCCCCATGCCGCTGCGCCAGTTTTGCGAGGAGCTGCTGCCGGAAGAGGCACAAACCCGCCAGCCAGATGGGGTATGAGGCATCCCGAACGCCACCTGATCTATCGGTGACAGACGGGCGGCCAAGCTCCTGTCTGGCAGGGTAGGGGAGTGCTCTCCCCCTATCCCCCCTCGAGTGCAGGGGCTTGTTTTTCATGCCTTGCGGCTCGCTTTTCGGTAGAATCGGCGCTCATTTTGACGTCAGTAAAAGATGAGGCGCGGTATGACGGTTCAGTTCCAGGCATTTCACAGCATCAAGGCGATCGGTAATCGGGAGGTGCTGTTCAACTGGTCGAGAACCAATCCCCTCGGGGCGCTGGATCAGGTGTGGCGCCCGAAAACCCGCGACGAGTTGCAAATGCTGCTGCGGGAACACCCCGAGCGCAAGCTGCGCCTTATCGGCTCCGGCCTCTCTTTCGAACCCATCCACAGCGTCTATGCCGAAGGCAGTCAGGCGCTGCTGGTGGACTTGCACCACCTGCGCGGCCAGCTGGCGAAAACTGCCGATACCGTGACCTATCAGGCGGGGACGCCGCTCGATACCGTTTATGCCGAGCTGATCGCCATGGAGCGGATGCTGCCCGCATCCCCGGGCGTTATCGGCATCCAGACCCTGGGCGGCGCCCTCAGCACCGGCACCCACGGCCAGGGGCTGCACCAGTCAGCCCTCTGCGATGCGGTGGAGGCGATGACGGTGATGCAGGCCAATGGCGACATCATCCGGGTGGATCGCACCGATCCGCGCTTCGGCGCCTTCGTGATGGGGATGGGGATGCTCGGCATCCTGCTCGACATCACCCTGCGTACCGTGCCCAACCGCATCATGCGCTGCACCAAGTTCACCACCGACTATCCCTTCCTGCTGGAACACAACGAGCGGCTCAACCGCGAGCACGGCTTTGTGAAGAGCTGGTGGTTTGCCTGGACCGGCGAGAGTCACATCTGGCTGGTGGATCCCGCCTCTGATGAGGAGGTGGCCCGCTACCGCGCAGGCGGCAGCGAGCTGCTGCTGCTGGATGGTGATATCGACGCCCGCATGAATGCCACCATTGATGCCACCTTGCAGAAGATGGCGAAAGATACCAAGGATGAGGCGCTGGCCGGTGAGCACTTCGAGACGGTACGCCGCTTCAAGGATGCCTCCGATCTGGTGGGCAACGTCTACCAGATCCTCTGCAAGGGGATCCCGGCCCCCCAGATCAACTGCGAGGTGGCGGTGCCGCTGCATCGGATGAACGAGGCGCTGGAGACCCTGCAAGCGTGGCAGCAGGCCAACCCGGGCGTGCTGCACTACCCCTTTATTCTGCGTTGCACCGGCCCCTCCGAGGCCTGGCTCAGCGCCGCTTACGGCCAGCCGGTCTGCTGGATCGGTTTTCTGGTCTATCTGGCGGCGGACGGCACCTTCGTCAACGGCTCGATGGAGCAGATGCGCGAGCTGCAGCAACTGCTGGTGCCGCTCGGCGGCATCCCGCACTTTGGCAAGCACCTGGCGATGGATCTGTATGACTTCCCGGCCCTGCTGCCGCGCTGGAACGACTTCGTGGCGTTGAAAGCCGAGCTCGACCCCCACGGCCGCTTTGAAAACCGCTGGCTCAGCGACCTGTTTGCCAACCGGTAAGGATCTGACATGACCGATATGCAAGATACCCGTATCCCAGTGACCCTGCTGACCGGCTTTCTCGGCAGCGGCAAGACAACTCTGCTCAACCACTGGGTCAAGCAGCCGGAGCTCGGTGAGTGCGCAGTGCTGATCAACGAGTTCGGCTCGGTGGGGCTGGATCACCATCTGGTGCAGCAGGTGGATGAGCAGGTGATGCTGCTCGACTCCGGCTGCATCTGCTGCTCGGTACAGGGCTCGTTGGTGGAGGCGTTGCAGGGGCTCTTTATGAAGGCCATCCAGCGCAAGATCAAACCGTTCAAGCGGCTGATTATCGAGACCACTGGCCTCGCCGATCCGGCCCCCGTGCTCTTTACCCTGCGCGAAGAGGGCTTTATCGCCCAGCGCTACCGCTTCGATGGCACCGTCACCGTGGTGGATGCCGGTCATATCGAGCAGCAGTTGGCGGCCCAGTATGAGGCGGTGAAACAGGTGGCGCTGGCGGATCTGCTGGTGGTGAGCAAAGGCGATCTGGTGGATGGCGAGCAGCTGGCGCGGGTCGAAGACCAGCTGGTGGCACTCAATCCGGCGGCCCCGATCCAGCAGGTGACCAATGGCGAACTGTCGCCCAGGGTGCTGGAGAAGCTCGGCGCCTACAACGAAGCGGCCGGGCGCGATGTGCGCCAGCTGCTGGCCTGGCTGCGCACCGAATCCCCCAGGCAGGGGCTGGCCTCACCCATGCAGCCGAAGATGAAGCCGTTCGCCGCCAAGGTGGGCACAGCTGCGCCCACCCACTTCGAGCACGGCAACATCGAGAGTTTCTCCCTGCGCATCGGCGAGCCGCTCAAACCCTCTCGTTTGCTGGCCGCCATCGATGCGGTGCAGGCCCAATACGGCGATGCCCTGCTGCGCCTCAAGGGGATCTTGCAGCTGGAGGGCGAAAGCCAGCCGGTGGTGATCCACGGCGTCCACGGCCAGCTCTATCCGCTGCAGGCGCTGGGCGACTGGCCGGAGGGCAAGGCCCAGTCCCGACTGGTGTTTATCGTGAAAAGTCAGGACAAGGCCGGTATCGAGCAGCTCTTTATGGCGACCTTAAAGGCCCCCGAGCCCACTCTGGAAGAGCGGCTCAAAGCCATGCTGGGTCAGCCCGACAACTGATCTTGCGCGTTGCAGCTCTCCTGCTCCGGGTCAGGACGGCGGCGGTTGAACAACACAAACGCCACCGGCACAAAGTAGAACGAGAGCAGGGTCGCCAGCGCTGTGCCACCGGCGATGGCGATGGCAAAGGGGGGCCAGAAGCCGCCGCCCCCCAGCAATAGCGGGATGAAGCCGCCCACCGTGGTGATGGTGGTCGAGACGATGTGGCGGCTGCAACCGGCCACCAGGTCACAGATCTGCGGCAGATTGCCCTGCTGTGCCAGCGGGTCTGCCTTCAGCTCGGCCAGAATGACGATGGCGGCGTTGATGGCCAGCCCCATCAGTCCCAGCAGGGCGATGATCACCGTAAACCCGAAGGGGTAGCCCAGTAGCCAGACCCACAGCAGCCCGAGCCCCGCCGACTGGATCGCCACCAGGGTGACGATGCCCGCCAGCCGGAACGAGTTGAAGCTGAGCACCAGCACGGCCACCAGCAGCACGGCGACTAGGCTGACATGCGCCATCAGATTGCCCACCGATTCATCCCGCTTGGCGGCTTCCCCGCCAAACTCCAGTCGATAGCCCGGCGGCAACGCCAGCGCCTTGGCGGCCAGCCTCTCTTTGACCTGCTCCAGCACGGTTTGCGGCAGTACGCCGACCGCCAGATAGGCCTCCAGCACATTGACCCGCTCACCATCCCGACGGCTGATCTCCCCCCAGCTTGGCAGCAGCTCGGGAGTGGCCAGTGCCCGCAAGGTGAGATTGGCTGCCCCTTGCTGGCCGGTGCCGGTGAGCGACAGCGGCACATTGAGCAGCGCATCCGGATCCTGACGCAAGGGCTCGGCCAGCCGCACCCGAACCGGGATCGACTCGGTGCCTTCCAGCACAGTGCCGCCCAACCTGCCATCCAGTGCGCCCGCCAGCCGGGAGGCGACATCGGTCAGGCTCATGCCAGCCAGTCGGGCGGCCTCCTCATCGACCTGCAACCAGAGTTTGGGAGCCCCGGCCTGCAAGGTGGCGCGGGTCTGCACCACGGCCGGGGTATTGGCGAGCAGACTGCGCAGCTCCTCTCCCAGGCGGTGCAGCTGTTCGAGGTCGGGGCCAAACAGCCGCAGTTCGACCGGGGCATTGAAAGGTGGTCCCTGTTCCAGCTTGCGTACCAGGATCTGCGCTTCGGGAAATTTTGCATCGAGCCGCTGCTGCAGTTGTGGAATGAGCCGCTCGGCAGCATCGGCATCCTGCAGAGTGATCATCCCCTGGGCGTAATCGGCCCGCCCCTGTTTTCTGGGCACCAGGTTGTAGTAGAAGCTGGGGGCGTTGTCGCCCACCACCCAATCCTGTCGAACCAGCTCGGGGAGACTGGCCAGCTCGGCGGAGATCCCCAGTGCCAGCTCGCGGGTGCGCGCCAGGCTCGCCTGTGGGGAGAGGCTGGCCTCGATGTGGATCATGTCCCGGTCGGCAGGGGGAAAGAACTGTTCGGTGAGGCGGCCCGCCACCCAGAAACCGAGCAGGGGCAGCAGACTGACCAACAGCAGGGTTCGCCAGGGGTGAGCCAGCGCCATGGCGATGCTCTGCTGGAAACGTGCGCTCACCCGGGGCAGGTGCAAGCCATCCTGATACCAGCGTCCCCCCTGGTCACTGCCAATCCAGCGGGCTGCGAGGCCAGCCACCAGGGTGTGGGCGATGAGGTAGGATCCCAGCAGCGAGCAGATCACCGCCCAGGCGATGCCGCCGACAAACTCGCCCGCCGGGCCCGGCATCAGAATGATCGGCATAAAGGCGAGCATGGTGGTGAGGGTGGAGCCCAGCAGTGGCAGCCAGAGGTGGCCGATGGCTTCCAGTGCGGCGGCACTCATGGCCATGCCGCGGCGGCGCTGATACTGCACCCGATCCGCCATGACGATGGCGTTGTCCACCATGATCCCGAGCGCCACCACTAGACCGGTGACCGACATCTGGTGAATGGGCAGATTGATCAGGTTCATGCAGGCGAATGAGAACGCCACGGTAAGCGGCAGCGACAGGGCCACGATAATGGCGGCCTTGACCCCCAAGGTCACCAGCAGCACGGCCACTATGATGAGGAAGCCCTGCACAATGTTGATGAGCAGGGTGTCGAGCCGCTGATCGGTATAACGCTGCTGATCGAAGCTGGTGACGAGACCGATATTATCCGGCAAGTCCTGTTGCAGCTGGGCCAGCATGGTATCGACCCGTGCCGACCAGAGGTCGATGCGGTGATCCTGTGCCATCCGTAGGCCGACCACCACGGCCCGCTCACCATTGGCAAAGGCCAGCTGGCTCTCCGGCTGGTGCAGGGTACGCCTTACCTCGGCCAGATCGCCAAGGCGCAGGGTCTGGCCCTGCTCGCCGGTACGCAGCGGGATCTGGCGGATCCGCTCCAGGGTATCGAGGGCGCCACGGATCTCCACCTGAAAGCGATTGTGGCTGCCCTGCAACTCCCCGGCGGCCACTTTGGCATCGGCACCGCTCAGCGCTTGGGCAAGCTGTTCGCCACTCATGCCGCTGGCACTGAGGGCGAGGGGATCGAACCGCACCTCGATCTCCTCCTGCGGTGCCCCGACCCGCTCGACGTATTCGGTACCCGGCAGCTGGCGAGCCCGGCGCTCCAGCTCGGCACTGTAGCGGGCGAGGCGATCCAGCTGCGGCTGGCCCGGCCCGCGCCAGACCACATTGACCAGCCGGGTGAAGGGGTAGCCCTTCTCGTCATCCAGCCTGGGGGCACTGGCTCCGGCTGGCAGCCCGGCGGCAAGGTCTGCCAGCCGATCACGGACTCTGGACCAGACGGGCTCGACATCGCTGACCTCATCCTTGAGCTCCAGATTGATGATGGAGAGACCGGGGCGAGAGCTCGACTCGATCAGCTTGATCTCGCTCTGGGCCCGCAGCCGGTTCTCGATGGGCTCGCTCACCAGCGCTTCCACCCGTTCGGCGCTGGCCCCGGGAAAGTGGGTAACCACGCTGGCAAAGCGGCTGGTGAGCTGGGGATCTTCGGTTCTGGGCAGGGTCTGCAATGCCGCAAGGGCGGCCGTCAGCAGCAGCGCGACCGTCAACAGCAGCAGGCGGCCATTCTCGATAAACGGGCGGATCATGACTGTGGCTCCGGATGCGTTATCTGATGATCCACGCTGGTGGTCAGGGTGACCTGCTGGCCCGGCACCAGTTTATGCAGGCCATCGGTCACCAGCTGTTCTTGTCCGTTCAGGGCACCACTGATCCAGGCCCGCTCGCCATCTTGCTGCAGCAGGGTTACGTCCCGACTGACCACCCGGGGTGGCGTTTCGTCATTGAGCAGATAAAGGGTCCAGCTGCCGCGCAATCCCTGGGTCAGCGCGGTGAGCGGCACCTCGTAGGCGCGGGTGGGCTCGCGGGTCTGATGCAACAGGGTGATCAGTTGCCCCTCTGCCAGCTGTTCGCCGCCCCGGGTCAGCTGGAAGCGGGCGGTGCGGGTGTGGGTCTGCCCGTCCACTTGTACCCCCAGATTAAGCAGGCGCCCCTCCAGTGATTGCGCCCCGCTTTGCAGGGGATAGCGTTGGCCGACGATCAGGGACTCGGCCTGTTTCACCGGTACGCCGATATCGGCCTCCCACTGGCCGCTGCGGGTCAGGGAGAAGAGAGGCTGACCTGCGGCCACCACGGCCCCCAATGCCTGCTCGCGGCTGACCACAATTCCGTTGAAGGGGGCGCGCAGCTGTGATTTCTCCTGTTTGACCCGGTTGGCTTCGAGGGCGGCGGCCAGCTGGTTGGCGCTTGCCTCCAGCATGCGGACTTTGCCTTGCTGTTCATCCAGCGCCTGACGGGAGCTGAACTGCTGCTGGCGCAAGGCGGTGAGCCGGTCGAGCGTCTGCCGGGCAAGGGTCAGCTCGGCCTCGTTCTGGGCAGCCCGGGCGGCCAGCTCTTTGGCTTCCACTGCCAGCAGCCGGGTGTCCAGTGTGGCGAGCAGTTCGCCAGCCGCTACCGGCTCTCCGCGTCCCTTGTGCAGGGTGGCGATCCGCCCTGCCAGCTCGAAACCTATCTGGCTGTGCTCGGGAGCGATCACCCGGCCATTGAAGCGGTGCAGTACCGGGTAGTGATCGCTGGCTTGCAGCGGCTGGGCGATCACCCGGGTCAGGGCGGGTGTTTCTTCTGACTCTGTGACCGGGCTGCAGCCACTCAGTAACAGCGCCAGCAGGATTAAGCAAAGTGTCATGACATCATCCTCTGGTTGACATAACATCAAATCACACCGGTGAGTCTAGTTTTTCGAAACTAGACTGTCCAGTTTGATTGTGGAGGAAAAATGAACATTTCACCCCGTAGTCAGCAGAAGCGGGCTGCGATCCTCGATGCTGCCGGGCGGCTCTTCTGTCAGCACGGTCTGCATCTGGTCAGCATGGACATGGTGGCCAGTGAAGCGGGCGTCTCCAAGCAGACGGTCTACAGCCATTTTGCCAACAAGGAGTCGCTGTTTGCCGAAGCGGTGGGCAGCAAGTGCGTCAGCAGCGAGCTGATGCCTGAGGTGTTGCTGCGTGGCAACAATGTGCGGGAGAGCCTGATTGCCTTTGGTCGCAGCTTTCGCAAGTTGATCCTGAGCGATGATGCCATCAATATCTTTCGCACCTGCATCAGCTGCAACGATGCCCAGCTGGCCACCCTTTTTTTCGAGGCGGGCCCGCTCTATGTGACCGAGATGCTGTCCAACTGGCTGGAGCAGCAGAAGCAGCAAGGTCTGCTGTGCCATCAAGACAGCGAACAGGCCGCCTTGCAGCTGTTGCTGATGTGGCAGGGCAAGGAGCGAATGCTCCGTGAGCTGGGTCTGCCGTTGACCCAGAGCGCTGCCGAGCAGGATGCCTGGACCCTGAGTTGTGTCGATCTCTTCCTGACCGCCGCCGCTCCCCCGCAAAAATAATGGAGGTGGCAATGAGCCACACAGTGACAGATGCCCAGCGCAAGTGGCTGCCCCTGCTGGCGGCGGTCGGTTTCTTTATGCAGGCGCTGGATGGCACCATTCTCAACACCGCCCTGCCCAGCATGGCCGAGACCTTGGGAGAGAGCCCGCTGCAGATGCAGTCGGTGATCATTGCCTACATGTTGACGGTGGCGTTGCTGATCCCGGCTTCCGGCTGGCTGGCTGACAGATTCGGCACCCGTCGCATCTATCTGGCTGCCATCTCGCTCTTTACCCTCGGCTCGCTCGCCTGCGCCGCCTCCAATTCGCTCTCCATGCTGGTGGCCGCCCGGGTACTTCAGGGGATTGGCGGTGCGCTGCTGATGCCAGTGGGACGGTTGGCGGTGCTGCGGGTCTATGACAAGCACGAGCTGCTGCGGGTGATGTCGTTTGTCACCATCCCTGGGCTGCTCGGCCCGTTGATGGGGCCGGCACTCGGTGGCTGGCTGGTGGAAGTGGCGAGTTGGCACTGGGTATTTCTCATCAACCTGCCGGTGGGGCTGCTCGGCTTTATCGCCAGCTGGCACTTTATGCCGGAGCTGCGGCAGCAGACCGCCCGGTTCGACTGGCAGGGCTTTGTGATGTTCAGCGTCGGCATGGTGCTGGTGTCGGTCGGCTTGCAGGGTCTGGGGGAGCACAGCATCTCCACCGGTTGGGCGCTGTTTGCACTGATCTTCGGCTTGGCGGCGATGGCGAGCTACTGGCTCTATGCCGCCAATGCACCGCAGCCGCTCTTTAGCCTGAGCCTGTTCAAGACCGCCACCTTTGCCATCGGCATCTGGGGCAACCTGTTTGCCCGCCTTGGCAGCGGCGCCATGCCTTTCCTCACCCCGCTGTTTCTGCAGTTGGGGCTCGGCTTCTCCCCGAGCAAGGCGGGGATGACCATGATCCCCACAGTGATTGGCGCCATGCTGACCAAGACGCTGGTGAACAAGCTGATTCCGACGGTGGGCTATCGCCGCATTCTGATCGGCAACACCCTGTTGCTGGGGGCGATGATCGCCAGCTTCTACTTTATCGACAACCAGCTCCCCTACGGGGTCCTGCTGGGCTGGCTGGCGATCTTCGGTGCCATCAACTCGCTGCAGTTCTCCGCCATGAACACTCTCACGCTGCAAGATCTCAGCCCGACCCTGGCCAGCAGTGGCAACGGTCTGCTCTCGGTGGTGATGCAGCTCTCCATGAGCTTGGGGGTGGCGATTGCCGCCAGCCTGCTCGGGCTCTTCTCGGCGGGCACCTCAGCGGGCACCTTAGTGGCCGAGGGTCAGTGGCTGGCCGGATTCCATCTTACCTACCTCTGTGTCGGGCTGCTCTCCATGCTGGCAGCGCTGATCTTCGCCCAGCTGGCGCGCGATGGGGCTACGCCGTCGGCGCGGGCAGATAGCTGACTTCGCAGGGAAGTTGCGCCAGTACCTCGGCCAGATGCTCGGTCGCCAGCAGAAAGGTCTGCTCCGGGTGGCCCGGAGTCCAGGTGAAGGCGGTGTGGTTGAGCAGTTGCGGATCCACCAGTAGCGGAATATCGGCACGGGGTAGGAAGGGGCAGACCGCCCCCGGCAGGCAGCCAATCTCCGCCTGCATCTCTTCGGCGGTGCAGATGGAGGGTTTGGCGCCGAGCGCGGCCTTGACTGCCTTGTTGTCGAGCCGCCCGTCCCTGTGGGTCAGCAGCAGGGCGAAGCGGCCATCCTTGAACTTGAGAAACAGGGTCTTGCTGAACTCCGCCTGCCAGCCGAGGCGGGCCTTGACCTTTTCGTCGGTGGCGTAGTCGAGAATAGGTTCATGCTCATAGCGCTGGTGGGGCAGTTCGGCCAGCAGCTGGCAGTTAAAGTGGTGAATGGTATCGAGTGGCATGGGGTTCTCCTGTAGTGGGCGTTATCCTGCCAGCCTCGCAGGGTCAGGCCCAATGACACTTTCTTATCCGTGATAAGCAACCCTGTCTGTGGAAACAACAAGGGCGCCGTGAGGCGCCCTTGCGGATCAGTGATGCTGCAATTCGCACGCTTCCCAGTGAAAGGGAATGGGGCACAGCTGCTGGGAGGCCTTGTCATAGGCTTGCCACAGCTCGCCCATGGTGCGGCCATCGACCGGGTGGCGCAGTTTAGGGGCCAGCTCGGCCAGCGGCCACAGCACGAAGGCGTTGGTGAGCACTTCACCACGCGGCAGCACCAGCGGGGTGTCGCAGACCAGATCGCCATAGAGCAGCAGATCGAGATCCAGGGTGCGCGGGGCGAACTTCTTGGCATCCGGCTCGCGGCCGTGGGCGAACTCCATGGCCCGCAGTCGCTGGCAGACGGTGGTCAGCGGCAGATCGGTCTCGGCAGCCGCCACCAGGTTGTAGAAGGGGCGGCCGTTGAAGCCGACCGCTTCGCTCTCGAATACCCGGGAGACCCGCAGCTCGCCAAATTCGGCGTGCAGGGCATCGAGCCCGGCGCGAATATGGCGATCCCGCTCGATGTTGGAGCCCAGGCTGATATAGATGGTGGTCATCAGTTGCTGCTCGCGGCCGGCGTGCGATGACGCAGGATCTCGACGCCGACCCCGGCGGCATTGGGCACGGCGCCCGGCTTGGTGAGGGTCACCTTGACCCACTGTACCCGCTCGTCGGCGAGCACCAGCATGGCGACCTGCTCGGCCATGGTCTCGACCAGCTCGACCACCTTGCCGCTGACATGCTCGCAAATCTTGTTGGAGAGGTCGGCATAATCCAGTGCCAGATTGATGTCGTCGGTTGCTGCCGCGGGGCGGTTGTCGAACCCCATCTCGAGGTCAAAACGGAGCTTTTGGCGAATGCCCTTCTCCCACTCATATACACCGATGGTGGTCAAAACTTCGAGTCCGCGAATAAACACCTTGTCCATGACTGTACTTCTTCTTTACTCTTGATGGGCTGTGATGACAGCGCAGGGATGCTGGCCGGGCAACAGGCTTGCCGAGGCGCTCTGGGTGGGCATGGGCCCATGCCAGCGTATGTGGTCCGCATCATACCCCATTCATATCGTGGTAAAAACGACCAAGATGACGGCCCTGACGATTTTGATGATTATTCTGGCCTACCTGGGTGGTTCACTATCCAGTGCTGTGCTGGTCTCCCGTTGCACCGGTCTGCCCGACCCACGGGATCATGGCTCCCACAATCCGGGGGCAACCAATGTGCTGCGCCTCGGTGGCCGGATGGCGGCGCTGGTGGTGCTGCTGCTTGATGTGCTCAAGGGCACTGTGCCTGTCTATCTCGCCTGGTATCTGCAGATCAAACCCGTCTACCTCGGCTTTATCGGGGTCGCCGCCTGCCTCGGCCATATGTACCCCATCTTCTTTCATTTTCGTGGTGGCAAAGGGGTGGCGACGGCGCTGGGTACCATGATGCCCATCGGTTTCACCATGGGGGGCGCCGTGATAGGTACCTGGCTGCTGGTGCTGCTGGTGAGCGGCTACTCCTCGCTGGCCTCCATCATTACCGTGTTGCTGACGCCGCTCTTTACCTACCTGCTCAAACCCGAATATACCCTGCCAGTCTCGTTGCTCTCCTGCCTCATTCTGATCCGCCATCACGAGAACATCTCCCGCCTGCTCAAAGGAGAGGAACCCAGAGTCTGGGGGCGAAAAGGCACGGCCTGTGCCGAAGAAGTGGCAGAAATGGACGATGTTGCGCAAAAAAGAGACGAACGAGACAAAAAGTGAAATTTCCCGTTGACCATCCGCCTTAAAATCCGTTTAATAGCGCCCACGCCCAGATAGCTCAGTCGGTAGAGCAGGGGATTGAAAATCCCCGTGTCGGCGGTTCGATTCCGTCTCTGGGCACCAA
>NZ_JAAKRF010000012.1:0-104378 GCF_049173005.1 Aeromonas sp. 602658 | reverse complement strand
CACACCCCGGTACCGCCCAGATCCGGGCTGGCAAAGACGCCGGTCAGCAGGGCGCCGAGAATGCCGCACACCCCGTGTACGCCAAACACGTCCAGACTGTCATCGGCACCCAGCAGGCGCTTGAGACCGTGGACGCCCCACAGACCCGCCACGCCACTGATAAGGCCCATCACCAGACCACCGCCCACACCGACGAAACCCGCTGCCGGGGTGATCACCACCAGACCGGACACCGCACCAGAGGCGGCCCCCAGCAGGGAGGGACGTCCCTTCATCACCCACTCGGCCAGCGTCCATGACAGAGCGGCCGCAGCCGGCGCCACCCAGGTGTTGATAAAGGCGAGCGCGGCGATACCATTGGCTTCCAGCGCGGAGCCCGCGTTGAAACCGAACCAGCCGAACCAGAGCAGGGAGGCACCGATCATGGTCATGGTCAGGCTGTGGGGGGTCATGGGATCACGACCGTAGCCCAGACGCTTGCCCACCAGATAGGCACCCACCAGACCCGCCACGGCGGCGTTGATGTGCACCACTGTGCCGCCTGCAAAATCCAGCGCACCATGCTGGAACAGATAACCGGCCGTTGCAGTCGCTGTGGCGGCAGCCTCGGCGCTGGTATAGGCATCCGGACCCGCCCAGTACCACACCATATGAGCCAGCGGGATATAGGCGAAGGTGAACCAGATCACCGAGAAGAGCAGCACGGCAGCAAACTTGATGCGCTCGGCGAACGCCCCCACGATAAGGCCGCAGGTGATGGCGGCAAAGGCCCCCTGGAACACCACATAGATCAGCTCGCTGATCCCGACACCCTTGCTGAAGGTGGCGGCGATGGAGTCAGGGGTCACCCCCTTGAGCAGCACCTTGCTGAAGGAGCCGTAGAAATTGCCCCCCTCGGTAAAGGCCAGCGAATAACCGTAGATCACCCAGAGCACGCAGATGAGGCAGAACAGGGTAAAGACCTGCATCAGCACGCTCAGCATGTTTTTGGCCCGTACCAGACCACCGTAGAAGAGGGCCAGACCGGGGATCGACATCAGGATCACCAGCGCCGCCGAGAGCAGCATCCAGGTGTTGTCACCCTTGTTGATTGTCATGGCGGCAACCGGAGCCACCGCCGCCTGTACCTGAGCGACCTCTTCGGCCCAACTTGGGGTAACCAGCAAGGCAGGCAACATCGTCAGACCCGCCATCATCCATTTTTTGACCATAGAGCACTCTCCTTCCCTGTCGTACCGGTACAAGACCGGCTCCGTTTCCCTGATTGAATCTGTGGCGAACCGCAAGGTGTTGCTGCAACCCGCCAGAATCACACCCGCGCCCGGCACGGGGATGTCTCTTGCCACTTCCTCATCACTGCGTCTGCCGCCGATGACCACAAGAGACCGTCTGACATGTAAAAAGCATAAAGCGGGCCACAAATTTAAATCCTTTTAAATCATCGCATTAGCAAGATCACGCATCATCAATGCACCAATTTGGCGCATGAGCTGCGCTAACCTGCCCAGGGTCGCCCTGTCGCAGGGCAGGCGATACTTCACGCACCAGAAGTGCGCAAACCCTGAGCCAGCCCACAAGCTGACGTCATCGATATCGCGCGCTACGGGTCCGCTCGTTTACACTGACAGACCAGCCGTTTCCTGTTATTCGACCACGGCATGCCATTACACAGCCCCTTGTTTGCAACCTGATGGCAGGCCCAATCCGAGGAACACCATGCAGTTCGATCGTCTCGACATCAGCCTCTCCCACTACCGTCATCTCGACCGGGAGCATCGCGCCCACATCGCGCTGCTGGGGATAGTGATGCTGGCCATCATGGCCCTTCATCTGTTGCTGCTGCCCCACTTCCCCTACGAACGCTTTTACGCCGTCAGCTTTGGCTTCGAGGTGATCAACTGGCTCACCATGCTGTTCCTGTTCTGGGTGGTGCAGTGCGCCCACCTGCCCACCCATACCTACCGCATGCTCTCCTGCGGTCTGATGTTGTGGATCATGGGGGCCACCGCCGACATCATGGATGAACTGGTGGCGCAGCCACTCTGGCTCGCCATCTATGCCGAGGATCTGCTGCGCTCCAGCGGCATCCTGCTCAGCAGCATCGGCATCCTGAGCACCATGCACCACCTCTTTCACATCAATACCCAGCTCAGACAACAGGCACTGTTCGATGATCTGACCCGGCTGCCAAACCGGCGCTATTTTCATCAGCAACTGTTTCTGGAACAGGGGATTTGCCACGCTCTCATCCTGCTGGATCTGGATCACTTCAAGCTGATCAATGACAACTACGGCCACGATATCGGGGATCGGGTGTTGCAGCAGTTTGGCGAGCTGTTGCAACAGCACTGCCCGCCCGGTGCGCTGGCGGCCCGTGTCGGGGGTGAAGAGTTTGCCCTGCTGCTGCCCATCGCCCACGAAGCCGAGCTGCAGCAACTGGCCAACGCCCTGCTCACTGCGACCCGCACCATAGCCCCCGACCCGGCCCATACCATGACGGTCAGCCTGGGAGTGGGGATCCGCGAGCCCAAGGAGCCGGCAGTCTCGCTGTTCAAACGGGTGGATCAGGCGCTTTATGGCGCCAAGGAGGCGGGCAGAAACTGCGCGGTATGGGCGACGCCGACTAACAAGGAGGTATGAAGATCTGCAGGTTGATTGCCGATCACGGCGAAACATTGCTGCTGAAACAGGGGCCCAAGGGCCCCTGTTTCATAGGGCAAATCCCCTCGCCTAAAAGCGGAAGGTAAGACCGATATTGGCCTGCCATTGGGTTACCAGCTCCCCGCGCACCTTGAACACGCACTGCTCCGGGTTGCAGAGAAACTGGTTGTTGTCGTTGACCAGCGAACCATAACCGCGCACCTCGGCCCGCAGGGCCAGATGCTCGGCGAGGCGCGGTTGCACCCCGAGCGCCAGCGACATGGAAGGGGTCACCTCGCTGTCGTAAGCGGCAAAGCGGGTCACCCCGATTCCGGCGCCGATGTAGGGCGCCATCAGGTTGTCAGAGAGGGTCAGAGCACCGGCAAAGTGCAGGATGTCCACCGTCAGGCGATCCGGCTGGTCGGGAGAGAGGGTGGTGGACTGATGGCTGTAGAGCAGCTCGATCATGCCCGGATCATCCACCTCCTTGCTGATAAAGAGACCCCAACTGCCGGAGCCCTGCCCCTGCAGTGAATCGAGCGAGGCCGAGCGCGAGACCGGCTGCACCACCTCGTCACTCTTCTCGAAGTCGATGGCTGAGCTGTAGCCGAAAAACGGCGTCACCTGCCAACCGGATGTGGTTGCTGCCTCACTACTCCAGACCTGCCCGAGTGGCAGCAACAACCCCATCATCGCTATCCCGGCTCTCTTCATCATCCCCTGCTCCCTGTGTGATTGTGCAGAAAGCATACCAGAGGCATCCTGCGCTCATCCTAAATGGCAGCTGTACCGGTTCACTTTCATGGGGGGGATCACACTCATCAATGGCGCGGCAAAGCAGTACCATTGTGGCCTTGCCGTACTCCCCGCCACCATTCATCGACGGTTAACCTCTGCCACGTATGCTGGCGCCAAATCGGGTCATCGGAGCCCGTTATCACCACTCAGAAGGACATCAGGGAATGGTTGCCGCGCAACTCAACGACCCCAAAACAACCCTCGCGGATACCCTGCGGGCCACCGCGCATGCCATCGACGAGAGCCATATCAGCCTGCGCCAGATGCTGGAGCTGGTGGGCGAGCAGGGCATGCTGCTGTTTTGCGTGCTGCTCACCGTCCCCTTCCTGCTACCGGTCTCCATTCCCGGGGTCAGCACCCCGTTTGGTCTGCTGATCCTCTTTATCGGCATCGGCATCACCCTCAACCGGGTGCCCTGGCTGCCCGCCATCCTGATGGAACGCCGCTTCGCCGCCGACCAGCTCAAGCCGACCCTGCACAAGGGTGCGGATCTGCTGGCCCGTGTCGATCGCGTTATCCGCCCGCGCCTGCTGGTGCTGACCGGCAGCAGCACGGTCAACCGCTGCAACGGTCTGCTGATCATGCTGGCCGCCCTGCTGCTGATGCTACCCCTGGGCGCCATCCCCTTCACCAATGCCATGCCCGCCTGGGCCATCCTGCTGCTCTGCACCGGCATGTTGCAGCGGGACGGTCTGTTCGTTGCCAGCGGCTATCTGCTGGTAAGTGCAACCCTGGTCTGGTTCAGCGTGCTGGCCATCGGCTTGCTGATGGCGGGCCAGAGCGCCACCGGCCTGCTCGGCTAACCCCGATGCACAGAAAAAGGGCGACCAGATGGTCGCCCTTTTGGATTTGTGCGGGATACCGCCCGGTCAAAGCAGATCGTAGATAAGGGCCGAGATGGCAAGCAGCCCCATCACCAACACAAAAAGGGTACTCGGCCCGCGATAACGCTTGAGTGCGGGCAAGCGATAGATGGAGCAGGCCGGCAGCAGAAACAGGATCACCGCGATCAGCGGGCCACTGACGCGCTCGATGATGTCGAGCACATTGGGGTTCAGATAGGTGATGAGGGCGGTCACCATAAACAGGATCACCGACGACACCCGGGCGATGGTCGACTCCTTGAGAGAGAGCCCCAGCCCCTGACAGGCACCGCTCACCATGCTCACCGTCCCCTCGCTAACCCCCATGGAGGTGCCGAGGAAGGATTTGGACATGGCCAGAATGGCGATAAGCGGCCCCACATAGGCGATCAGCGGATTGGAAAACTTGTTCGCCAGCGCCGACAGCACGGAGATATTGTCGGTGCGGGCCAGCGCCATCTCGGCCTGACTCAGGCTCATCACGCAGCTCACCACGAAGAAGAGCACGCTGCCGCAAATCAGAATGCTGCTGCACTTGATGATCCGCTTGGCACGCAGGTCGGCACTCTCCTGACAGCGCTTTTTCTGCGCCGCGCTGAAGGAGGAGATAATGGGCGCATGACTGAAGGAGAAGACCATCACCGGCACGATTAGCCAGAGGGATTTCCAGAACGCCGGATCCCGCCAATCCACCGCCTGACTCTCTGTGAAATAGGAGAGGCTCCACTGGGGCAGCAGATAGATAGAGAGACCAATCAGAAAGGCGACCATGGGCAGCGCCAGCACGCTGATGGCCGACACCACGATCTGTTTGCCGGCCAGCAGCACCAGATGCAGGCCCAGCATCACCCCCAGCACCAGCAAGCCGCGCGGCAGCTCGGCATCCCCCAGCTGGTGAACCACGAAGCTCTGGATCGCGTTGGTGATGGAGATGCTGTAGACCAGAATGATGGGGTAGAAGGCCATCAGATAGACCAGCATCAGCAGCTTGCCCGCCCTGGCACCGAAGTGCTCCTCCACCACATGGGTGATATCCCCTTCCTTATGGGAGCTGGAGAGCACAAAGCGGCTCAATGCCCGGTGGGAATAATAAGAGAGCGGGAAAGCCAGCAATAATATAAACAGCAAAATAACCGGGGAATTACTGCCAACAGTAATAGGGAGAAATAACGTACCGGCACCAACAGCAGTGGCATATAAGCCCATGGTCCATACCGAATCGCTTTTCTCCCATTTCAATTTTGAAACAGGGTGACTCTTTTCAGCAATAGAAACACTCATTGCAATATATACCTTATTAGTCTGTCATCATTATTTTTATTGGCCCGAATAACAGGCTGGCGATATGTCATGGCAGATCGCCCTGCACATGAAAAAACAACGCCGCCAGTGGCCAACAGGGCCACCGGAGAGAAACGGAGCTGCCACGCCACCATCGTTGAAATCGCCAACCTGGTCAAGGTTAATAATTCATGACCGTTTGAATCGGATTGTTTCAAAAGACAATGAAATGTGTCACATTCGTCATCCAGAACCAGATCCAAACCCTTTTGATAACATACCGATAAAACCTCATGCTGTTGCCCAAAAACACAAATAAGACCAGCGATCAGGCCGATAATATTAACACCTTAACCTGTGGAATATCAGTGAAATAATTCGGCCAACTTTTCGACTAATTGACAGTGATGTCAGCCAATTTATTTATGGCAAAAGGAAAGGTGATGTCTGCCAATAACAGGACCAATCAGCTCAGCGTGCCGGGCAGTGTGCCACCCGGTTGCGCCCTGCCCGCTTGGCCTGATAGAGCCACTCGTCGGCCCGGGCCAGCGCCTGATTGATCTCCTCCTCCGGCTGCACCAGGGTTGTGCCCAGACTGACCGTGATGGCGACCGGATCGGCAGGCAATGCTTCGACAGCGGCACGGATCTGCTCCGCCATCTGCAGCAAACCGGCCTCATCGATCCGTGGCAACAGGATAAGAAACTCCTCGCCGCCGCTGCGCACAAAGAGATCGTCCGCCCGCAACAGGGCATCGATGCAGCCACTGAATCGCTGCAAGGCCCGATCTCCCTGCTGATGGCCGTAGTGATCGTTGATCTGCTTGAAGTGATCGATGTCGAGCATGATAAGGCCACAGGGCGCCTCCCCTGTCCGCAGCGGCTGGCAGTGCTCGAAGAAGAAGCGGCGGTTGTAGAGACCGGTCAGCTGATCGGTCTCGCTCTGGCGCTGCAGTCGCTGCTGCAACTCGTACTGGCGGGTAATATTGCGAGTCACCCAGGCCACCGCCCGCTTGCCGTCATAGAGGGAGGGCAGCGGGGCAATCTTGCCCTCGAAACGTTGTACCCCCTGCGGCCCGACGGCGGCATTGATTCCCCCCACCTCGGCTGCTGATAGCTCATACTCCACCACCCGCACCTGACCGCTCGCCAGTGACTCGGCAACCTGTGCCTTGACCCACATGGCCATCTCGGGTGGCAGCACATCGGCCAGTTGCTTGCCCGCCAGCGGATTGCCATCGTGATAGGATTGCTGCTCCATGCCGCCGATATATTCCACGTAATAACCATCTTCACTGAGGATGAAGATGGGATCTGGCAGTTGGGCCATCACTTCATAAAGCTGGGTTACCGAAAGCGCCACGGAGACTCCTGTACGTTAGGGTCAAACAGGGGGGAGATATTCTGCCTTAAAAGGACTCACTCGCCCTCATCGGCAACGGAGAAAAATCTGCCGTCATAGCCAACAATCCTTTACATCTAGCAGCATGCGGACGTCTCGGCCAGCAAGGATTGCCTGCGCCCACCGCCGCTCTGACTTGCGACCGTTCGCAGTGGCGGATGGCCCCTCCCTCGCTCAATGATATCTCATTGTTTCAACTCACAAGTTCATTTACGCTGGCCGTCACGAGTCCAGTTTTCACCTCATCAGCCATCAGGAACGCCAGCCCCCCCGCAACCGCAGGGGCTGTACCACGGAAAAGGAATCGCCAGATGAAAAACGCCATCGTTACCGCCCGCTTCGACGCTATCAGTACCGAAGGGGAACAGCTCACCCTCAAGATCGCCATCAAGGCCCCCGAGCCGGATCCCAAGTCCGCCAGCGGTGACTGGCGCTGCAAGGTGAAGCTGGCGGGGCTGAGCGACAAAACCTTTATCTACGGCATCGACAGCCTGCAGGCCCTGAGCCTCGCCATCAAGTTTGTCGAGACCGAACTGCGCGCCTTCTCCGATGCGGGCTGGCAATTCTATCTGCCAGGCTGCCCCGATCACCCCATCGACATGAGCGCCTGCTACTTCCCGGCGCTCTAGCCCGGCCAACCCTAGGAGCCCGGATGCACGGACCCGACCCCGCCAATCCCCACCCCATGAATGGCTTCCCCCAGGTGTGTTTTATCAAGAACACCATCAAGGGGCCCAATATCGAGGTGGGTGACTACACCTATTACGACGTTCCGGAGGATTCTGCGGGCTTCGAGCGCAACGTCCTCTACCACTTCCCCTTCATCGGCGACAAGCTCATCATCGGCAAGTTCTGCGCTATCGCCCGCGGGGTGAAGTTCATCATGAACGGCGCCAACCACCAGAGCTCGGGCCCCTCCACCTACCCCTTCTTTATCTTCGGCAACGGCTGGGAGAGCGTCGTCCCTGCCCCGGGCAGCCTCCCCTACAAGGGGGATACCGTCATCGGCAACGATGTCTGGATTGGCTATGAGGCCCTGATCATGCCGGGGGTCAAAATCGGCAACGGCGCCATCATCGCCGCCCGCTCCGTAGTCACCACTGATGTGCCCGACTACGCCGTGGTCGGCGGCAACCCGGCGAAAGTGATCCGCTACCGTTTCGACGACGACACCATAGCCCGTCTCAACGCCATCGCCTGGTGGGACTGGCCGGTGGAGCAGATCAGCCGTAACCTGCCGCTTATCAGCGGCGGCGAGATAGCCGCGCTGGAAGCGGCAATCCGCTAGAGACAAGCCCCATCAGGCATAGGGCCAGAAATGAGAAGAGGGTTGAGCGCACAGGCACTCAACCCTCTTTTTGATTGGTCGCAGACCGCTCAGTGGCTGGCGGAGCGACTACCGCTCCAGATCAGCTCGCCGCTGCGCAGCTCCATCAGGGTCATCGACAACCGATAACGGCTCCCCTGTGCCACCAGATCCCCGTAGAGCATGTAGCCGGCGCCGGTCTGGCGGCCAAGCCGCACCAGGGAGGCCGGGTTCATCCTGCCCTGCTGATACTCAAGCTGGCCGGTGATGGCTGCCACCTGCCCCGGGTCGACAAAGTGAACACCGCTCTTGCTCTGGATGCGCTTGCTCATGGCCGCCGCCATGGCGCGGGTGTCCACCGGCTCGCCGGTACCGTTCTGGGGCGGGGTGAGCAGCAGCACCGGCTGACCGGTTTGCGCCAGTTCCCGCACCTCGGGGGCCTGCACAAAGAGATCGGCCATGGCCTGCGCCAGAGCGGTCGGCGCCACCGGCTTGGGCTGAACGTCCCCGCTATCCGGTTTGGTCACCGGCTTGTCCGGCTGGCTCACTGGCTGATCGGGTTCACTGACAGGAGCCTGAGTGCCACCGTAGGGATTGACCGCACAACCGCCCAGCAGCAGGGCCCCCACCATCAACAAGGAACGCAGCTTCATCTTTTCTCTCCGCCAAAAGTCCGTAAACGGGCATCAACACATGCCCGCATGGCGGAGCCACTGCCCCGCATCCTCCTTATGCTAGGGACAAACCCCGGCGGGGTCGATACGCCCACCACCACAGGGCGACAGAGACTGGCGAAGCGGACGGCACAAAAGGGTGGCAAGGCTCCACCCGATTCCGTTAGGGTAGTGCTGGTAAAACATCATCAACAGTAACGCAGCGGTAAGCCCGGCGCACAACACGCCGGAACCCGACAGAGATCATCACACTCAAGCAGGAAGCACTATGCAACTCACCCCACCCCAACCGCCTCAGGACGATGAGATCGAAGCGCTGCGCATTGGCCTCTCGGGCTTCAACACGGGTCACGCCGGTACCCATCTGCGCGAGCGGATCGCCAGCTTTATCAAGGATAAAGAGGGCAAGGTACACGGCGGCATCATCGCCGACATCAAGTGGGGCTGGCTGCACGTCGACTGGCTCTGGATCGACGAAAGCATCCGCCGCGACGGCTGGGGCGGCCGCCTGCTCGGCGCCATGGAGCAGTACGCCCAAAGCAAGGGCATCAGCAACTACCATCTGGAAACCACCAGTTTTCAGGCTCTTCCCTTCTACCAGAAGCAGGGTTACGAGGTCTTTGGGCAGTTGCCCGATATGCCGCCGGGGCATATCAGTTACTTTCTGAAAAAGCAGGACAAGTGATGACACTCCCGCGCCTTGCCAACGCCAGACTCGTGATCCGCCTGTTCGAACCGGCCGATGCCGACGAGTTTGTCCGCGCAGCCCACGAATCCATCGAGACGGTCGGCAAATGGATGAGCTGGTGCTCCCGTTCATTTACTCGGGAGAGCGCACTGGCGTGGTTTGCCAGCTGCGATCAGGATTGTGCGGCGGGACGCGCCTTTGACATGGGCATCTTCTGCGCCACCACCGGCCAGCTTTTGGGTGGCGCAGGTATCAACCAGCTGTCGCCCCATCACCGCTACGGCAATATCGGCTATTGGGTACGCCAATCCCGGCAAGGCTGCGGCATCGCCCGACAGGCGGTCGCCCTGCTCCGTGACTTTGGCTTTCGGCAGCTGGGTCTATTTCGGCTGGAGATCGTGATGGGGGTTGGCAACAGCGCCAGCGAAGCGGTTGCCATCGCCGCCGGGGCTACCTTTGAGTGTCGGGCTAGGAACCGCATATTCCTCCACGGACAACCCCTTGATGCGCTTATTTATGTAATTTTACCCGCAAGGGAGCATCTCTCTAATTTATTTGGAAGCAATAATAAATTAAATCATTCAAAATGATAATCAGCATGTAACAGTTAGTATTCGTACTAGGTAATATAGTTACCATCTAAATGCACTTTTAGACCACAACTAAAATAATGCTCTTTTTGTAAAAAATCATGTATCATGCGTCTCATTTGGCCCTCCATGAATTAACCAAAAACGAGGATGATAGAATGCCTGTATCACCGAAAGAAGTCACAATACACCAGTTAAAAAGAAAGCTTTTAAGAAAATATGGTGAACATCTCGATATGAGTGATGTTGGTGGTACAGATAAAGAAACCACGAAAGTATCACGTGCACTCGCTGCTTTTGCAATTAATTATTTCAACTCTGAGATTGATGAAGCAACTTGTGCATTTAATGTTTGTGATGGTTCCGATGATCATTGCATTGATGCCATTTACGTGAACCACGATAAAAAACTAGTCACAATAACTCAATCTAAATTTGATCAATCAGGAACTGGTTCCATTTCTAGAAAAGAGTTCAATGATTACATGATGTCTTGCAAAGACATCATATTAGAGAACTATAACCTTTTTAATAAGAAATTTCAGAGGTCATTGTCAGATTTAGAAACAGCATATGACAACTCATATGACTTTGTTTTTTCATACATTTACAGCGGGACAACAGAAATAACTGATGAAGTAAAGCACATAATCGCCAGTTATAATGCAGAGTTTAATGCAGATCTAATGTATGGCCGAACAGAAGCGCCATACAAAATAGAAATAATCCCTCTTGAATATATTATGACAGCCCTATCCAAGGCAACGCTAAGAGCTATTGACATAAACGATGTAGAACTACTTCAGTATGGTGCTACAGAACATCCGTTATCTGCGGTTCATGGTATAATTACCGGAGACCAGATTGCACAGTGGTGGAATAGCTATGGCGACATGTTATTTGAGAAAAACATCCGTGGCGGACTTGGTGAGAATACAGATGTCAACATTGGAATAAAGAACACGCTATTACAGAGTCCAGAAATGTTCTGGTATTACAATAATGGCATAACTGTTCTTGTAGATGACTATGATAGTAGTTTAAGAAATGCTGCGACCAGAAGAGAGTCTGGTCGATTTAATTTTAAAAATGCTAGTATTATTAACGGTGCTCAGACAGTTACAACCATAGGAAAAACATTTTCTTCAAACGAAATTAATATAGAGAAGTTAGAAACGGTTAGAGTTGGAATTCGTTTTATCAAAGTGTCCAAACATAGTGATGAAGCAGGCAACGCAGAACTATCAGACTATGGTGATGTGGCTTTAAATGTAACGATAGCCAACAATAGCCAAAACAAAGTCACCGGTCGAGATTTTGCATCAAAAGATCCAATTCAAATAAAAATAAGAGATTCTGTCGCACTAGAAGAAAACTATATTTATGAAATAAAAAGAAATGATGACAATACAGCTGAAAGTCCATATACGATAACAATGGATGAAGCCTTATCCGCATTAGTTTGCTCATCAACACTTCCTAGAAACATTGCAACACTCAAATCTAACAGGGGTAGATTTTTCGAGTCAACGACAAATAGCTTTTACAAAAGTGTATTTAACCCATCTGTAACTAGCATTAATTTAATCAACTCTGTGAACTTCCTTAGAGCATGTATTTCATGTTTAAAGGAGATGGAATTAAAGTGTACAAACTCAAAATCAAGGCGAATTTTGATACATGGTCGCTATGTTTTTATCGCTAGAGCTTTCAATGATGTGAAGATAATAAAAAATGCATCTAGAGTCCTTTCGTCTAGTGAAATACCTAGTCCAAACAATTCAATAAGTGCTTCTTTTGATAAAATTCAAGACTATATCACAACAAACTATCCCAATGGGCAGATGCCGCGTTTCTTTGAAAACCTAAGCAAGGTTAATAGTGCCTTAGAACTATAAGAAATGAACATGATGTAACTCTTGTAGGATGCAATTAACAAGTTTTTTGCATCCTACAATACTCAGAATTTCGGTAAAACCGTAGGGTGCAATACGCTCCGCTTATTGCACCCTACGACCACACCCTGAGGTTATGGTGGGCACGGTTTTGGTTTCCCCCCCTCTTATTCGCTGAGGCGAGCACGCTTGTCCAGGCCGCGAGACAGGATGTCGAGCGAGCGGCGCCGGGCCATGGATGGCCCGTCGGCGCGTGCCGTCGGACACGCGGGTGAGCCGAAGGAACCCGACGAAGTCGGGCGAATAAGTGGGGGAGAAGACCTTTGGTGCATTTTTTGAAAAGAGCGGGTCTTTCCAAAGTCACTCGCCCCGGCCCGAAGGGCGGGCGAAACCCCTTCGAGGCCGGCGGCCTCGCGTCCTGCACGGCGAAGCCGAGCCGTCTACCATCCCCAAAAAATGCAAAGCGGACGATTACGCCTATCGGCTAATCGACCCTACGATTGCACGACGCGGCCGTGCCTGTTCACCACTGGCACGGAGTCTGGCTGGACGCCGGGATGCCACCGGCAAAGGGGGGGCGTGGCCGCCCCTATCGACCCAAGAAGGGTTCCCAATCCTTGAACACTGGCTGCAACCCGGCCTGCCGCACGGCAGCCGCCACTTCCCCCACCGGGCGATCGTCGTGGATGGCGAACTGCTCCAGCTCCTCGGCATCCCCTTCGGCATAGCCACCCGGCTGGGTGCGCGACTCGGCCGACATCTGGGTGATGCCAAGGCGCACCGCGCCGTTGCGAAAGGTGGCCGACTCGCGGGTCGAGAGGGACAAGTCCAGCGTGGGCGAGAAGAGGCGCCAGGCGCAGATCAGCTGGGCCAGCTGGCGATCCGACATAACCACGGCAGGTTCCAGCCCGCCGGTGCAGGGGCGCAGGCGCGGGAAGGAGAGCGAGTAGCGGCTCTGCCAGTGGTGGCGCTCAAGCCAGCTCAGATGCTCGGCGACAAAGTAGCTGTCGGCACGCCAGTCCGAGGAGAGGCCGATGAGTGTCCCCAGTCCGATTTTGTCGATACCGGCGCGGCCAAGTCGATCCGGCGTGGCGAGGCGCCATGCGATGTCCCGCTTGTTGCCGCGCAGGTGATGGCGCGCGTAGGTGGGTGCGTGGTAGGTCTCCTGATAGACCATAACGGCATCGAGGCCGAGGGTTTTCAGCTCGGCATATTCGGCCTGCGAGAGAGGCTGCACCTCCATCCCCACCGTGCTGAAGTGGCGGCGGATGATGGGCATCACCTCGCGAAAATAGGCGAGCCCCACCTTGTGCTCGTGCTCGCCGGTCACCAGCAGCACGCTGTCGAAACCGCGCGCCTTGATAGCCAGACACTCGCGATCTATCTCCTCTGCATTCAAGGTCTTGCGCTTGAGACGGTTGCTCATGGAGAAGCCGCAGTAGGTGCAGTCGTTGGCGCAGAGGTTCGACAGATAGAGCGGCACATAGAAGCCGATGGTGTTGCCAAAACGCTGACGAGTGAGCCGCTCGGCCTCGGCCGCCATCTGCGGCAAAAACGCCTCGGCGGCAGGGGAGATCAGCGCCATAAAATCGGCCAAGGTGCGGCGGGGGGCGCTCAGGGCGCGTGCCACATCGGCGGCCGTCTTGGCACGGATCTGCATGCCGATATCGTCCCAATCCAGCTCCTGCCAGCGGTCGAGAAAGGAGGGGGCGATCTTTGATCCTATTTCCCCCTGGGCCCTCACCCCCAGCCCCTCTCCCTTATTTTGTGAAGAGCCGAGAGGGGGGCTAAACACATCCGCCTCGGGAGAAACCGAGAAAGAGGACATGGCGATTGGCTCTTGCCCCGAGCCAGCATCATGACTCATAACGCCCCCAGAAAATCGGTGAGCGGGCTGGAGGCTTGGGCCTGCAGGGCTCGGGCGCCAAGGCCTGCCTCATAGGCGCTGCGACCGGCCGTGCAGGCCAGCGCAAAGGCACGGCCCATGGCAATCGGATCGCCGCTCACCGCGATGGCGGTGTTGACCAGCACGGCATCCGCGCCCAGCTCAAAGGCAGCGGCGGCATGGCTCGGCGCACCGATGCCTGCATCCACCACCACGGGCACATTGGCCTGCTCGACGATGATGGCGAGAAACTCCCGGGTCACCAGCCCCTGATTGGAACCGATGGGCGCGCCGAGCGGCATCACGGCGGCGCAGCCCACCTCTTCGAGCCGTTTGCAGAGCACCGGGTCGGCGCCACAGTAGGGCAGCACTACAAAGCCCTCTTTCACCAGCTGCTCGGCGGCTTTCAGCGTCTCGATGGGGTCGGGCAAGAGATAACGAGGATCGGGGTGGATCTCAAGCTTGAGCCAGTTTGTCCCCAGCGCCTCGCGGGCGAGGTGGGCGGCAAATACCGCCTCGGCGGCGGTCTTGGCGCCGGAAGTGTTGGGCAGCAGCTTGACCCCGAGCTGCAACAAGGGGCTCAGGATATCGTCGTGGGCCTTGCCCGGTTCAAGCCGCTTGATAGCCATGGTGACCAGCTGGGAGCCACTCGCCTCGATGGCGGCGGCCATCAGTTCCGGGCGGGCAAACTTGCCGGTGCCGGTAAAGAGGCGCGAAGAGAAGGTGTGATCGGCAATCTTGAGCATGTCAGCCTCCCGCAATGGCGGTGAAGAGGTGAAGTTCATCCCCGTCATTGAGACGGGTCTCGGCCCAGCGGCCTCGGGGCAGCACGGCGCCGTTAAGGGCCACCGCCACCCCCTGTGGATTAACGTCTTGCGCCGCCAGCAGGTCGGCCACACTCTGCCCTGCCGCCAGCGACTGGGCTTTATCGTTGAGTCGAATGGTGAGGATCATGGGGTGATCTCCTTATCGTGTGTCGGGCATCGGCGCTGCCCGCAAACCGGGCAATCGGGATCGGGAGCCAGAGTGAGGGTCTGCCACTGATGGGTCAAAGCATCGAAGCGGCGCAATGTGCCAGCGACCGGGCTCTGCATCCCGAGCAGCAGTTTCAGTGCCTCCAGCGCCTGCAAAGAGCCCATCACCCCGACCAACGGGCCGGTGACGCCGCTGGTCTCGCAACGCTCGGCGATTTGGGTATCCAGCGGATAGAGGCAGGCGTAGCAGGCGTGATCGCTGCTGGTGCGCGCCATCAGCTGCCCCTGCCAACCCACTGCGGCAGCGGAGATCCAGGGCTTGCCCTGAGCCACGCAGGCGGCGTTGATGGCCTGCCGGGTGGCGAGGTTGTCGCAGCAGTCGATCACCAGATCCACCTCGGCCACAAACTCCGGCAGGCTGGCGGCATCGAGCCGCTGGTTGATGGCAATCAGCTCCACCAGTGGGTTGTGGGCCGCCAAGCGCTCGCGGGCCAGCTCCGCCTTGGAGTGGTTGACCGCCTCGCTATCGAACAGGATCTGGCGCGGCAGGTTGCTGGAATCGACTGTGTCGCCATCAGCCAGCCACAAGGTGCCCACCCCGGCCCCGGCCAGATAGAGGGCCAGCGGCGAGCCGAGCCCGCCGAGGCCCACGATCAGCACGGACTTATCCTTGAGCCGTGCCTGCCCCGCCTCCCCCACTTCCGCCAGCATCAGCTGGCGGCCGTATCGCAAATACTCAGCATCAGAGAGCATGTTCCACCTCACTTATGGCAGAAGCCGAGCGCGGTTCATCCCCCGCCCCCACGGCAGCGAGCAGCCGCTCGGTCGCCCCCTGCCAATCGTCGCTGGCGGTGATGGCCGAAACCAGCGCGATACTGCCGACCCCGCTTGCCTTGACCGCCGCCACCCGCTCCTCGCTGATGCCGCCGATGGCGACCGTGGGCCACTGCGCCATCAGGGCGCGGTAGCGATGCAGCCGCACCAGCCCCTGCGGGCGAGACGGCATTGCCTTGGTGTTGGTCGGGAAGATATGACCCAGCGCCATATAGGAGGGGGCCAGCTCGCGGGCCCGCATCAGCTCGAAGTAACCGTGGGTTGAGATGCCAAGGCGCAGCCCGGCCGCCTGAATGGCGGCGAGATCGGCGGTCTCCATGTCCTCCTGCCCCAGATGCACGCCCCAGGCGCCCGCCTCGATGGCCTGCTGCCAGTAGTCGTTGATAAAGAGTCGCGCCCCATGGCGGCGACCAAGCTCAACCGCATCGCGAATGGCCGGTGCCACCTGAGCGGCGGGCAGATTCTTGATCCGCAGCTGGATGGTCTTGACCCCCTGCCCCAGCAGGCGGCGCAGCCACTTGACCGAATCGACCACCGGATAGATGCCGAGGTTATGTTCGGTCGGCGCAAAGGGGCCCTGCGGCAGGCGGGCACTGCTTGTCTCATACAATCCGAAGCGGCGATCGAGGGTTGAACCCGCCAGCACGGCGCGAGGGAAGTGGGCCAGATCGGCAGGCCAGCCGAGATGGGCGATGGGGCCCGGGCCTGCGCCCACCCCCTGCGCCGCAGCCAACCCCTGTTGCAGGTAGGCACGCGCCAGGGTGATGGCGTCCTCCACCGGATAATCCTGCGCCACCACGGCGGCGATGGCGCTGGCGTAACAGCAGCCGGTGCCGTGGCCATGGCGGGTATCGAGGCGCGGCGCCGCCAGCCAGAATTCGCGGGTCTCGTCCTGGTAGTAGTCGAGGCAGAGATCGCCACTCCACTCCAGATGGCCCCCCTTGACCAGCACGGCGCGGGCGCCGAGTTCGCGCAGGCGGCGGGCGGCAAGGCGCACCAGTTCGGGGCTGCTGACCGGCAGTCCGGTCAGGGCTTCCAGCTCGGGGCCGTTGGGGGTAATAAGCGACAGACGTGGCAACAGCTGCTCACGCACCGCCTCCAGCATATTGGGCTCCGCCATCGGGGTGCCGGTGCTGGCGATGGCCACCGGATCGTAGACCACAAAGGGGGCCTCGATGGCCGCCAGTCGGCGGGCCAGCACCTCCACATGGAGCCGGGTCGGCAGCAGGCCGATCTTGATGGTGGCGGGCGGCAGATCGACTCCAAGGGCGTCGATCTGGGCGGTGAAGGTCTGCATCAGCACAGGGTCGACCATCTTCACCGCCACCGAGTTCTGGGCGGTAATGGCGGAGATGACCGAGCAACCGTGCACGCCGAGGTCGTGCAATGTGTGCAAGTCGGCCTGAATGCCGGCGCCGCCGCCGGAGTCGGAACCGGCGATGGTCCAGACAACTGGGCGGGAGTCCGTCACAGGCAGCAGATCGGCGGGGCTGACAGCCCCGCTTGCGCTGCTCACGCCTCCTCCCCTGCGGCCTGTTTCAGCGCCGCCGCCTGATGGTAGATCTCGCCGCCGGTCTCCTTGAAGGTCTCTGCCATCCGGGCCATGCCGTTCTCCACCTGAGCCACTACCTGCTCCTGCTGACCATCCATACCGACCAGCTTGATTTCTACCGCCTCAAGCTTGGCCGCGTAGTCGCGCACGTCCTGAGTGATCTTCATGGAGCAGAACTTGGGCCCGCACATGGAGCAGAAGTGGGCCACCTTGCCGGACTCCTGCGGCAGGGTCTCGTCGTGGTAGGCGCGAGCGGTGTCGGGGTCGAGGGCCAGATTGAACTGATCCTCCCAGCGAAATTCAAAGCGCGCCTTGGACATGGCGTTGTCGCGGATCTGGGCGCCCGGGTGCCCCTTGGCCAGATCGGCGGCGTGAGCGGCGATCTTGTAGGTAATCAGCCCCTGCTTCACATCCTCCTTGTTGGGCAGTCCCAGATGCTCCTTGGGGGTCACGTAGCAGAGCATGGCGCAGCCGTACCAGCCGATGAGCGCGGCGCCGATGCCGGAGGTGAAGTGATCGTAACCCGGCGCGATATCGGTGGTGAGCGGGCCCAGCGTATAGAACGGCGCCTCGTGGCAGTGCTCCAGCTGCTCCGTCATATTGCGCTCGATCATGTGCATGGGCACGTGACCAGGCCCCTCGATCATCACCTGCACGTCGTACTCCCAGGCAATTTTGGTGAGCTCGCCCAGAGTGCGCAGCTCGGCGAACTGGGCCTCGTCGTTGGCGTCATAGACGGAGCCGGGGCGCAGACCGTCGCCCAGCGACAGCGCCACATCATAGGCGGCGCAGATCTCGCAGATTTCGCGGAAGTGTTGATAGAGGAAGTTCTCCTTGTGGTGGGAGAGGCACCACTTGGCCATGATGCTGCCGCCGCGCGAGACGATGCCGGTGAGGCGCTTGGCAGTCATCGGCACAAAGCGCAGCAGGACGCCGGCGTGGATGGTGAAGTAGTCCACCCCCTGCTCGGCCTGCTCCAGCAGGGTGTCGCGGAACAGCTCCCAGGTGAGATCCTCGGCGATGCCGTTGGTCTTCTCCAGCGCCTGATAGATGGGCACGGTACCGATGGGCACCGGGCTGTTGCGCAGGATCCACTCGCGGGTCTCGTGGATGTAGCGGCCGGTGGAGAGATCCATCACGGTGTCGGCGCCCCAACGGGTCGACCAGACCAGCTTTTCGACTTCCTCTTCGATGCTGGAGGTGACCGCCGAGTTGCCGATGTTGGCGTTGATCTTCACCAGGAAATTGCGGCCGATGATCATCGGCTCCGCTTCCGGGTGGTTGATGTTGCTGGGGATGATGGCGCGACCGGCAGCCACCTCATCGCGCACAAATTCGGGGGTGATGTTCTGGGGCAAACGGGCACCGAAATCGCGGCCCGGATGCTGGGTGCGCAGGAGCTCGGAGCGCACCCGCTCACGGCCCATGTTTTCGCGAATGGCGATAAATTCCATCTCGGGAGTGACGATGCCGGCACGGGCATAGTGCAGCTGGGTAACCCGACGACCCGGCTTGGCGCGGCGTGGCTTGGGCAGATGCTCGAAGCGCAGATGGTCGAGCCCCTCGTCGGCCAGCCGCTCCTGAGTGAAGGTGGAGCTGAGCCCCGGCAGTTCGTCGGTGTCATCCCGCTCCAGCACCCAGTTCTCCCGCAGGCGCGGCAGACCGCGGCGCACGTCGATGGCGACCCCCTCCTCCCCGTAACGGCCCGAGGTGTCGTAGACCGGCACCGGCTCGTTGGGCTTGAATTGGGGATTTTCTTTGGTGCCGCCGACGAAGGTGTCGGCCAGTTGGATCTCCCGCAGGGGTACCCGGATATCGGCGCGGGAGCCTTCGATAAAGATGCGGCGGGAGTTGGGGTGAGCCATCCCCTTGAGGCTGTCGATAAAGGCCTGAGCGCTGGAGCGCTGCTCGCGGCGGCTGGATTTGGTGGTATCAGATACAGAAGTAGACATAGCAAAACTCACATTAACTGGTTGAAGTTATGGGTATTTGCTTGTCTGGAGTTCGAGGAGAAGATGAACTTGCGGCGGGGTGTTTATCTCGGGAGGGAGTGCGCGCGGGATGGATCTCCGCGCTGCTGTTCTGCCGCTTCCCGCTCTCTGCATGCTGTGGGCAAGGCGCCCCACGTGCTGGAAAACCGGACGGGACAGACTCCCTCCTGTGCGCTGACCCATCAAGGGTGATCCCTTCGATGAGCGGAAGAGGCTTGTTCCTCCTCCGGCGCGGTAACCCGCAAGTTACCCTTGTTCCCTTCGCAGGTTTTAACCTGATCAGGTTCCACGGATCCCGAATTAACGGTCTCAGCTTCGCGTCGTTCGACGGTCAGCACTCCGACAAGATGGCGCCAGTATAAGGGGGAAAATCTAAAGCACAAGCCGTTAACAATCTGGCCAACACGCCTCTTGCAACAAATGAGTGAACAATGTCTCGATCACGGGACCACCCCAAACAGAGGTCAAACCTGCGTTGGCATCCCCTTGGCACGCCACAAGTTCCCGTTGTGAGCATTCAGGGACAAGAGGAGAAAAAGAGGGAAAGTCGAGGGACACAGAGCAAGAGCCGCGTCTTGCGCAGAACAGGAACAGGCCCCTATGAAAGGGGCCTGCGAGGGAGGTTATTGAACCGGCACTATGGTCAGGGATACATTGCCAAACCCTTCGTTGGCAAGAGCCTCCTGATCCAGATCCACGCCGGTCAGTGCCACACCTTCAGCAGAGGCGTTACGCAACTGGGCAGAGGCCGCGGAACGGGTCTGGGGCTGACCGATTTCGATATCGCCGGCAAACTGGCTCTCGGCATAGAAGTCACCGGTCACTGCCGAACGGATCGGGCGCAGCACACGACCTAGGTTATTCTGCATGGTCGACAAACCATACTCGCTGATGGTCCAATTCCAGTCCCACCACTTCACTTCACCCGGGATATAACGCTTGTCCCACTGGTAACGGATGCTGCTTGCCTTGTCGCGGAACGGGCCGACGGCAAAGGTGTGCTCCCAGGTCGGACGATTCTCCGGATGGGTATACCAGGCATTGCCGCCCCAACGCAGGAAGCCCTTCATGGTCAGGTCATAATTGACCTCGGCCTTGAACTCGTAGGGGTAGGAGATGTTGGACTTGTAGAGGGCAACCCGCACCGGCAGGCTGGAGTGAGGCGGCACCGTGGGGCGCGCTTCAACCGAGACGGTCTCGGTCGTCGAGCCCCCTTTCTGGGAGGCCCAACTCTGGCTCGCAGCGATCTCGATGGCCAGTTCGGTTTCCCCCACCAACGGCCACTGAAACTTGTTCTTGGTGGTCACCTTCTCGCTCAGGCTGTAGGTGTCGGTCTTCGACCAGTTGGTGGCCTTGTCGTACTTCAGGGTCACCACCACCTGCTGGGGCAGGTCGGTGTAGTTGGTCGCATTGGCCGTGATGGTCTTGACCAGCTGCTTGCCGCTCTCGGTGACCTGACCATGGCTGAAGGAGTCGGGTTCCAGGGTATATGAGAAGTTGCTTACCTTGATGGAGCTCTTCTCCCCGCAACGATATCCGGAGCAGCCGCCGTCATTATTTCCCTTTATCAGCCAGCCATCGCCAACCCGAGTAACATCCATATCTTCCCCGACATAGGGGCTATGGTTTCCACCCACCCAGGCATATCCCAAATAATGAGCGAGATAACTGACTGGCTTGATAAAATAATCATTGTCGTGGACAAGCCGCCATTGCACATCGACCTCATCACCCGCCGGAATATTCCAGTCAGAGAGTGTTGGTATTTCTCCGGAAACCGGTGAGTTGGGATAACACCAGGTTTCTCCGGCAGTGCCCTGTTTGATTTCGCCATTATATCCCGGCCCCATAATCACCCAGCGATCCGCCAGCCCGGTAATCTGCCACTGCCCCATGCGGCTGACCAGATTACCCTTGATACTCATGGCTTCATCGCGGGTCAGAGGACGGTAACCACTGGCACAGACGCCCGTCCCAAGACCCGCCCACTTGACCTGATCAGGGTAGACAGGTTCAGCCGCCTGCACCTGAGCGAGCATCCATGACGATGCCAAAAACGCCAGATTGGCGGTAATTATTCTATTCATCATTTATCCCTCTTTCAGACATACGATAATTGTTATTGTGTAGAAATATCCTTTTTCATTTGACAGGTATGGACTCCGACAAAACCTGACACAAATAAAATAAACCACCAAAAAACATCCATGACAAACAAAATAATGGTGGTATAAGAAAATAATTAGAGTGATGACTTTATTGAGGAATAAATCATAAATATTGTGACAGGTATTATTTAATGCCTGCCACAATATGGTGAAAACATATTAAATAAGAAGATACTGAATTACTCTTCCGGATTGATCACTTCAATTCCCTGCAATATTCCATCCGCCGAACGGATCAATACCAGCTCGCTCCCGGCATGCAGATCGGCGGCCGAGCCGTTGACCCAGCGCACCTGCGGATTGAGTGGCACAGTGCCCAGGGTGGCCAGCGTGAGCTGCCGATCATCGAAGGATTGCAGGCGATCTTGCGCCCGCAGCCAGGGCTGATTGGCCAGCGGGGCTCTGGCGGCCAGCAGCTCAATCCGGGTGGCAACGCCATCAGCCACCAGCAGAGCGAGCTGGTCGCCGGGTTTGAGTGGCTGCGGCCAAATCTCCCCCTGCCGCCAGATGGCGGCACTGCCCTGCTCCACTTCGGCCCCCTGAAATTGCAGGCGGATGCCATCGCTGTGCTCCAGCTCCACCAGCCACAATTCGTCGGCTCCCGCCTGCGCCGCCCAAAGCGGCACACCCAGCATCCATGCACACCACTTTCTCGATTGTTCCATCTTCGTTCGTCCCTGAACAAAAAGCCCATGCAGGACAAGCATGGGCTTCATTCGGGAGCATTTCTAATCGGAACGCAGAGATCGGATCAGTCATCCTCGCGGCAGCGGCTCAGGCGCATGCCGTCAAACTTGCACTCCAGCTCGAGCCAGCGCCCTTCGAACGGCGCCAGACTGTTATCCGAGGTGGTGTAGCCCCAGATCCGCCCCCCTTCGACCGGCCCCTCCAGATCCATCTCGTCCTTGTCATCTTCGTCGAGGGCTTCGACCTTGCGCACATAGCGCACGCCGTTCTCCACCACCCCTTTCATCTCGACCCAGGTACCGCCGAGATCATCTTCGTTGAGCCAATCCTTGAAGCGGGTCTGGTCGTCGATCACGAACGGCATGCCGTTGACCATCAACTGGCCAAGCTGCCAGGTGGTGCGGCCGGTCAGTTTGAATTCGGTCGCCTGTGCGGTGCCAAGTGGCAACAAGATCAACAGCAGGAGGGCGCAGAGAGACTTCTTCATCAGGGATCCTCGGGGTTACACTGGCAAACAGGATGCCGAATCCGGTGTGAAAAGAGCGTGAAACGCTCGCCAACCAGGAGAGCAAAGCATGAAGATTTTGGTAGTGGAAGACAATCCTCAGGTGGCGGAAACCATCATGGATTATCTGGAGCTGGCCGGTCACCGCCTCGATTGTGCCTATCACGGTCAGGCGGCGCTGCAACTGCTGGAGGATCAGCGTTTCGACGTCATCATCATGGATGTGATGATGCCGCGCCTCGATGGCCTCAGCACGGTAGCGCGCCTGCGCGAGCAGGGGATTGCCACTCCCGTGCTGTTTCTCACCGCCCGCGACAGCCTGGAGGACAAGCTGGCGGGCTTCAAGGCGGGAGGGGATGACTATCTGGTCAAGCCGTTCGCCATGGAGGAGCTGGAGGTGCGACTGCAAGCCCTCAGCCTGCGTGGCCCGCGCGGCGATGTGGGGGCCATCAGCTTTGGCGATCTGACGGTCGATGTCGCCAGCGGCCGCGCCACCCGCGCCGGTGAGCCCCTCAAGCTCGGCAAGATCCCGTTCCGGATCCTCGCCCTGCTGGCCCGCCGCGCCCCCGCCATCGTCAGCCGTCAGGAGGTGCTCGACACCGTCTGGGGGGATGAGGAGCCCGACTCCGATGCCCTGCGCAGCCATATCTACGCCCTGCGCAACGCGCTCGACAAACCCTTCCCCACTCCCATGCTGGAGACCCTCCACGGCCAGGGCTACCGACTGGTGAGCGCATGAGCCTGCCGAGCCTGCGTCGCCGCCTGATCATGGCGCTCGGCGGCGCCGGGGTGGTGCTGCTGATCCTGCTCTCCGGCCTGATGCTGGTGGCCGAGGACAAGATGGAAGAGCTGAGCCTGCGCCACTGGCTGGAAGCGGAAGTGACCCGCTACAGCGATGACTGGCTGCGACTCGGCCCGGCTGCGGCGGCTCCAAGCCCCAGACAGTTCTCCAGCTACTGGACCGAGGCGGGCCGCTTGCCCAAGTGGTTGAAGCCCTACCAGACCCCCGGCTTTTTCGAGCACCAACTGGGCAAGGAGGACAAACACTTTCTGGTGGCCCGTCACCCCTCCGGCGAGGGACTGCTCTATCTGGTGTTCAATGACGACGCCGATGACTACCTAGACCCCTACGAAGACAAGCTGCATCTGGCCACCCGACTGATCGGGGTGACCCTGCTGCTGGGCTGCCTCGGCTTCGGTATCTGGCTGGTACGCCATATCACAGGGCCGCTGCAACGGCTGCAACAGAGGGTCGCCCACCTCACCCCGGATCAGGCTGATTTCGAGCCCGACGCCCCCTGGCAGGAGCTGCGGGATATCGAGCTGGCGCTGCTGGCCGGCAAACAGGAGGTGAGCGCCGTATTCGCCCGCGAGCAGGAGTTCAGCCGTTTCGCCAGCCACGAGCTGCGCACCCCCAACATGGTGATCCAGGGCTCGGCGGCCCTGCTCGGCAAGGTGACGGACTTGCCCGCACCGGCCGCCCGCGCCACCACCCGCATCCGCGCCGCCGCCGACGAGATGGCGCTGCTCACCGAGACCTTCCTGCTGCTGGGCCGCAAGGAGGCAGTGGAGCGACCGCTGCAGCAGGTAACCCCGCTGATCCGTCAGGAGCTGGCCCGCCTCGCTCCGCTGTTGCAGCGGGAGGCCCTCGATATCCGGCTTAATCTGGACGAGAGCAGCGAAGTAAACGCCCCCCTCTCCCTGCTCGCCATCGCCCTCGGCAACCTGCTGAAAAATGCCCTGAGCTATGCCGAGGGACATATCGACATCGAGCTGTGTGGCCCGGTGCTCACCATCAGCAACCCGACGGCAGCGGCGCCGGATCAGATCCTCGGCTACGGCTGTGGCCTCACCATCATTCAGCGTATCTGCGAGAAGTTGGGTTGGCAGATCGATACCCGGCTCGAGGATGGCGTATTTAGCGCAAGGCTGGCGATGATCGCCGCCGAACAGTTCCCTCTCCCTTTGGGAGAGGGCTAGGGTGAGGGAACTTCGGCACCAGCCAGATAGCAACAAGGCGCCCGAGGGCGCCCTGTTTTTATCTGACGGATGCAAGCCCGCGGCTCACTCCGCCGGTTTGTTCTTGCGGCTCGCCTTGAGTTCGAGAAACTCGATGATCTTGCCGGCCACATCCTTGCCGGAGGCGGCTTCCACCCCTTGCAATCCGGGGGAGGAGTTGACCTCCAGCACCAGCGGGCCACGTGCGCTGCGCAGGATATCGACCCCCGCCACATCCAGCCCCATGATCTTGGCGGCCTGCACCGCGGTGGCGCGCTCTTCCGGGGTGATCTTGATCGCTTCGGCAGTACCGCCACGGTGCAGGTTGGAGCGAAACTCCCCCGGCTGGGCCTGACGGCGCATGGCGGCAACCACCTTGCCATTGACCACCAGACAGCGGATATCGGCACCATTGGCCTCGCGGATATACTCCTGTACCAGAATGTTGTTGTTGGTCTGAATAAAGGCTTCGATCACGCTCTCGGCGGCCTTCTGGGTCTCGCAGAGCACCACGCCAATCCCCTGGGTTCCCTCCAGCAGCTTCACCACCAACGGCGCCCCGCCCACCATGGTGATGAGGTCGGGCACGTCGTGGGTGCTGTGGGCATAGCCGGTGATGGGCAGGCCGATACCGTGGCGGGAGAGCAGCTGCATCGCCCGCAGCTTGTCGCGGGAGCGGCTGATGGCCACCGAGCTGTTGAGGGCCATGGTGTTCATCATCTCGAACTGGCGCAGCACGGCGGTGCCATAGGCGGTAATGCTGGCCCCGATCCGCGGGATCACGGCGTCATAACTTCCCAGCTCCCCACCCTCGTAGTGAATGGAGGGGTTGTGGGAAGCGATATTCATATAGCAGCGCAGGGTGTCGAGCACCTCTACCTGATGACCGCGCGCCTGTGCCACCTCGACCAGACGGCGGGTGGAGTAGTTTTTCGGCTCACGGGATAAAATGGCGATCTTCATGACAATTCCGCTAGAAGGCTGTGCCTGGGCAGGATGGGGCGGGAGAGTATAAGGTGCCACAGCGCCAAGACAACGCCAATTGTTTATCCTGACAACAAGACAAACCACGCCAAACCGCACTCTACCCTGTCACTGTGACCAACAGGTTAAACGGCGGCTCTGCGCAGGTTGTTCAACCCGTGCAAGGATGCCGCCGTTTCTCGTTAAAGATCAACCGATGTCACGCGGAAATCAGTTCAGGTTTGGCCCCAACCAGCGCTCGGCCTCTGCCAGCGTCATCCCCTTGCGAACAGCGTAATCTTCCACCTGATCTTGCTGGATCTGCGCCACCGCGAAGTATTTGCTCTCGGGGTGGGAGAAGTACCAGCCCGACACCGCCGCACCCGGCCACATGGCGTAGGATTCGGTCAGCTGCATGCCGATAGCCTGCTCCACCTCCAGCAGCTCCCAGATGCTCCCCTTCTCGGTGTGCTCCGGGCAGGCCGGATAACCGGGGGCCGGGCGGATACCCTGATAGTTCTCGCGGATCAGCTCCTCGTTGCTGAGGGCCTCGTCGGGAGCATAACCCCAATGAACCTTGCGCACCTGCTCGTGCAGATACTCGGCAAAGGCTTCGGCCAGACGGTCGCACACCGCCTGAATAAGGATGGCGTTGTAGTCGTCGTGCTGCGCCTTGTAGGCCTTGGCGATGGCCTCCTCACCGATGCCGCCGGTCACTGCAAATGCGCCGATCCAGTCGGGCTTGCCGCTCTCTTTCGGCGCCACATAGTCCGCCAGACAGTAGTTGGGGAAGCCCTGCTTCTCGCTCTGCTGGCGCAGGTGGTGCAACACCTTGATGACCTCGGTGCGGGACTCGTCGCAGTAGACCTCGATGCTGTCCCCTACCGCGTTGGCCGGGAACAGGCCGATCACCCCGGCGCAGCGCACGCTCTGATCCTGTTCCAGCTGGTCCAGCATGGCGTTGGCATCGGCAAACAGCTTGGTCGCTTCCTCGCCGATGATCTCGTCCTCAAGGATGCGCGGATACTTGCCCGCCAGCTCCCAGCTGAGGAAGAACGGCGTCCAGTCGATGTAGGGGCGCAACACCGAAATGGCCACATCTTCGAACTTCTGCACCCCGAGCTCGCGGGGCTTGGGTGGCTGGTAGCCAACCCAATCCAGCTGATGCCGGTTGGCGCGGGCATGAGCCAGACTGACCGGACGGGAGCGCGGCTGCTTGCGGGCATGCTGATCCCGGGCGATCTCGTACTCCTTGTCGATGCGGGCGACAAACGCCTCCTTGAGATCCGGACTAAGCAGGCTCTGGGCCACCCCCACCGCGCGGGAGGCGTTGGAGACATAGACCACGGGCTCCGAGTAGTTCTGCTCGATCTTCACCGCAGTGTGCGCCTTGGAGGTGGTGGCACCGCCGATCAGCAACGGCAGCTTGAAGCCCTGACGCTCCATCTCTTTGGCCACGTGCACCATCTCGTCCAGGGACGGAGTGATGAGACCCGACAGCCCGATGATATCGGCGCCGACCTCCCGCGCAGTCTTGAGAATCATCTCGCAGGAGACCATGACCCCGAGGTCGACAATCTCGAAGTTGTTGCACTGCAGCACCACCCCGACGATGTTCTTGCCGATGTCGTGCACATCACCCTTGACGGTGGCCAGCACGATTTTGCCATTGCTGGAGCCGCCCGATTTTTCCGCCTCGATATAGGGCTGCAGATAGGCCACAGCCCGCTTCATCACCCGCGCCGATTTCACCACCTGCGGCAGGAACATCTTGCCCGCCCCGAACAGGTCGCCGACCACGTTCATGCCATCCATCAGCGGCCCTTCGATGACATGCAGCGGCTTCTCGGCGCCAGCGCGTGCCTCTTCGGTATCCTCTTCGATAAAGTCGGTGATCCCCTTGACCAGTGCGTGCTCCAGCCGCTTGCCCACCGGCCAGCTGCGCCACTCCTGATCCCGCGGATCCTCAGCCTGTGCACCAGCACCGCGATACTTCTCGGCGATGGCCAGCAGCTCCTCGGTGGCATTGTCATTGAGGTTGAGCACCACAGCCTCGACCTTCTCTTTCAGCTCCGCCGGAATGTCTTCATAGATGGCGAGCTGACCGGCGTTGACGATCCCCATGTCCATGCCGTTTTTGATGGCGTGGTAGAGGAAGACGGCGTGAATGGCTTCCCGCACCGGCTCGTTGCCACGAAACGAAAACGAGACGTTGGAGACGCCGCCGGAGATCATGGCGTGGGGCAGGTGCGTTTTGATGTCCTTCACCGCCTCGATGAAGTCCACCGCGTAGTTGTTGTGCTCATCGATGCCGGTCGCCACCGCGAAGATGTTGGGGTCGAAGATGATGTCTTCCGGCGGGAAACCGACCTGATCCACCAGGATCCGGTAGGCACGCTGGCAGATCTCGAACTTGCGGGCGCGGGTATCGGCCTGACCCGCTTCATCGAACGCCATCACGATGACGGCTGCGCCGTAGCGGCGCAGCAGTTTAGCCTGCTGAATGAACTTCTCCTCCCCCTCTTTCATGGAGATGGAGTTGACCACCGGCTTGCCCTGCACGCACTTGAGGCCCGCTTCCAGCACCTCCCACTTGGAGGAGTCGATCATCACAGGCACCCGGGCGATATCTGGCTCACCGGCGATGAGGTTGAGGAAGCGCACCATGGCCGCTTCGGCGTCCAGCATCCCCTCGTCCATGTTGATGTCGATGATCTGGGCGCCGTTCTCTACCTGCTGCTTGGCAACATCGAGCGCCTCGTCGTAGAGCCCCTCCTTGATCAGCCGCTTGAACTTGGCCGAACCGGTGACGTTGGTGCGCTCCCCCACGTTCACGAACATGGTCTCGGGGGTGATGATCAGGGGCTCGAGGCCCGACAGGCGGCAGGCCACCGGCAGCTCGGGCAGCACACGCGGCTTGATGCCCGCCACAGCGTCCGCCATGGCGCGGATATGGGTCGGGGTGGTACCACAACAGCCACCGACCAGGTTGAGAAAGCCGCTTTGGGCCCACTCGCGGATATGCTCCGCCATCTCACCCGCATCGAGGTCGTACTCGCCGAACGCATTGGGCAAACCGGCGTTGGGGTGGGCGCTGACGCAGGATTCGCTGATGCGAGACAGCTCCTCCACATATTGGCGCAGCTCATCGGGCCCCAACGCACAGTTGAGGCCGAACGACACCGGCTTTACGTGACGCAGCGAGTGGTAGAAGGCTTCGGTGGTCTGACCGGAGAGGGTTCGGCCGGAGGCATCGGTAATGGTGCCGGAGATCATCACCGGCAGGCTGTAACCCAGCACCTCGAACACCCCTTCCACCGCGAAGGCGGCGGCCTTGGCGTTGAGGGTGTCGAAGATGGTCTCGATCAGGATGATGTCGGCGCCGCCCTCGATCAGGGCGTGGGTCGATTCGGTGTAGGCAGCCACCAGCTGGTCATAGGTGACGTTGCGCTTGCCGGGATCGTTCACATCCGGCGAGATGGAGGCAGTGCGGTTGGTGGGGCCCAACACCCCTGCCACGAAGCGCGGCTTGGCGGGATCTTTTGCCGTCCACTCGTCCGCCACGGTGCGGGCCAGACGGGCGGCTTCACGGTTGATCTCGGCGGAAAACTCTTCCATCTCGTAATCGGCCATGGCGATGCGAGTGGCGTTGAAGGTGTTGGTCTCGAGAATGTCGGCCCCGGCAGCGCAATACTGCTCGTGGATCTCGCGGATCACCGCCGGACGAGTCAGCACCAGCAGGTCGTTGTTGCCCTTGATGTCGGTATGCCAGTCGGCAAACCGCTCACCCCGATAATCCGCTTCCCCCAGCTTGTAGCCCTGGATCATGGTGCCCATGGCCCCGTCGATGATCAGGATCCGCTCCCTGAGGCAGGCTTCCAGCTTCTTTGTTACGTCCGACTGCTTGCTCGGCTCTCTGCTCGACATTACGTTCGACACCGCGTGTTCCTCTTACATCCATGCAACTGCGTAAACAGCATCCTAACAGCAAACAAATAAAATGGAAATCTAGCCGTCTATCAGTCCAAATGCGCCACCATATACTCATTTATGGGTAATGAGTAACATAGGGCCCGAGAGTAACCTATGCCCGTCCTGCATAGGGATACGTGCTTGCTGTCTACCAACGAGAAAAAAATAACTATGAGCGTCTACTACACACTCTGTTTTCTGGCAGCGTTGGCGATTTTTATCGCCTTTGCCAACCAGTATGTTGTGAAGATCCAGACCACCATCGCCATTACTGCGGGCTCCATGCTGATCTCCGCACTGCTGGTGCTGTTTGGCAAACTGGGCTGGTTCAACCTGGAACCTCTTGCCGTCAAGACCATGGAGAGCATCGACTTCCAGAACTTCCTGCTGAAGGGGATTCTGGGCTTCCTGCTGTTCGCCGGTGGCCTTGGCATCAACCTCAAGGCGCTGCGTAGCCAGAAGTGGGAGATCACCATTCTGGCCATCATTGCCACCCTGCTCTCCACCTTCCTCATCGGCTACGGCTTCTGGTTTATCGCCAAGCTGCTGGGCTGGGAGTTGCCGCTGGTCTACTGCATGCTGTTCGGCGCGCTGATCTCCCCCACTGACCCGATTGCCGTACTGGCCATCGTCAAGAAGATGAAAGCGCCACCCCAGATCGCTATCCAGATCGAAGGGGAATCCCTGTTCAACGACGGTGTTGGCCTCGTCATCTTCGCTACCGTGTTTGCCGTCGCCTTTGGCGGTGTCGAGCCCACCTTCGGCAGCGTGGCCGGTCTGTTCCTGCACGAAGCCCTCGGCGGCATCCTGTTCGGCGCCGTGCTGGGCCTCATCGCCCACGTGATGATCAGCGCCACAGATGACGGTTCATTGGAGCTGCTGCTGACCCTCTGCATCCCGACCGCCGGTTTCGCTTTTGCCAACATGATTGGCGTCTCCGGCGCACTGGCCATGGTGGTCACCGGCATCATGATCGGCAACTGGACCCGTCACTCCGGCTTCTCCGAGCAGAGCAGCCATCACCTGGATCACTTCTGGGAGTTGATGGACCAGTTCCTCAATGCCCTGCTGTTCCTGCTGATCGGTCTGGCGCTGGTACTGCTGGATCTCGCCTGGCGTGACTGGATCCTGCTGGTCATTGCGGTGCCGCTCTGCCTGGGTGCCCGCTTTATCAGCGTGTCGCTGCCCTATGTGGCTTTCCGCCGATTCCGCAATTACAACACCTTCTCGGTGCGGATCCTCACCTGGGGTGGCCTGCGCGGTGGTCTGGCCATGGCGATGGCACTGGCACTCCCCTCCGGCGTCATGATGATCCCGGAACATGGCGTCGATCTGCGGGAGGTCATCCTGGTGATGACCTACTCGGTGGTGATGTTCTCCATCGTGGTGCAAGGCATGACCATCACCCCGATGATCACGGCTGCCAAGAAGGCCTGTGGCGACTACTGAGTCGGCCCACTGTGCTGATTGCAGAATGAGAGAGGGCTCCCGTCGGGAGCCCTCTTTTTATGGCGGATAGTTGCGAATATTTGCTGCTGATAGCACCTTGATTACACAGAGGAAAAGTGTACTGACTTCAACATCGGCAAATTATTGTTTGCTTTTTATTCATTTCGAGGAGAGAATGCGCGTCGGCTAGTTAATCAGCCCTGTTTATGTTTACCCTGCAATGCTTCACCTCACGATGAATCCTGCCAGTACCCGCATAACCTTCTTCTGATTTACTCGCCTTGAGAACCGTCAGGCTGTCTGCCTGCGTTGCCCGGCTCTCACGGTGCAGACCCGATCTGCCCACCCAATTTGATTTATGCATCAGCATATTCCTTGAAAGTGCAGACGCCCCTTAACCGGGCTGGGTATTCCTGCGCGCTTGTCGTTCACCCAATCGACCGCGCCCATTGACCTGACATTTGCCAATACAAGGAGCAAACACCTAATTTATATAGAGAAATACCATGATGAAAGCAGTACAAACACACAAGCCCCTGCGTCGCAGCAAGCCCATCAACCTGCCTGTGCAAGAGCACGACAATGATGCGTTTCTGATCCAGTTCAGCACCCGCTTCAGCGGCGGTTTCGCCATCTCCTGTGATGGTATCGCTGGCGAGTTCTCCATCGAAGACCTCAACTGATCCTGCCTGCCCTCCGGCAGCGCCCGATGCAGACAGGCCGCAACTCACGGCGGCCTCTTTGCTTCTCTCTCACGCTTTTAGCCAGACCCGGGCTCTTGCTTGTCACTCAGCCTGACAGCCACCTCGCCATTCGCTTCCCCACTCTCTGACCTTGATCACTGCTCCAGCAGCAGGCACTCATCGGCATCTTCGCTCAGCTTGACCAGCCGACTGCGCACCAGCCCCAGCTTGGCCAGCAGGCCGATGGATCGCTCGTTGCCCGGAGTGACGATGGCAACCACCTGCCCGATCCCCAACCGGCTTTTGCCATCGGCAAGGGCGGCCTGCGCCGCTTCAATGGCGTAGCCCTGACCGCGATATTGCGGCAGGAAGGCGTAACCGATATCGACCTGCTCCAGGGTATCGCGCTTGATCAGGCCGCAGATACCGAGGCTGGCACCGTCCTCCTTGCGCTCCACCAGATAGAGTCCGTGACCATAGCGGGCATAGCTGACCGCCGGCCCCTGCTGGATATAGTCCTGCGCCTGTTCGAGGGTACGAATGCCCCGATCACCGATGTAACGATAAAAGTCGCCGTCATTAAGCAGCTCAAGGATGAAGGGAGCGTCGGTGGCGATCATTTCGCGCAGGATCAGGCGGGAGGAGGTAATCATGGCAAGGGCTCTCAAACGGAAAGTGAAGGGCAAAGAGTGCCCCGTCACTCCAGGGCTGGCAAGCCTGTGGCGCCATCGGCCATGAAAAAGGGGCCATGTTGGCCCCTGATGAGATGGGATAAACGGGCTCAGGCAGCCAGCAACCCGGCGTAGCCATTACCCTGCTCGCGCAGGGCAGTGAACTGGGCGGCGCAATCGGCCCAGCTCAACCGCAGCGCATCTGCCACCTTGTGGGGCCACTCGGGTGGCGCCTCTTCCCCCACATCGGATTGCGCAGCCAGCACGATCGCCAGATGGATCAACCCGGCCTCGGCGGAGAACTCCTTGGCCAGCATGGGGTTGTAGTGATACTCCACCGCATTGCTGATGGTCTCGGGGAACTTCCAGTAGCGTGCCATGGCCGCCCCGACCTGGGCATAGTTGAAGCCGACCACCAGCTCTTCCGCCTTGGCCCGTCCCTTGTGCAACTCCAGATCGTGGATGTGATGGACGGTGTTTTCCGGCAGGCCCACATGCATCACCAGTCGGCCAAGATCGTAGAGCAGGGCGCAGGTAAAGACCTCATCCCCCTTCATCCCCTTCTTCACCGCCAGACGACGCGCCAGCTCCGCCACATTGAAGACGCAGCCCCAGAAATGTTTGAGGTCAATGCCGGGCACCGCAGTGACCGATTCGGTGAGCCCGCAGGCCAGCACCATGTTGCGCACCATCGCCAATCCAAGCCGCACCGCGGCCTCATTGACGGTGCCGATCTGACGACTGCTGCCGAATTTGGCCGAGTTGGCCAGCCGCAGCAACTTGGCGGAGATGACAGGGTCCTTGTTGATCAACTTGCTGATCTTGAGCAGATCCGGATCCTTTTCATTGAAGGTCTGGATCAAATCGCGCATCACTTCCGGGATCTGGGGCAGTAGCTTGGGCTCGGCCAGCAGGGAATCTATCGTGGGCATAGGCGTGTCCATCCATGTTATATGTGTTCCAACCTGTTTGCCTTGGCAAACTCCTCCTAATTATGGGTAACAAATGGCCTCCCCATCGGATTGTTTATTCGCTGGCCATTCAAGGTGTTAGTCACATTCAGGCTATACTGGCCGCCACATTCACTGTTGCGGATATCCCATGAACGACACTCAGGAATTTTTTGATGAAGACGCGCTGCTGGAGATGGTGGAGAACCAGCTCAACGACGGTCACCCGCCCCACGTGAAAGCTACCTTGATGAGACTGGTGATGAAGGGCACCCCGCGGGAGGAGGCACTGCAATATATCGCCTGCGCCCTCGGTGCCGAGCTGCTGGCAATGGAGGCCGATCAGGGCCCCTTCAATCTGACCCGTTACGGCGAGTTCCTCGACAGCCTGCCCGAGATGCCGTGGGCAGACGACTGACCCGAGCTGAATAACGGATGCAAAAAGGGCGGGTGCCAATGGCCCCGCCCTTTTGCATGGATCCGCTCCGGATCAGAACTGGGAGTTGATGATCACCTCTTCTCCCAGCGCCCCTGCCAACGGCAGTGGCCGATAGCTGGAGTTGGCGGCCCGCAGCAGACGAATGCCGCGAATGCCGACCTCCTGCGCCGCCTTGATATCACCGTAGAAGAGCGTCATCGGCTTATCCTTGAGCCACTGCACCTTGGTGTTCTGCCCCGCTGGCCACCGGCGAAGATCACCGGATTGAGCTGGTCGGCCGGAATATTCATGGTCTGCTGCAGGATCTGGCTCACGGTCTCGGTCTTGGTGGCTAGCCCCCCATTTTATCCGCCCGGGATAAGCCTCCACCAACCAGGATATGACAAGCCTCTTTTGACCCTAGATATCGGCTGGAAGAGCCAGAGTGGGCTATAACTGCTTAACACCCGCTATTGATATCAAAATCAACGACTCTCTCTGGAGATGCCATGGACGCGCACACTTCCTCTTCCAATACCACAGGTTCGGCCCCTTCCACTCATCATGCCGGGATAGACACCCTCGATCAGGTGCTGGTACGGCTCGAACTCTCGCCAGAGGGGCAGATCCTTGATGCCAACCCGCGATTTCTGAGCCTCATGGGCTACACGCTAGATGAGCTCTCCGGCAAGCACTACGGCATGCTGCTCTCCCCGGACCAGGTGCAATCCGCCACACATGACACCTTTCAGGCCGCACTGCGCAGCGGCTCCTCGCAGGAGGACGAGCTTCACCTGCTGGACAAGCCGGGACGGGATGTCTGGATCCGTGGAGCCTGCAGCCCGGTTCTGGATGACAATGGACAACTATCTCGTATGACTCTGTACGCCATGGATCTGACCGGGCAGAAGCAGCTCACGGCCAGCTTCGAGGGCCAGCTCAATGCGCTGAGCCGGGTCATGGGCAAGGTCGAGTTTTCGCTGGAGGGCACCATACTGGATGCCAATCCACGCTTTCTCGACATAGTGGGTTACCAGCTGGAAGAGCTGAAAGGGCAACACCACAGGCTGCTGGTTGACCCAGACTACGCCCAGTCGGCGGATTACCTCGCCTTCTGGGACACGCTGCGCCGGGGCGAGTTTCTGGCTGGCGAATTCTGCCGCCTGAACAAGCAGGGACAGGAGGTATGGATCCAGGGCTCCTACAACCCCGTGCTGGATCTGAACGGCAAGCCCAGTAAAATCGTCAAGTTTGCCACCGACATCACGGCGCAGGTGGAGCAGCACCGCCAGCTCAAACAGGCGATGGTGGAAGCGGAAGAGGCCGCCAGAGTGCGCGAGGAGCTGCACAAGTCTCTGCAAGAGATGTCGACCCCTGTCACCCCTATCTGGGACGGGATCCTGCTACTGCCACTGGTTGGGATCATCGACTCCATGCGCACTGCCGACGTGATGAACAAGTCGCTCACCAAGATTGCCGAAACCCGCGCCCGGGTCTTTGTGCTGGATATTGCCGGAGTCGCCACCGTGGACACTGGCGTCGCCAACCAGCTGATCAAGATCACCAAGGCGACCCAGTTTATGGGCTGTGAAGCCATCATCTCGGGAGTCTCCCCCGCCATTGCCCGTACCATGGTGGAGCTGGGGGTGTCGGTCGGTGACGTCCGTACCACAGCGACCCTGAGAGACGCCTTCGAAATAGCGCTCAAACGGGTTGGCTCAGCCCTCTAGGTCGCGGCAATGACCATGCAGCTCAACAACGATCTTGGCATCGCCGATATGGCCGACTGCATAGTAGTCAGCATGCGCCCCGATCTCGGAGACGACGGCATGCAGATGCTGATGCAGGCCCTCTCCCAGCGACTGGTACACGGGCGTCACCATGCAGTCTTGCTCGACTTCTCCGGCGTCATGCTACTGGATCACCATGAATTCAGACAGGTTTGCAAACTTGCCGAGGTGTGCCGTCTGTTGGGTGCCACCTGCCTGCTGGTAGGGCTCAATGCCGGGATCGCCGCATTTCTGGCGCTAGCCGAGGCACAGCCCGGGCCACTGCGCTGCTTCATCGACATGGACGACGCTTTTGCCCATGTCAGCCGCCTCCAGGGCGAGGAGTAAACCGCCATGATACAAGAGCATGCGACCCGGGAGGCCAGCTATCCGCTACGCCACGATATCGATCTGCACCTGGCTGTGATGTCGGTTCGTCGGCTCCCATTTATCGCCAACCTATCCGACGTGGATCGCGCCATGCTCTCCACCGTGGTCTCCGAACTTGGCAGCAATATCCTGAAATACGCCGGGCAGGGGGAGATCACCCTGATGCTCCATCACCCGAAGGGGAGATCCTGCATCGACATCATCGCCCGTGACAAAGGGCCCGGCATATCGGATGTCTATCAGGCCCTGCAGGATCACTACAGCACTTCCGGCACCCTGGGACTGGGACTGCCCGGCGTGCGGCGCATGATGTCAGAGCTCACCATCAGCACACCGCCGGAAGGGGGCACCCTGGTGCAGGCGCGCAAATGGCTGGGTTCTGTACCCTCGGTCCCACGTCTCATCACGCCCACCCAACAATGGGGGCAGGCAGGTCTGACACTGGTCTGGGCTAGCGAAAACAGACCCTGTTATCCGGAAAAGGTCTCCGGCGATCTGGTCTTTATCCGGCCCACATCCGACGGCGTCTTGCTGGTACTGATCGATGTCAGCGGCCACGGCTCCTCGGCCAACAAGCTGGCACTGATACTGCAAGAGGCGCTGCAAAACACCCCTGAACAGGAGCCGGCACCTCTGCTGCAGCTGTTGCACCAACACTGCATCGGTACCCGGGGAGCGGCCGCTGGCATAGCCCTGGTCAACAGTGAACGGGGTGAACTGAGCTACGCCGGCATCGGCAACACCCGCATCTGTCTGCGCGGCCATGACCTCTGGCGCGGTATCTCCCGTGATGGGGTGCTGGGGGAGCGCTTCCCCACCCCCTTGCTGCAACGGCAGCCCATCAAGCCGGGGGATGTGCTGATGCTCTATTCGGATGGCATCAGCGAGTCACTCAACCTGCGTGACGGCGCACTGGATCTGGGGGCTGATCCCGTCATTCTGGCCCGTCAAGTCATAGACCATAGTGGGCGCAGCACCGACGATGCGAGCTGTATTGTGCTGCGGGTACAACCAGAGAAGGAGCGCTAGATGCGGCAGCTGATCGGTGATATCAGGCTCTCTGGCCCGACGGCAGCCCTCACCGCCAGACGCAAGGTGATCCAGGTGCTCACCTGCATCGACAAGAGCCCCACCTTCGTGGCGCCGCTGGCGGGTACCACCTCGGAGCTGGTGCGCCAGCTGACGGCAACCATCGACTCACTGCAACTCCAGCTTTGGCTGGAGAGCAATACGCGGGAGCTGTGGGTCTCCCTCTCGGCCGACGAGCCACTGCAGCACAACGCACCCGGTGCAACCCATGGCAGCATCCGGCTGGTTCCTCATGCTGACACCGCCATCGCTCTGGTATGCCACCTGCCACACTGGCCCGATGACGCTCTGCTGTTGCAGATGCAGCAGCAGTTCGCTGAACCGACCCGGGATGAGCTGTTCGCCGTGATGCAGACCAAGAATCAGGAGCTGGAGCAGGCCTATGAGCTGGCAGAAAGCGCAACCCGGGCCAAAAGCGATTTTCTCGCCAACATGAGCCATGAAATCCGCACCCCGATGAACGCCATTCTGGGTATGGCCCACCTCGCCCTGCAAACACGCCTCGACTCGCAGCAGGCTGATTATCTGGGCAAGATCCAGCGCTCGGCCCATCACCTGCTCGGCATCATCAACGATATCCTCGACTTCTCCAAGATCGAGGCGGGCAAGCTGGATCTGGAGCAGATCGAGTTCGATCTCGACCATGTGCTGGAAAATCTGGCAACCCTGGTGGGCGAGAAGGCCGAAGCCAAAGGCATAGAACTGCTGTTCGAGGTCGATCACCAGCTAGACACCCTGCTCTATGGCGATCCCCTGCGGCTCGGCCAGATCCTGATCAACTACGCCAACAACGCAGTCAAATTCACCGAGCAGGGGGAGATACTGGTCAAGGTCACTTGTCTGGAGAAACGACCGCAAGAGGTGCTGTTGCACTGCTCGGTGCAGGACACGGGGATCGGCATGAGCCAGGAGCAGCAGCAACGGCTGTTCCAGTCTTTCCAGCAGGCGGACAGCTCCACCACCCGCAAATACGGCGGCACCGGCCTCGGGCTCGCCATCTCCCGCGAACTGGCGGCACTGATGGGAGGGGAGGTCGGCGTGCAGAGCGAACCGGGCAAGGGAAGCACTTTCTGGTTTACTGCCCGACTCGGCCGCGGCAGATACCGCTCACGCTATCTGCCAAGTCTGGATCTGCGTGGCCGCCGCATACTGGTGGTCGACGACAGTGCCAGCGCCCGCACCATACTGGCTGCCCTGCTGCGCAGCATGAGTTTCGTGGTCGACACCGCCGAATCGGGTCAGCAAGGGCTGCAGATGATCGCCTGTGCCGAGCAGGAAGGTAACGCCTACGAGGTGGTGCTGCTGGATTGGCACATGCCCGGGCTGGATGGCATAGAGACGGGGCGCCGCCTCATCGCCCGCGGCCTTGGCAAGCGGCTTTATCGGGTCATGGTGACAGGTTATGGGCGGGAAGAGATTTTTCGCGAAGCAGAGGCCGCCGGCTTTGATAGGGTGCTGGTCAAACCAGTCTGTGCCTCTGTGTTGTTTGATACCATCATTGGGCTGTTCGGCCAGCAAACCACGGCGACTGCCTTGAAGCCCACCCAGCCTACCCACAACTATCGCTTCGAGGGACTCCGTATACTGCTGGCAGAAGACAACGAGCTGAATCAGCAGGTGGCCATGGAACTGCTGCGAGCGGCGGGCATCGACGTCAGCATTGCTGCCAATGGTGCCATTGCTCTGGAAATGGCTGCGCAACAACCATACGACCTGATCCTGATGGACATGCAGATGCCGGTGATGGATGGACTGACTGCCACCCGTCAGTTGCGCCAGCAAGAGAGCGAAGGGCACCACACTCCGATCCTCGCCATGACGGCCAATGTCATGGCCGGTGACCGGGAACGCTGTCTGGCGGCCGGTATGGATGACCACATCGCCAAGCCCATCGACCCCGACAAGCTTTATGCCGCACTGCAGTGCTGGGCCCCTGCCTTCAGCGTTGAAACCGATGCAATACCCAAGAGCGCACCTTCACCACAGCACCAGCCATTGCAGCCTCAGTTAAGAGCGCTCGGACTCAATGCCGAAGCCGCCCTGCAACGGCTGATGTACAACTGGGGGTGGTATCAGGATCTGCTGCAACGATTTGCCCAACAGGGCACCCGGCCCATGCAGAGCCTGATCGCCGCCCTGCAGAAGAACGACCGGGAGGAGGCCCATCGTCAGGCCCATACCCTCAAGGGGATTACCGCCACTCTGGGCGCCGAACCACTGCGGGGTATCTCGGCCAGGCTGGAGAGTGCACTCTCCCGGGGGGATGACACCACCAGCCTGCTTCCACTGGCGGAACAGGGGCTGCAGATGCAGCAGCAACTGAGCGATGGCCTACAGGCCCTGCTACCCACCCAGACCACAGCCGACCTGCCGGAGCAAGAACAAGTCGACCTGGCGCCCCTGCTGGCGCAGCTGATCCGGCTGCTGGCGGAAGATGATGCCGGAGCTCTGACCCTGTTCCAGCAGCATCAGCAGCAGCTGACGAGAGTGCTGGGAGAGACGGCATCCAGGATGGCTGACGCCATTACCGGCTTCCGTTTTACGGATGCACTTGCACATCTGCAACGAGTCCGGGCCCTCAGGCCCGATCTGTTCAACCAAGAGTGAGGGCACCACCATGCTCAACCTGCTGGATCCCGATACCAAGCCCACCCTGCTGGTGGTCGATGACACCCCTGAAAACCTCTCATTGCTCAGCGCCTTGCTCAGCCCACAATACCGGGTCAAGGTCGCCATCAGTGGCCAGCGGGCACTGGAGATACTGTCATCAGACTCCCGGGTAGATTTGATCCTGCTTGATGTCGTGATGCCCGGGATGGATGGTTATCAGGTGATGCAGGCACTGCAGGAGATGCCGCAGGCACGGCATATTCCGGTGATTTTTCTGACTGCCAAGGTAGAGGAGAGCGCCGAGGCACATGGACTGGCTCTCGGCGCCGTGGACTATATTCACAAGCCGATCTCCCCCGCCATCGTGCTGGCCCGCGTCAGAAACCACCTTGAGCTGAAGGCGGCACGGGATCTGCTACATGACCAAAATGCCTATCTGGAGCAGGAGGTGGAACGACGCACCCGAGAAAACGAGCTGATCCAGAACATCACCATCCACTCCCTCGCCTCTCTGGCCGAAACCCGGGACAACGAGACCGGCAACCACATTCTGCGCACCCAGCATTATGTGAAGCTATTGGCGGAAACTCTCTGCGAGCACCCTCGCTTTCGTGCCGAGCTGACCCCCAAGACAATAGAGCTGCTGTTCAAGTCGGCCCCCCTGCACGATATCGGCAAAGTCGGCGTACCGGACCGGATCCTGCTCAAACCTGGCAAACTCGATGAAGATGAGTTCGCCCAGATGAAACACCACTCCACCCTTGGCAAGGAGGCCATAGTCCACGCCGAGGAGGCACTGGGGGTAGAGGTGGAATTTCTGAGACTGGCCAAGGAGATCGCCTGCTACCACCACGAGAAGTGGGATGGCACCGGCTACCCCTACGGTCTGATAGGAGATGAGATTCCCCTCTCGGCCCGACTGATGGCGCTAGCAGATGTGTACGATGCCTTGATCAGCAAGCGGTGTTACAAGGCAGCCATGACCCATGCAGAGGTGGTGCCCATCATTTTGGCGGGAAGGGGCAACCATTTTGATCCCGACATCACGGATGCCTTCGCTCACATCCACGTGCAATTTCACGAGATCGCGCTGCGCTACAACGACGACAAGAGCGATCAGGAGGCCAAACTCGACTAGGTGCTGGAATCAGCAGGCAACAAGTCAGTGAAAATGAAACCATCGCGCTCCACCGTCTTCCCCGTGCAGATCGCCAGCGGGCGCAGAAACATGGGGCCATCATAGGCCAGAGTGTGAAACTCGCCGTTCTCGCCGCACGGATCGACCCCCGCCGGCTGCGCCGCCAGCAGTGCCTCGTCAAAATCGTGGCCACCCAGGCTGGCATCCAACTTGTTCGGGTCGAGAGCACTGATCCGCGCCTTCAACCCAGCGGCCACCATCTGCGACGCCAGTTCACGGGTATTGCTGCCCCACAGCGGGAACAGTGGTTCGATGCCGGTGCCTGCCAGCTGCTTTTCACGGTAGGCGCGCACATCCTCAAGGAACAAGTCGCCAAAGGCCATATGGCGGATCCCCTGTGCCACCACATCGGCGATAAAGCCGGTCATGATGCGGGCGTAATCCTCGTTGCTGCAGGGCCAGGGCAGATCGATGGTGATGAGGGGCAGCCCGACGCAGGCGGCCTGTTCGGTCAACAGCTGCTTGCGCACCCCGTGCATCGCCACCCGCTCGAATGCCTGATTGAGGGTGGTAAACAGCCCCACCACCTCGATGGCGGGATCCTGCCGCAACTGATGCAGAGCCCATGCGCAATCCTTGCCGCTGCTCCAGGAGAGCAGTACCCGTTTCTTTTCCATCATTCCTCCGCCAGCGGGGCATTCGGATTGCCCCAAAAAGATGCAAGACAGTGTTGCGAATTGCGCGATTTACACACAAGAGGCAGGCAGCATACTCTCGATCACCTGTATATGCCCCTTGCACGGGGTGACAATAACTAAAAAAACCGATGGGAAACATACGGATATGACCACGACCACACAACAACACGATCACGCCCGCCCCCTCAATCGACAGGATTACAAAACCCTGAGTCTGGCTGCCCTCGGCGGTGCGCTGGAGTTTTACGACTTCATCATCTTCGTCTTTTTCGCCGTGGTCATCGGCGAGCTGTTCTTCCCGGCAGATATTCCCGAGTGGTTGCGCCAGTTCCAGACCTTCGGCATCTTCGCCGCCGGTTATCTGGCCCGCCCGCTCGGCGGCATCATTATGGCCCACTTTGGCGATCTCATCGGTCGCAAGCGGATGTTCACCCTCAGCATCATCATGATGGCGCTGCCGACCCTGTTGATCGGTCTGCTACCCACCTATGCAGTGCTCGGCATCGGCGCCCCCATCGCCCTGCTGGGACTGCGGATCCTGCAAGGCGCCGCCATCGGCGGTGAAGTGCCGGGCGCCTGGGTGTTTGTCGCCGAGCACGTTCCTGCCCGTCGGGTCGGGGTCGCCTGCGGCACGCTCACGGCGGGATTGACGGCCGGCATCCTGCTCGGCTCCCTCATCGCCACTGCGGTCAACAAGAGCCTGACCCCGGCCGAAGTGAGTGACTGGGGCTGGCGAGTGCCCTTCCTGCTGGGCGGTATCTTCGGCATCGTCGCCATGTACCTGCGTCGCTGGTTGCACGAGACCCCGGTCTTCGCCGAGATGAAGGCCAACAAGACCCTGGCTGACGAACTCCCCCTCAAGTCGGTACTGCGCAACCACAAGAGCAGCGTGGTGGTCTCCATGCTGCTCACCTGGCTGCTCTCCGCCGGTATCGTGGTGGTGATCCTGATGACCCCCACCTATCTGCAGAAGGTCTATGGCATCAGCCCGGCGGACGCCCTGACCGCCAACTCGCTGGCGATCATTGCCCTGACCCTCGGCTGCATCGTCTATGGCCGACTGATCGACCTGCTGGGCAGCGGTCTCACCTTCATGTTCGGCTCCCTGCTGCTGGCAGGCTCCAGCTACGCCTTCTATCACGGTCTGGCGGCCGGTACGAGCCAGCTGGTGCCGCTCTACATGCTGGCAGGCTTTGCGGTCGGGATTGTCGGCGCCGTGCCTTACGTGATGGTCAACGCCTTCCCGCCGGTGGTGCGCTTCTCCGGTCTGTCGTTCTCCTACAACGTGGCCTACGCCATCTTCGGCGGCCTCACCCCGATGGCGGTGACCCTCTGGATGAAGAGCGACATGCTGGCCCCCTCCCACTATGTGGTAAGCCTGTCGGTGCTGGGTTTCGCCATCGGCCTCTGGCTCTGGTTCCAGCAACGGGCCATCCGGCAACAGCAAGCGCCGCAAGCGGCCTGACCCGAACAACAAGCCCCGGTATCTGCCGGGGCTTTTTTGTACTGCTTATGTTCAGTTTCGCCAGCATAAGATAGCCTCCCTCTTGAGTCAGGTGACCACCTGGATCAAGGTATTCCCATTCATCCCTGCTATCCGAGGCTCAACATGTTCTTTCAGGTCGTATTTCTCGCTTTGCTGGCGTTGCTGCCCATGGTCAATCCGCCTACCACGGCCACCCTGCTGCTGGGGCTGAGCAAGGGGATGTCGCGCGAACATGTGCGACGTCAGGTCAATATGGCGGCCATCTATCTGTTCTGCACCCTCTGCATCACTTTCTTTATCGGATCCTCGATTCTGGATCTGTTCGGTATCTCCATTCCGGGTTTGCGCCTGGCCGGGGGGCTCATCATCGGCTTTATCGGCTTTCGCATGCTGTTCCCCGCCCCCAGCCAGCAGAGCGGGGTCGATATCAACCAGAGCATTGCCTTCGTACCACTCACCATGCCCAGCATGTGCGGGCCGGGCACCATGGCGCTGGTGATAAGCGGGGCAGCCCAGATTGCCGAGCTGCCTGACGAGTACAACCGCCTCACCATCTATGGCGCCATGGTCACTGCGTTTGCCCTGATGAGCCTGATCAGCTGGGGAGTATTGAAGCTGGCGGATCCGGTCTGCAAGATCCTTGGCGCCACCGGCATCGATGCCATGACACGCATCATGGGCTTCCTGCTGGTCTGCATGGGTATGCAGTTTTGCATCAACGGCATCAAGGAAGTGGCACAGGATCCGGTCTTCCACGGTGGCCAGGCCGTGCAAACCGCACCGGCGCTACCGCAGGCTTCCGGCACGTTTGATCAGTTGCCGCAAAAGCCCGTCAGCCCTGATTGAAAACGGTATCAAAAAGTCCCTGACGATCTGCACTGATCTTGTTCCTGATCATGTTATTGACACAAAAATGGGTTAGTTTGTTTTTTATACAGACTTTATTCAGACGGACGCTGATAGGTTTGTTGATGAATACCCACTCAACTTCAGGAGAGTATGCAGATGGAGAAGATACTGACCGAAATAGGGAGCCATAGCCTGTTTCACGAGTACCTGAACGTGGTTGGGATTGCGAGCCCATCCCTCGCCAAAATTGAGCAACACTGGGAATATAAAAAGCGGGAGCAGCTGGTCGCCAAAATCCAGATCGACAAACAGGGCAATGCCCGTTACTTCATCGATGCTCGCGCAATATCCATCAACTGATACCGAATAACCAGCCAGCCCCGCTCCACCGAACGGGGCTTTTTGTTGTCTGCGATCCCGCACTCGCTGACCCGCATTATCTCTGCTGTTGCCAGAAGCTCTGTTTGTTTTTTGTACAGCACTCATTCAGCTCGACATGGCTATCTTGTTATCTGCCCCCCTTGTTCCAGAAGAGTGCCCATATGACCAAGATGCTGACCGAAATCGGCAGTCATAGCCTGTTTCACGAATACCTGAATGTGCTCGGCATAGCCAATCCAGCTCTTGCCAACATAGAACAACTGTGGGAACACAGGCAGCAAGAGAGGCTGCTCGCCAAAATCCAGATCGACAAACAGGGTAAAGCCCGTTACTTCATCGACGCCCGCGCCATCTCGGTCAATTAACACCGATGATTCTGCAAGCCCCGGCCTACTGACCGGGGCTTTTTGTTGCATGTCCATCAAGCAGGCTAGCCAATCCCCCTGTCACTCCCTCTTCTCTCTATGCTCCTCTGATGGAATTTTACCTCCTTTAAAAAGAAAATAATTGGAATAATTAATTATGCGACATCAGTCTCATAATAAAAATCAAAAATCGAGCATGATGACCCGCATCGAGAAGAATGATTTACGCCGGGAATGGCGACGACCTGAAGTAGAGGAAGCGATGACCATTGACCTATCAAGCATGATTACCGAAACCCGCAATCCAGCCAGCATCGAGATCGATCAGCTCCCGACGCTGGATATGCTGCGGATCATCAATCAAGAAGATCAACACGTTGCAGTGGCTGTAGGCCAACTGCTGCCCGAGATCGCCAAGGCGGTCGATGCTATTGCAGCCGCATTTGGCAAAGGCGGCCGCCTGATCTACATCGGGGCTGGCACCTCCGGACGCCTCGGCATCCTGGACGCCAGCGAATGCCCGCCCACCTACGGGGTCTCTGCCGAGCTGGTCATCGGCCTGATTGCCGGGGGCCACAAGGCCATACTGCAGGCGGTGGAGAATGCCGAAGACGATGCAGAACTCGGTGCCAACGATCTTAAAAATATCCACTTCAGTGCCCACGACGTGCTGGTGGGTATCGCAGCCAGCGGGCGAACCCCCTATGTGCTGGGCGCCATGCAATATGCCAGGAGCCTGGGTGCCACAGTGTGCAGCATCAGCTGCAACCCGGGCAGCCCGCTCGCCAAAGCGGCCGACATCAGCATGGTCGCCGTGGTCGGCCCCGAGATTGTGACCGGCTCCTCCCGCATGAAAGCGGGCACAGCCCAGAAGCTGATCCTCAATATGCTCTCGACCGGCGCCATGATCCGTACCGGCAAGGTCTACGGCAATCTGATGGTGGATGTGGAGGCGACCAACGCCAAACTGGTGGAGCGCCAGAAGCGCATCGTCATGGAAGCAACCGAATGTGACCGTGGCACGGCCGAGCAGGCTCTCGCCGCCGCAGATAACCACTGCAAGACCGCCATCGTAATGATCCTGGCCAATATCTCCGCCAGCGAAGCACGAGAGCGGCTGAAAAGCAGCGGCGGCTTTATCAGCAAATGCACAGATTAATCGGCCGACCGCACATTGGCCGCGCCAGCAATGGCGACAGGATAACAACATAAGCGGGGGCATCCGCCCCCTCACATCAGACTGACCGGGTTCTTTATGGCAAAAATAACTGATTCCATGATTGGCCAGATCATCCAGGCCATCGGCGGCCGGGATAACATCACCAACTGTGGCCACTGCATGACCCGCTTGCGGCTGAGCCTGGCGGACAGCCTGCATGCCGATCGCGATACCATCAAACGGATCGCCGGGGTGATGGGGGTGATTGAAAGCGACAACCAGTTCCAGATCGTGCTTGGTCCGGGCAAAGCCCAGACCGCCTGCGAAATGATGAACGGCATGCTGAGTGCGGACGCGGGCATCCTCACCGCCCCCCGCCCGCAATCAGCGGATCTTGTCGACATCGCCGCCGCCAACAAACAGGCGCTGAAGCAGAAACAGAGCAGTGCGGCGCACCGCTTCCTGGCCAAGTTTGCCACCATTTTCACACCGCTGATCCCCGGTTTTATCGCTGCGGGTCTGCTGCTCGGCTGCGCCACCCTGATCGAGCAAACCCTGCTGCTGGAAGGACAGCAGACAGGGGGCATGCTGGCCGAATTTGTCGGCTACATGAAGCTCTTCAGCAAGGGATTGTTCAGCTTCCTCAGCATCCTGATCGGCTACAACGCCCAGAAGGCGTTTGGTGGCTCCGGCGTCAACGGTGCCATCATCGCCTCTCTGTTTGTCATGGGTTATGACCCTCAGGCCAGCAGCGGCATCTACTCCGGTATCACCGACTTCTTCGGCCATCAGATCGATCCCCGCGGCAACATCATCGGCGTGCTGATCGCCTGCATCATAGGCGCCTCGGTTGAGCGCCAGGTTCGCCGCTACATGCCGGACAGTCTGGATATGATCCTCACTTCCTGCATCACCCTGCTGATCATGGGAGCCGTCACCTTTATCCTGATCATGCCCCTCGGCGTGCAGCTCTATAACGGCATGTCCTGGCTCTTCATCAACCTCAATGGCAACCCGTTCGGTACCGCTATTCTGGCTGGCCTGTTCCTCATCTCGGTGATGTTCGGCATCCACCAAGGGTTCGTTCCCGTCTACTTTGCGCTGATGGATGCCCAGGGCTTCAACTCCCTGTTTCCTATCCTGGCGCTGGCCGGTGCCGGACAGGTAGGGGCTGCGCTGGCGCTCTACAGCCGGGCAGGCAAGGATTCCCTACTGCGCACTCAGGTGAAGGGCACCATCATTCCGGGCATTCTGGGGGTCGGTGAGCCGCTCATCTACGGCGTCACCCTGCCGCGGGTCAAACCCTTTATCACGGCCTGCTGCGGTGGTTCGCTGGGGGGCTTCGTGGTTGGCCTGATCTCCTGGCTGGGTCTGCCGGTCGGCCTCAACACCGTCTTTGGACCATCCGGTATCGTCGCCCTGCCGCTGATGACCTCCGCCCAGGGGATCTTCCCCGGCATGATGGTCTATGCGGTCGGCCTCGCCGTCGCCTACCTCGGCGGCTATCTCTTCACCCTGATGTTCGGCTGCAAGAACGTCGATCTGAGTTAATCCCTCCTCCGGATTTCTAGCCAAGGTCTGGCCCCGAGCAATCGGGGTCATGGCCAAACTCATCCCGGCTCTGGCACAGAGCCCGTACAGGAACGATAAAAAATGAAAAAATCCATGCTTGCTCTGGTTCTTCCCGCACTGCTCGGCACAGGTTCCGCTCATGCGGCCGTCATCTATCAGGCTGACGATGGCTCCAACGTCGACCTCTACGGCCGTCTTGGCTTCAATATTTCCGACAAGAAGAGCGGCAATGATCAGGGTGACTTCGATGGCCGTATCGGCTTTACCGCCCGTCAGACCGTCAATGACGATGTCGCAGTGATCGGCATGGCGCAATATCAGGTCAATGCAGCCGAATACGCCAACAACGTGCAGAAGAACAGCAGCGACCTCACTGCCCGTTACGTCTGGGCAGGGATCGATGGTGGTCAGTGGGGCAAGGTGACCGGCGGGCGCGTCTCTTCCGGCCTCATCATGTTCACCGATATTGGCGATGTGTTTGCCGCCTCTGATGTCTCCATGGCTCGTCAGGCCAGCAAGGTGGACTCCACCGCCGTGCAGGTGTTCCGTCAGGATGGCACCCTGCAGTACCAGAACACCCTCGGCAATCTGGATCTCTCGCTCGCCTACATCCTTGGTAACGGTACCTCGGATCTTGATTACGGCTACAACGGCGCCCTGCGCTACACCTTCGATCTGGGCAATGCAGGCAAACTGGCTCCAGTCGTGGCGTATCAGCAGACCAAAGCCGCCCAGAGCAGTGGCAGCAAGGTCGATCCCAATGCCGATGAGTATCGCTTCGCCGGGATCGGTACCCGCTACTATCTCGGCCCTCTGATGTTGGGCGCCCTCTATAGCAAGGATCAGGTGACCTATCGCGATGGCCGTGCCGACAGTGAAGACAAGGTGTGGGAACTGACCGCGGTGTATGACATCAACCAGAAGTGGGCGGCCCGCGCAGGCTATCGTCACCTCGTCAACGAGGGGGGCGACCAGATGGCACTGCGCGATACTACGCTGGAACTGCAATACAAGCTCACCCCGCGATCTTCCCTCTACAGCGCCTATGTGATCCGCAATGGTGAAGATGGTCTGGCTGGTAGCACCATCACCAGTTTTGGTGGCAGCAGCAACAGCGAGAGCTTCTACCACCTCGGCCTGCGCTACGAATTCTGATCTGGTTGCCGGCCTGCGGGCCGGCTCCTTCATGGAGTCTTATGATGGCACGATCCTCCCTGCTCTCTCCCCTACTATTATCCCCCCTGTTTGCCCTGCTGCTCAGCGTACCGGCCACGGCCGCCCGACTGGAGCTGGCCGATACCCTCACCCTGCTCGCTTCGCCACAGGGCAAACCCTCGGTCTTCACCCGGACCATTGAGCTCCCGGCGGGAGAGTCCCGACTGCTGGTGCGCTTTGACAGCCCAAGTGACCCTCGCTCCACCAACGAGAGCCAGGGACGCGTGACCTCGGCTCCTCTGCTGGTTACCCTTACAGCACCATCACAAGGGACGCTGCAACTGACCCCCCCGGTGCTGACCAGCTCCTCGGCTATCCGCCAGTTTGCCGCCAGCCCGGCCCTGCTGCTGAGTGACGACAAGGGCACCTCACAGCCGCTGGCACTACAAGCCCTGCCACGCAGCCAGGATAGTCTGGGCACCGATTACCAGGCCCTGCTGGAAAGCCATACGCCAACAGTAAGCCCGGCCCCCATTTTCGCAACACAGGCCGCAACTACTGCTCATACAGCTTCGGCACTTACGCCGGAGCAGGCGGATGCCACCCTGCGGGAACTCTATCTGGCGGCCGATGCCAAGCGGCGTAAAGCCTTTATCCGCTGGGCCCTTGACCTCTAGCAGACAACAAAAAACCACCTGTTCAGGTGGTTTTTTGTTGTACGGATGATGCAGCGGGAGAGCCGGCCTCACTCCTTGTTGAGTCGGTCGATGGCATCCCGGGTACCATCGATCAGGGCCCAGGCTCGCTCGTCTCTGCGCTGCACCAGGCCAAGGAACAGGATGTCGGTAATGGTGTTCTGGGCGGTACGGGAGGAGATGGAAGAGATACGCAGTTCGTTCTCCTCCGCCACCGTATCCAGCACCATGTCGGCCATCTGGCGCAACTGGGTTTGCCGGAACGAAGTCACGGCAATCAGGGTGGCACCATTGCGCTTGGCCAGCTCGGCCGCCGCCAGCACATCACGGCTGGCGCCAGAATAGGAGATGACCAGCTGCACATCACCCGGCCCCAGGGTCTGGGCGATGGAGATCTGCACATGGCTATCCTGGGCAAACAGGGTAGTTACGCCGATCTTGAGCAACTTGTACCAGAGATCCTTGGCGGTCAGTGCCGAACCGCCAATCCCCACCAGCTGTACTCGCCCGGCGCCATCTATGGTGTCGAGTACCTGCTTCAGCAGAGCACTGTCGAGAGCCTGAGTGGTCTCGATAATAGAATTTATCTTCTCCTGCGCCAGCTTCTTGGCCATGGTCTCCAGATCATCGTCTCGCCCGATGCCATTGTAGAGATCACCGACAGTGTCGGTCTTGATGGCATGCTTGCGCCCCAGATCCTCGCTGACCGCCAGCTTGAAGGCGGTGAAGCCCTTGAACCCGATCTTCTGGGTGAACTTCACTATGCTCGACTGGCTCACCTCCGCCTGCTGGGCCAGCTCCTGAGAGGAGAAGTGGGTCACCTGTTCCGGACAGGAGAGGATGTAATCGGCAATCTTGAGCTCGCTGGGGGAGAGCTGGCTCCTGATATTGGATATTTTCGACAGGGTAAGCATGGTTTCTCTCTGTTCTTGTTCTGCGTCGAGGCTTACTGGGTGCCACCCACGGTGAGCTGATCCAGTTTAAGGGTGGGCTGGCCGACACCGACCGGCACGCTCTGCCCCTCTTTTCCGCAGATACCGACTCCGCGATCCAGTGCAAGATCGCTACCCACCATGGAGACCTGGCTCATCGCCTCGGGGCCGTTGCCGATCAGGGTCGCCCCCTTGATGGGGGCAGTGATCTTGCCATCCTCGATGAGGTAAGCCTCGGAGGCGGAGAAGACAAACTTGCCGGAGGTGATGTCCACCTGACCGCCACCGAAGTTGGGGGCATAAATACCCTTCTTTACCGAGGCGATGATCTCGGCCGGATCGTACTGACCCGCCAGCATGTAGGTGTTGGTCATGCGCGGCATCGGCATGGCGGCGTAGGATTCGCGGCGACCGTTGCCGGTGAGCGGCACCCCCATCAGACGGGCATTCTGCTTGTCCTGCAGGTAACCCTTGAGAATGCCATTCTCGATCAGCACGTTGTAGCCACCCGGCGTCCCCTCGTCATCTATGCTGACGGAGCCACGCCGACCCGGCAGGGTACCGTCATCGACGATGGTGCAGTGTTTGGAGGCCACCTGCTCGCCGATGCGGCCAGCAAACGCGGAAGAGCCCTTGCGGTTGAAGTCCCCCTCCAGACCGTGACCCACTGCCTCGTGCAGCAGCACGCCGGGCCAGCCGGCGCCGAGCACCACCGGCATGGTGCCGGCCGGCGCATCGATGGCGTCGAGGTTGACCAGCGCCTGACGCACCGCTTCGCGCACATAGCCAAAGGCACGGCTCTCCAGCCCGTCCAGTTCGAGGAACCAGTCGTAACCAAAGCGGCCGCCGCCACCGGCACTGCCGCGCTCGCGACGATCGCCCTTCTCGGCAATGACGGTCACAGACAGCCGCACCAGTGGGCGAATATCGGCAGCCAGGGTACCGTCGGTCGCAGCCACCAGCACCTCTTCATAGACGCCACTGATGGAGGCCATCACCTGGTTGATGGCGGGGTCCAGACTTCTGGCAAACTTGTCCATCTGCTCCAGCAGGGCGATCTTCTGCTGCTTGTCGAGGGTCTGTAGCGGATCCATGGCCGGATAGAGCAGGTTCGCTTCGGTGCGCGCCCACGCCTTCACCTTGCCGTGAGCACCGGCAGCGGCGATGCCACGAGCAGCAGTCACCGACTGTTGCAGCGCCAGCAGGCTCAGCTCGTCCGAGTAGGCGAAGCCGGTCTTCTCGCCGCTGACGGCGCGCACCCCGACCCCCTGATCGATGTTGTAGCTGCCATCCTTGACGATGCCATCTTCCAGCATCCAGGACTCGTGCCAGCTGCGCTGGAAATAGAGATCGCCGAACTCCACCTGATGGCTCATCAGGCTGCAGAGCAGCTGCTGCAGGCGTCCTTCGTCGAGGTCGTTCGGGGCCAACAGGGAGGCACTAACCTGGCTCAATAGACTCAATCTTCTTCTCCACTCTCGTAACGAGCTGTTTTAAATCGTCTTGCCGACGGGTTGGCAACAAGCCACACCATCACAACAAACGGGCATGCTCCAGCACGGGCAAACGGCTGCGTTTCAATTTTTCACCACACCATCAGAGCAAACGGGCGTGTTGCAGCACTGGCATGGTGCGTTTCAATTCGTCGATAAGCCCGGGCTCCATCTTCGCCAGCACTGTGCCGCGCCCGGACTCTTTGCTGGCCAGCACCCGGCCCCAGGGGTCGATCACCATGCTGTGGCCCCAGGTCTGGCGCCCCGTTTCGTGAGTGCCGCCCTGATTGGCCGCGACTACGTAGCACTGGTTTTCGATGGCGCGAGCCCGCAGCAGCGGCTCCCAGTGCGCCTCGCCTGTCACGGCGGTAAAGGCGGCAGGCACCAGCAGCACACGAGCTCCAACTCGGGCCAACTGGCGGTAGAGCTCGGGAAAGCGCAAATCATAACAGATCGAGAGGCCGAGGGGACCAAAGGGGGAGTCCACCAACACAGGAGCCTCCCCAGGGCTGAAGGTCTCCGACTCCCGATAGCGGCCGTGATTATCCGCCACATCCACGTCGAACAGGTGGATCTTGTGGTAGTAGCCCCTGAGCTCACCGCTTGGGTCAAACACCAGCGAGCTGGTGTGGATATGGTCAGAACCTGCGATGGTGGTCGGCATAGCCCCGGCCACCAGCCAGATGCCATAATCGCGGGCCCATTCGGCCAGTTGTTGTTGAATGGGCGTTGCTCCGCTCAGAGTGGCGCTGGGATCGGAGCCGATTGCCTCGGCCCCATCCAGATAACCCTGCCGTTCGCCAAACAGGGCAAAGTTCTCCGGCAACAGCACCAGCAGCGGCCGCTCTTTGGGCAAGGCGGCCAGCTCGGCGGCGATCTGCTCCCGGTTATCCTGCCAGTGACGGCCAGATACCAGCTGTATTGCGGCTAACCACATGACGTTCTCCTTGTCGCTTGGGCCATCAGACGGTGACAGCATCCCCTGCCTGCAGGGTGTAATCCAGCACTATGATGCGCGCCAGCACCGGGCGGAAGATGGCCTTGAGGGCATCGTGATCCGGATGGGGCAGATAGCGCTGGCGGGCTGCTTCGTCGGCGAAGGTCATCAGCACGCTGTGGGTAAAGCCATCATCCCTCCCCTCCGGGCTGTCATTCTCCCCCCACTCCACGGCGGTCACGCCGCTGACCTGATGGGGAATGGCGAGAAAGGCGGTACGCACCGCATCTACCCGGGCAGGCTGGGTGTCCGGCTTGAAGGCGATCAGCAGGATATGTCGGATCATGGCTCACTCCTTGTGATGGTGCCGGGCCGCTCGTTCAGCGCTGAGCGGGCCCTGCGTGTTTGGGGCTCAGCAGGAAAGGGGTCACCTCTTGGGTCGGCAGGCTGGGGGCAACGGCATCTACCGCCTCTTTCTGCTGCTGGTTGAGCTTGATGCGCGCGCGATCGCGCCCCGCCTCGATCAGCTTGGGTGCGTCGAGCGGGCCCGAGATGCGAAAATCGATGCGGGTCACCACATCCACCACCGGCTCCAGCAGTTTGGAGAGGGCCAGCACATAGAGACCCGTGACCGGCGTGATGGAGAAAGCCGCCACCACCGGCAGGGTGCCCCCCAGATTGGGAGAGAAGCTCAGCTCGTAGTCGAGCCGCCAGCGCACCAGATCGGCGATCCCCTCGCCGCGCAGGTTGCCGGCCGCCCCCTTCATGTAGAAGTCGCGGTTGTCCACCACCCCCTGCTTGATCTTGGCGGAGGCGGACATGGATTCGAAGTAGAAGCCCTTGTCGAACACATCGCGAAAATCGAGCCGCAGCTTGCGCAGCAGGGAGTCGAGGCTGAGCAGGGAGAGCAGCCGTGCCCCCTTGTCGTTGATCTCCCGCAGGGTGCCACCCTCCAGCTGATAGTTGGCACTTCCCCCCAGAGTCGGCAGGCTCGGGCGATAGGGCACATCCTGCCAGTTCAGATCAAAAGCGAGGGAGCCGGGGGCATCGCCGATGGGTGAGGTGTAGCCCAGCCGCTTGAGCAATAGCTCGCTGTTGTTGCTGGTCAGCTTGCCACGGGCACGGGTCTGCATCCGGTTGCCATCGGCCAGCCAGTCGACGCTGCCGGTGAGCTGACTCCCCGCCAGCCGCACATCCAGCCCCTTGAGTGTCACCTTGTTGGCGCCGGGCACCAGCTCGCCTTTCACTTCACCGAGCGGCAATGCGCCAAAGCGGCAATCGACACAGCTGAATGTCAGCCAGGGGATGGAGGCCATGATGGCGTTGTCCTGCTTGGCATCGGGATCCGGGCTGAGATCCGAACTCTTGCCGGACCAGTAGATACGGGCAAACTTGGCATCCACCGGACGATTGGCTACTGCAGGCAGGCGGATCACCCCCATCACGTCGGGACTGTCGATCATCACCTCGGTCGCCTGATTGGTCGGCCCCACGGTGAAACGCGCCGCCTTGAGGGTGGCACTGCCGATATAGGCGCGAGCCAGCTGTCCATCCACCCACCACTCCTGCGGCAGGAAGGCGGGTCCAACCACCGCATTGCCAGTCTGGTTCTGCGCTGGCAACCACTGCTTGAGTCTGGCCAGCCAGCCACCGACATCGGCCTCCTGCTGGTTGATGGCGAGCAGCATGGGGGCATCGCGCAGCACCCGGGCGCCCGGTTGGCCCACATCAACCCGCACCCGACTGAGATAAGGCACCCCCTCGCCGTAGACCAGCCGAGTCTGCATATCCACATCAGCCCCCAGCACGGCGCGAATGTCGGCGCTGCCATCCCGGCCACGGGCGATCACCTTGAGCGGCAGCCGGCTGGCGCTGCTCTTGGCCAGCGGCAGCGGCAGATCCAGCCCCATCCCCTGCAGGTTGGAGTCGAGCGCCAGCTGGAAGCTGAACGGCTTGCTGTCGGGCAGGGTCAACCCGAGCTTGCCGCCCCAGTTACTGCGGCCGTTGAGAATGCCGAATGAAGAGATGGCGGCGGGTTGGCGGCGACTATCCCACTGCCCCTTGAAATCGAGGTCGACCTGATAGTGATCCGGATGCTGGCGCCCCTGATAGTCGAGGGTCAGCGGCTGGTTCCACAGGCTCGCCTTGAGGTTGTTGAAACGGGTCTGCTGGTTGTCATATTCAAGGCGCCCCTGCACCTTCTCCAGCGGCAGGTCCAGACTGGCGACCCGCACCTTGTTGTTGCTGAAGGTGGCATCGCCGCTCGCCTTGACCTCGCTCTCGCCATCGAGAGGAATATCGAGCTTGACCGAACCGGCCATCGGGCCGCGGATCTCGATCTCCCGCAGCGCCTGTCCCACCGAACTGCCCAGCGGGGAATCCTGCAGGTAGTCGCTGATGGCCTTGCCCTCCCCCTGCACCTTGGCATCCACATAGAGGTGGGCGCCGGGGGAGAGATCCGGGATCCAGGCATGCACCGAGTCGGAGCTCGCCTTGCCAAGTCGGGTGGAGCGGCTGCGCATATCGAGACCGGCATTCTGGAACAAGAGATCGATCTGCAGATCGGTAAGCGGTTGCCAACCGGGGAAGAACTCGTAGGTGGCCTGCTCGAGGGGCACCGCCACCTGGAAGATGCCATCACCTTTCTCATAAGGGAAATCCCGAAACTCCCCATACCAGAGCAGGTCGGCCCCCTTGGCCTTGCCCCCCTTGATGGCACCGCTCAGGTAATCCACCAGCCCCTTGTCCATCGCCTGCAGCGGGAAGTAGCGATCCGCATGGCCCGCATTCTTCACATCGATGCGACCGGTCAGGGCGAGGAAAGGGTGCTCGAACAGATCGAGGCGGAAACGGCTGGCCAGGGTCAGATCCGGGTTATCCAGCGCGATATCCTGCCCGTACAGCACCCAGCCCTGTTCCTCGCGCCACCAGTCGAGGCGGGCCGAGAAGTGGTCGACCGGGATCGGCATCTTGAAGTGACGGGCGGGATCCACCTTGTCGTTCGCCAGCGCCACTCTGGCGCTGCCCCCCTTGGGGGTGAGCCAGAATTCACCGTTGAGATCCTGCATCCCGGGTATATCCTGCCACGCCTTGAGGCGCACCTTGCTGAAGCGGCCGCTGAGGGAGAGATCCTGCCAGTCGGCATTGGCCAGCAGCGTCAGATCCTGCACCGAACCCTGCGGATTGGTCTGGCGCAGGGTCTCGCAGAGAGTGGGGTAGAGCGCCGAGACCAGCTGACTGATCTGGGTGATCTTGTCGAACTCTATGCTGGGCAGATAGCCCTGCACCCGATCCCCGATCCGTTCCAGTTGCAAGCGGCTCTGCAACCAGGGTTTGCCATCCAGCTTGAAGGTGACGTTGTGGCTGGCCAGTTGCCAGTCAGTGCCGTCACGGCGCAGCTGGATCTTGCCACCATCGAGACCGAAGCGGTGCATCTCCCCTTTCTTGGGATCCTTCCAGATCAGGTAGTTGTTGCCAAACGCCAGCAGGGTATTGCCCAGCTTGCCACTGTCAAACTCGCTCCAGAGCTGGAAGTCGAGCTGACCGGCAACCTTGGGTTCGCCCGCATGGATCTTGGCCAGGGTCGGGGTGATATCGAGCTGGCGGGCCCCCAGATAGAGCTGACCCTTGAGGCGATCGAGCCGAGCAGTCGGGGCGTCCACATCCAGAATCAGATCGAGGGTGCTCTCACCCACCCCGTTGATGAGGTAAGCCTTGCCAACCCCCTGATGGCGCTTGCCACGGTTCTGCCAGCGCAGCTGGGCGATATCGAGAGCACGCAGATCACCGAGGGAGGTGGTGACGCTGAGGCGGGTGTTGTGCACATCGAAGGTAGATAGCTGGGTCAGCAGAAAGCGCAGCAGGGCGCCCTGCTGGGGATCGCCGGAGGGGCTGTCGTCAGCCGGTTGGCGCAAGTCGATGGTGATATCGCCATCGCTCAGGATCAGCTCGCCAAACACCGGCTTGAGCTCGTTAATGGTGCGCCAGAAGTCGAGGTGCACCCAGGCTTTGCCGAGCTGTACGGTAAAACGCCCCGAATCCGGGGCGATGGCGAGTTGCTGTAGTTCGAGCGCGGGCCCGGACTGTGTCCAGTCCAGCCCCACTTGCTCCACGCTGACCTTGAGTTGTGAATCACCCAGCAGAGTGTGGATCAGACTCTCCCGGTATTGATTCAGCAAAGGGCCACCAACCCGTACCAGGGTGACCAGCATGGCCATCAGTACGAACAGGACCCCCAGGGCCAACCAGCCCCGACTCAGCCAGCGATAGACCAATTACATCATCACCACGTCGAACTGCTCCTGACCACAGAGGGGTTCGCTCACTACCCGCACCTGTTTGCCGATAAACACTTCCAGCTCCGCCAGACTGTGGGACTCCTCGCCATGGAGGTAGTCGGCCACGGCCGGTGCCGCATAGACGGTAAACTGATCCGCATCGTAGGCACGATTGACCCGAATGATCTCTCGCAGGATCTCGAAGCAGACCGACTCCACCGTCTTGACCCGGCCGCGCCCTTTGCACTCGGGGCACTCGGAGCAGAGCACATGCTCCAGACTCTCGCGGGTGCGCTTGCGGGTCATCTCCACCAGACCGAGCTGGGAGAAGCCGTTGACGTTGGTCTTGGCACGATCCTTTGACAGCGCCTGCTCCAGGCTGTGCAGCACCCGACGGCGGTGATCCTCGGACTGCATATCGATGAAGTCGATGATGATGATGCCACCGAGGTTGCGCAGGCGCAGATGGCGGGCGATGGCCGCCGTCGCCTCGACGTTGGTGTTGAAGATGGTCTCTTCCAGATTGCGATGGCCGACAAAGGCGCCGGTGTTGATATCCACCGTGGTCATGGCTTCGGTCTGGTCGATGATGAGGTAGCCGCCGGATTTCAGCTCCACCTTGCGCTCCAGCGCCCGCTGGATCTCGTTCTCCACGTCGTAGAGATCGAAGATGGGCGACTCGCCGGGGTAGTACTCCAGCTTGCTGGCCAGCTCAGGCACGTACTCTTCGGTGAAGCGCTTGAGCTGATCGAAGCTCTGGCGGGAATCAACGCGGATCTTGTCGAGCTCGGCACCGACGAAGTCGCGCACCACCCGAAAGGCCAGACTGGGATCCTCGTAGAGGATCTTGCAGGGGAGATACTTCTGCTTGCGCTCGAGGATCTTGCGCCACAGCCGCTTCAGGAAGGCGGCATCCTGCTCCAGCTCCTGCTCCCCCACCCCTTCGGCGGCGGTACGGATGATGTAGCCACCCAGCTCATCCACATAACCGGCCACGGTGCGCTTGAGGCGTTCCCGCTCCGCTTCGGACTCGATTCGCTGGGAGACACCGACGTGAGCGCTGCCCGGCATAAAGACCAGATAGCGGGAAGGCAAGGTGATATCGGTAGTGAGACGGGCACCCTTGGTACCCAGCGGGTCTTTCACCACCTGCACCATGATGTCCTGCCCCTGACGCACCAGCTCGGCGATATTGCCGACCTGGAACTGCTCCTTCTCCTTCACCGCCACACACTCGGTATGGGGCACAATATCGGAGGCGTGTAAAAAGGCCGCCTTGTCCATACCGATATCGACGAAAGCCGCCTGCATGCCCGGGAGCACCCGGCTGATCTTGCCTTTGTAGATGTTGCCGACAATGCCGCGTTTGGCCTGACGCTCTACATGCACTTCCTGCAGCAGACCGTTTTCGACCAGAGCGACCCGGGTTTCGGAGGGGGTAACGTTAACCAGCAGTTCTACCGACATAACTAACCTTGCCTGTTCCAGTTTTGAATTCTTATACAGCCAATCCGGTACAACGCGCGCAAGGAAGAACGCAGCAGAGCACAGCTGACGGAAAATTACTTGTGTTGTTCCAGATGCTGCTTGATCAATAGATCCGTCTCCAGCAGCGGCAGGCCGACCACGGCGCTATAGCTGCCTTCGATGCGGCTGACAAACTTGCCGGCAATCCCCTGAATGCCGTAGGCCCCGGCCTTGTCACAGGGCTCTCCGGTTTGCCAGTAGGCCTCAATCTCGGCCTCGTCCAGCTTGCGAAACGCCACGTTGGTGGTGACCAGTCGCACATCGCAGCGCTCGGGGGTGGCCAGCGCCACCGCGGTCATCACCTGATGTACCTTGCCGGAGAGTGCCTCCAGCATATCCTTGGCATCGAGCAGATCGGACGGTTTCTCCAGCACCCGATCCCCCAGCACCACTATGGTGTCGGCACCCAACACCGGCAACGCCGTCGGCGCACACGCCACACCCGCCATCGCCTTGTCGCGAGCGAGACGGCAGACATAATCCTGCGGTTTCTCCCCCTCTTCCCGTTGCTCCGGCACATCCAGTTTCAGCACATCAAAACGATAGCCAAGCTGGGTCAGCAGTTCGCGACGACGGGGGGAACCCGATGCAAGATAGAGTTGCAGTTCGTTGTTTTTGCTCATATTTACCTGATATTGAAGCGGCGCCGCACTTTGCGCAACACCAGAAACACCCAGGGCCATATTAGCATCGTCGTCAACGTCGACCAAAAGTAGGCGAAGTTGAGGCTGGCCCGGCTAAACAGGTGTTCGGCCCAGAACACCGTCAGCTTGCCTACCAGCGACAGCCCACCGATGATCAGGGCCTGCTGCCAGAGGGAGAAGTTGCGGATCTTCTGGAACTGGAATGCTGCCAGATAGGTGGTGATGGCCATCGCCATGGCCCGCACGCCGAGGGTGCTGCCAAGCAGCACATCCAGCAGCAGGCCGGCCACCCAGGCGGTGCCGACGTTGGTCCGGTGCGGCAACGCCAGTGCCCAGTAAATGAGCACCATGGCCAGCCAGTCCGGACGAAATGGATCAAATTCGAAAGGAAGCGGCAGGATCGACAGGCTCAAAGCCAGCAGGATCGAAATCCAGATCCAGATCCTGCCGCTGGCGGGTTGCAGCATCAGCGAGTGGCTCCTGCGGCGGAGGCAGCCGTTGCCACCCGTTCGCCATTCTCATCATCGTGTACTTCGGGTTTCTTGTCGGTCCACAGCAGCAGCAGATAGCGCAGCCTGTCCAGCTCGACCAGCGGCTTGGCCTCGACCTGGGCGAAGGGCTTGCCCTCCACATATTCAGAGCGGGTCACGGTCGCCACCGGATAACCTTCAGGGAAACGGCCACCCAGACCCGAGGTGACCAGCAGATCCCCCACCTGAATATCGGTGTTGCGCGGCAGGTTGCGCAGCTCCAACTTGTCGAGCTCACCACTGCCGGAGGCGATGGCGCGCAAGTCGTTGCGCAGCACCCGCACCGGAATACCGTGGCTGGAGTCGGTTATCAGCAGCACGCGACTGGTGGTGGAGCCCACGTGGAGCACCTGACCAATCACACCCTGATCGTTGATCACCGCCTGACCGTTATAGACGCCATCCAGCGCCCCCTTGTTGATCAGCACCTGATGGCTGAAGGGGTCGGAATCCACCGACAGCAGCTCGGCCACCATCTTGCGGGACTCTTTGTGCACCGGTGAACCGAGCAGCTCGCGCAGACGCTGGTTCTCGTGCTCCAGATGATCCATCTTGAGCAGGCGAGAGCGCAGGGTAAACAGCTGTTGCTCCTGCTGCTTGGTCTGCTCGATGAGATCGGCACGGGTCTGCACCTGAGTCGACATGGTGTCGAGCAGAGTACCGGGCGCATTGGCCATGTATTGCAGGGGACTGACTAACGAACTGAGGTAGACGCGGACATGGGTAAACACACCGAAGCGGGAGTCCGCGACGATGGCAGCAATGGAGATGATGACGGCGAGAAACAACCGTAACTGAAGCGAAGGGCCTCTACCAAAAATGGGTTTCATGGGTCGTCAAAAAAGAGCCGGCACGCTGGCCGGCTTTGGGTCTTATTCGTAGTGGAACAGATCGCCACCGTGCATATCGATCAGCTCCAGCGCCTTGCCGCCGCCACGGGCCACACAGGTGAGGGGATCTTCGGCCACGACGACAGGAATGCCAGTCTCTTCCATCAGCAGACGGTCGATATCTTTCAGCAGAGCGCCACCACCGGTCAGCACCATGCCGCGCTCGGAGATGTCGGAAGCCAGTTCCGGCGGGGACTGCTCCAGAGCCACCATAACGGCGGCCACGATACCGGACAGCGGCTCTTGCAGCGCTTCCAGGATTTCGTTGGAGTTGAGGGTGAAGCTGCGCGGTACACCTTCAGCCAGGTTGCGACCACGGACTTCAATCTCGCGCACCTCTTCGCCCGGATAGGCGGAGCCGATCTCGTGCTTGATGCGCTCGGCAGTGGCTTCACCGATCAGGCTGCCGTAGTTGCGACGGACGTAGCTGATGATGGCTTCGTCAAACTTGTCGCCACCGATACGGACGGACTGGGAGTAGACCACACCGTTCAGGGAGATGATGGCTACTTCGGTAGTACCACCACCGATATCAACCACCATGGAACCGGTTGCTTCGGACACCGGCAGGCCGGCACCGATGGCAGCAGCCATAGGCTCATCGATCAGGTAAACCTCGCGGGCACCTGCACCCAGAGCGGACTCCTTGATGGCACGACGCTCAACCTGAGTGGAGCCACACGGTACACACACCAGCACACGCGGGCTGGGGCGGAAATAGTTGTTGTCGTGAACCTGCTTGATGAAGTGCTGCAGCATCTTCTCGGTCACGTAAAAATCGGCAATCACGCCGTCTTTCATCGGGCGGATCGCGGAGATGTTGCCCGGGGTACGGCCCAGCATCTGCTTGGCGGCATGACCGACAGCAGCGACCGATTTGGCGTTCCCGCGCTCTTGGCGAATGGCGACAACTGAGGGTTCGTTAAGGACGATCCCTTGATCTTTTACATAGATCAGGGTGTTGGCAGTTCCCAAATCGATCGACAGATCGTTGGAAAAGACGCCTCTGAGCTTTTTGAACATGGCTACGGGAAATCCTAAGAATTTGGAGGTGCAGAAAACCGGCTAACTTTACCAATGCCCACCCCAATGGGCAAGCGCTCAAACTGTCGCCAATCAATCAGGCGCGACAAAAATGCGAGTCATCACTCACTCGCACACGCTTGCAAACACTAATAAACAAGGATTTAGGGGGATGCTGTTGAGCCAACCCCCCTTACACATCAATTACTGCAATACTTCGCGCCGATAAATAATTCTGTCATTACCCCGGCTGGAGCCGAAAATGGCCTCACCTTGCAGGTTGCCGTCATTGGCACTCGTTGGGTCAGACAACCAGAGTGGCGATGATGGCTGTTTTGCCAATTCGACCTTGTAGGGGATGCGCACCGAGATGTCCGGCTTGGCAAAGTGGAACAGGATCTCCCCGTCTTTCGCCAGTGCAGCATCCCCACCCGGTGCCGAACTGCCCAATCCCAGCTTGATCTTGCGACCTGCCCCCAGATTCAGCTCGCGAGTCGCCGCATCAAAGGTGTGACTCGGATTGAGGAAAGTGAACCCCTGATTGGCCAAAGAGAACTGGGTACATTGATCTTCCTTGTTTTGCAGCCAGTTGCCCCCTTCGTAATATTGCATCTGCAGTGGAATGGCCAGCGGTGCCGAGGCCAGACCCGCCGCCGTGCCCGCCTGCAGGCGGCCAAAATAGGCTTTCATAGGCACACTGTCTATCTGACGGGCATTACAGCCGCTGCCACTGCAGTTACCTACCACGGCATCATTGAAATTCGGGCTGGCAATCAGCGTTCTGTCGCCATCGTTATCCCTCATATACAGACCAAACAACAAAGAGTTGTAGGGACCATCCGGTTGCGTGCCAGAGAGGCGCACAAACTCGCTGCTACCGGTAGTCAAGGCCGCACGGCCATCGAGCCATGGCAGCGGCTGCAGACTGCGCAAGCGGCTCGACAGGGATTTACCATCCTTATCATTGGCAACCGAGAGATAGGCTTCGCCCTTGGCAAAGGGCCCCGTATAGTTTCGGGTCTGTACGCCCATCGTATTACGAGCCAGCACATCCAGCATGACGCCAAAGGGCTGCCCCATATAGGAGAACGCATTGCAGGCTGGCACTATGTCGCCGCTCACCAGATTGAAGTCGGCAGGAATAAAACGCCCCACCGGCTGGCTCTGGGTTGATGGGATGGTGTAATTGAAGTAGCCATTGACTGGCGGCGTCGCCGTCATCCGGAATACTCCCACCTCGCTCACAGTCTGGCTAACGCTATTGATACTGTTGGCCGCAGCAACATGGTTATAGGTGGTAGTACCCAGCGTTGCATTAGTGCCCGGATTGGGTGCCACCAGCGTACTGCCCAGAGCAATATTGGGCAGGGCAAAGTTGGGCGTAGTCTGATTCCCTACGCAGATATCCCCATCATTGGCGGATTCCCAGGCCATCGCCTTGATATCTACCTGGAACGTTTCCCCCGCTTTTTTGAATACCGGACAGCTGCTGTCACCTGCCGCGCAGACCCCTTGCGGGGGCGTGATGCACAGACCGACCGGGCGAGCCACAAACTGATCCGCGCCTAGCATCACCAGACCGGCTTCACTGCCAGTACCATCATAACGAGCATCCAGTTGCACCTTGCCCGCATCCGGGTACTTAACCGTTATGCTCGACTGCCCCTGCGCATCGAATACGAGGGAGAGCGGCGTTGCAGCCCCCTGACTGGCACCAATCGTACTGCTGTTGACGCTCATCTGGCTGTTATAGGGGTTACTGGTGGGGGTGATATAGCTGCTCCAGAACTTGACGCTCTTGCTCTGGCTGGCAAACCCCGGCACACACTGCTTGGTCACATCGCTCTTTTTGACCGCCTTGATGGTCACCGTCTGCGGCTGGTTCGAGTAGGTGTCGGGCACGTCGAAGATAAATCCGCTGTCGGCAAAGGTGAGCGTACAGGCAGCCGCACTCTTGGCGCCACCGCCAACCCGGCACAGGGTGGTACTCAACGGTTTGGTCGAGGGCGTCGAGCCGCTGACCCCGACGGTCACCGTACCGGCGGTATTCTGTCGCAGCGCCAGCGTGGTGGTTCCTCCGCTGAAGCTCACTTGATTGCCTCCCACCCAACCACCGCTGCTACTCGTTGCGGGTTGCAGGGTGGCAGTCACGGGTTCGGTCACCAACAGGCTGCAGTCGGCATTGGCACAGGCCCGAATGGTCAGGGTTTCAGGGTTGCAGGTCAGCGCATTGCCGCTGTGATCGAATTCGAAATGATCGATCTGGGTGCCCACTGGACTGGAACGCAGCGCACAGATCCGCACGTTATCGATCTCGTGGAAGTTGGTCACCGACCCGGTGGACCCAGTCAATGACAGCAGGAAGTTGCCCGGTACTGTCGCTTGGCCGGTCTGGCTCGTCATGTTGATTGGACCAACGAGCGTACGAAACCCGTCACCGCTATCCCGTTCGACGGTGGCCACCGAGTTGCCCGCCGTGCGAGAGTCGACCGTAATGCGATAGCGGTGGGGGCGATTGCTGTTGGTACCGCTGTCGACGGTCGGGTTGAGATTGCTGGCGGTTCCGGCCAGGTAGCGGTAACCGGAGGTACCGGAGCCGGATCCGCGAATAGAGACGGCCTGCGGTCGGGAGCCGATATTATAAGACCCCCCCTCATTGGCGTAGTTGCCGTATTCGTCGATCCCGACACCAAGCCAACCGCCCGCAAAGCCGCTGATTCCTGTCTTGAAACCGTATCCCAGGGGGCCACCAAATGCACCAGGTTGTGGCGTCAGGGTGGCATCCGAGAGCACCACCGCCATGCCATCCGCCCCGCTAGAGCCAAAAGTTTTGTAGGCATACTGATCGAACTCGACTGTCACCAGGTTGCCGGCTCCAGGGAAGAGACGCTGGAATGTGGCTGACGTGGCCTGGTTGGTGACGTTCTGGGTGAGACGCAGGCGACCATTCTGCACCGATGGCAATGTGCTGTTGTTGCGCTGAGCCACGACCCAACTGTCGGGGTTGATCTGGCTGCTTTCGAAACCGTCGACAAAACAGGTCAGCATCGGCGGAAGTACCGCTTCATTGATGCTGGACTGGGCATCCATGGCCAGATAGCGGGCCGTCACCCTGCCATAGACGGTGGCATTATTGTTCATGGTGAGCTTCCCATCGGCATAGAGATAACCATAAAACGTGGTGCGGTTGTCGATCACCATGTCGTTATAGTTAACCCAGATGAGACTGCCCTGATTATTGGCATTGATATTGGCCGTATTGACCAGCTTGACATCCTGATTGACGAAAATCCGGGTGGTGCCACTGCCTGAGAGACGGATGGTACCGCTGTCCAGAATCAGCTTGTCGATGAAGTAATCCCCCTCCCCCAGCACCAGGATCGCGTTGTTGCGCACTGTCAGCGTCTTGATCAGGTAGGTGCTGCGGCTGGGGAACGTCATAGTGCAGTTTTCTACCGTCATCGCACCATAAGAGGTACTGGAAGCCGTTTGCGAACCGAACGAACAGAGCTGGGTCGAATTGGAGGTGATGGCGGGAAAAGCATTATTCCCGCTCAGGGACAGCCCGCGGATATCTTTGCCAGTAACGCTACAAACCATGTAGCCGCCAGTACCATCATCGCAGCGCGGCGTATTGTTCTGATCCGGCTGGATGGAGCAGAAGTTGAGAGGCAAACCGCCGGAACCGTTGATCTTGGCGTTGTTGAGTTGGCTAAGCTGGTAGCCGCTAATCTGATGGCAAACGTTATTGTTGTTGCCATGATGCCCTTGCACCACATCCGGAAAGAGCGTGCCTGTGTCGATAGGGTCGAAGGCCCAGACATGGCCAGTAAAGAGGGCAAGCGCCCATACCCATTTCATTGTCCGCCTCCGTCATACGCTTCAAGCATCAGAGTTCTGCTCACGGCAAAATCGGGACTCGCACTATCCAGTTCAGAGGAACCACAGGTTCCGACACTCTCGAGACGATAGCCATTAGTCACGGCACCGTTATAGGTCACCGGAACCTGAGTGCAACGCACAGCAACTTGGCACTGCACCAGACCGGTAACGCCGGTGAACGAGGGGGTCGGGCTGATCCAGTCACAACGATCCTGGGGAGATGGCGCAGCAGGCCGGTTCGGAAACAGCTGATACAGAGCAATCTCCAGCCCGCTCTGGGCGGCCAGCAGAGCACGCACACTGCGTACCTCCACGGTATTTTTCTCGCTACTGTCGACCAGAAAACGGCCCATGGCGGCCGCCAGCAGCGCCATCACCACGATCACAAACAGGGCGATCATCAGGGCGCTACCACGCATCCGTCCTGCCGGGAGTGCATCACGGGACATTGAACACCTCGATCTTGTGGCTTAAGGTGACCGACTCCCCCTTGCGTTCGAACAAGAACCGCATGCCAAACTCCCCTTCCGCGTTGAATGCCGATGTTTCCCGATAGAAACCGCCAGCGCGGAGCGACTCTGCCATCAGCACGCCTTGCGCAGGTAAAGGAGCACCGATTGCGGCACTGGCACGAGTGAGGGTGCCCCCATCAACGCAATAACGTACCTGTTGATTGGCAAAGTAGACACGGCTACCGGGAGAGAGGCCAGCCAGACTCTCGCTATTGGTATAGCGGATCGTTTGTGCGCCGGAGACGGGCGCCAGCACATCAGCAACCCTGGCCACACAGCGGCCATATTCACAATTGCTCAGCAGCGACCCTGCACTTGGGTCAGGTACCGGGAAAACGATCATCCAGTCACCTTTGCCGACGGCCAACGGATCTGCACTCGACGGGCTGGCAGCAGAAGCCGGGGTCGCCATCACCAGCTCAAGGGTGGCCGTGCTCCCCGACATGGCACGGTTAAGCGCCAGATAGCGGCTGGAGGTGCTGATAGGCCAGAACCGCAGGCAAGCCCCCGAGTCAACCCAGGTACCATCAAGCGTCTCGATCCGCTCCGATCCCGGCACCGCATCGCGCAGTTCGCGATTAAGCCGTTCCATGGCGAAGCGGGCATCGCTCATCAACTGCTCACGACTGCTGGCATCACCATAGATCTGGCTGCCGATGCCGATAAACTGGCTGGTAAATGTCGCCATGATGCCCAGCAGCAGGATCACCATCACCAGCTCGACCAGGGTAAAGCCACTGTTACCCCCAGGTTTACGGTAAGTTCGACTAGCCGCCAGACATAATCGGAGGCCGGAAGTGGTTACAGGAGCGGACTTTCGGACAGGCAGGCAACACCCGACAGCGGAACGATTCATCAGTAGTTCCCCCGGTAGAAGGAGAAGTCGAGTACGCTCTCATCCGGCAGCTTGATCTGCAGATCAATCCGCTTGCCCACAGAACAGGGCGCGGTACAACTCTTGAAGGTGCCATCGCTAAAATCGACGGCGCTGACCGCAATCCTGACCTGATAGTTGCGATACTCCTCGCCGCTGATCCCCGCCGCCGTCTGGGTAAACCAGCTGGCATCCCGCCAGTTTCCCGCAGTATCGAAGTCATCCACATCGTTATAGGCGTAGGGAGCCGGCTCACCATCGGGGCCATAACTGCCGGAGCAGGGAGCTATGTTCACCCCCGCCACCTGCTCGCCACAACGATAACGGCCACCATTATGATCCGAATGTTCATCAAACGACTTTTGCAGGATCTCGCCGGAGAGGCGCTGGGCCAGCTGGGCGGCACGCACCTGCTGTACCGGATCCACCGCCCGGGGCGCCTGATTGATGAGTAACCCCAATATGCCGGTCAAGGCCACCGCCAGCAGCACTATGCCGACAATCAGCTCAATCAGGGTAAAGCCGCGCTTAAGGGATCTCATGGATATACCCCTCAGACTCAATCTGGATGCGGCTGGTTTCGCGACCATCACTCACCAGCAAGGTACAACCGTTGGCACAGCTGCCTAGCGGTCTGCCCATCTGATCGAAGCGGAGTACGAAGCTTCTGTTGCTGTTCAGGGAAAGCGTGATTCCGTCAGAGGCGGTCACCAGCCGACCACGGGTGCGCAGGTTATCGGTCCAACCACTGCCCAGATCATCGCTGGCGGGACACGCCGCATAAGTACGGTGGGCAAAACGGGGAGAGGCGACCACCAGCAGGGTACAGCGGTTGGCAGGCTCATGCATATTGACGGTCTGTACCAACCGCAGACGGGTCAGCAGTTCATCACGCACAGTTTGAGTTTCAACGCCGCCTTTGCCCAGCCATTTGGGCACGACAAAGGCGGCGAGAATCCCGAGTAACAGGATCACCACAACCAGTTCAATCAGGGTAAAGCCCTTGGTTGCAGGCATGGTTTTTCTCATAGGGGGAAAGAAGAAAGCGAGGCCAAAGCCTCGCTTGATAATTCAATCAGTTGCTACAACCTGTCACATCAACACTGAATGCAGCGGCTGAAGTGGCCTCATTGTATTTAACTTGGCAATTAGCGTTATTGCCAGCCGCCTTGGGCTTGAAGGTCCCTTTGGATGCAGATACTTCATCCCACCCATCTAAAGTAACGGCGTTTGCAATGGTACCTACTGTCGGATAGCCATACTTGGCATCGACGGTAGTGCCAGCAACAGAGACTGCCGAAGAAGAGTTTTCAATACCTTGGATAGCCGCCTTACTGTAAATCATCTGAGCCGCACTCTGTAGTGATGCTTTGACCCCATCAGCAGCTGCTTTACGCGCATCATCCTGCAGATTCAGGAACTTGGGTGCAGCGGTGACCGCCAGAATCCCCAGAATAATGATCACGATAACCAGTTCGATCAGGGTAAAACCCGCCTGTTTTTTCATTTCACTTTCCTCTGTCAATTGATGTTGGTAGTCACCTGACCGGACGCCGGACGGTAACTGAAACTCATGAATGCATCAGTACTGCCTTGCGGATCCTGATACTTGCCATCGCTGCCCTTACTCAAACTATTGACCAGATAGTAACGACAGACCGAATCCAGTCCATTACTGCTCACAGTGGCATAGTATTTCAGGTCATTGCCGCTACCGCGTACTTCATTGAAGTTGGCCGTAGCCTTGGGCGGGTTTTGCAGCAACCCCTCCCAAATCTTGAGACAACGCTCTGCGCTCAGATTGGCCGGATCCACATCCGGATTGCCGCTAGCCGCAGTATCCATGGGATAGCCGGGAGACAACTCGCCGTTGCTGATCTGGGCATCGGTCGGCGTGGTCAGATAGAAGCGGCTGCCGTCATAGAGCACGGTATTGAGGCTATCCTGTTTGGCGCGCCCTTCCGCTTCCCACTGGGCCCGCACTAGCGACACTCCTGTTGCAAAACCACCCGAGACGCCCTCGACGCTGGCCTTTTTCGCCTCGTCGGTTACATCCAGAAAACGGGGCAATGCTGTTACCGCCAGGATCCCCAGGATCACGATAACGATCACCAGCTCAATCAGGGAGAAGCCGGCGGTCACTCTTGTCATCCCGTTATTTGGCATTGATGGTGCCATTGGTTTCATTTTCATGCTCCCTTGGTAATGGCCGATATTATTTCATGCAGACCTAAAAAAATCATGTAGTTGGGTCATATGATTAGCCTCATTCAAGGCTTTTTAATCACTCGCCCGTCGGAAAACAGATAAACCAGCCAATAACCATCCCACCCCATCTCGCACCCGCTGCCATCGGGGCGGGCCAGAAACTGCAAGGGTGGCATGCCCCCCTCCGTCTCTCCCACCAACGCCAGCCACAACTGACGACAATTTTCTGATGGTGATTGCAGGGGCAACAGTCCGAGTGGCCAGCCACGCTCATCAAATTGCCAACCATGACCCGCGCTATGCAGGGTGTCGGGGCGCCGTTCATTCAGCCAGATCCCGTGCAAACGCTGTGCCCGCTCCGCAAATTGCTCTCCCAGCAGGGTGAGCGAAAGCTGTTGCGCCTCCTCCCGGTTGATCTGATAGCTGCGCACCAGGGTCGTGACGATCACCATCAGCAGGATTATCACGGCGATCCGCCGATATCCGGCCAGCCAGCGATCATCCTGTTGTGTCTGTCTGTTCATCCACTCCTCGACTCCCTCGCCCTATTGCCTCTTACGACGCTCATCATGCCCAGCCACTCAGGTGTGAAGATGCCGAGTTACTTGCTACGAACCACTCACATCCCGCTCGCATCATGTCCCACCATTCTGGCGTGAAGATACGGGGTTACTTGCCTCTTACGGCCCTCATCATGTCCCACATAGGCGTGAAGATACCCAGCGCCAGGATCAACACCATTACTGCCACGATCCCGATCAGGATCGGCTCGATGCGGGCGGTGAGACTCTTGAGGTCATAATCCACCTCGCGCTCGTAATACTCGGCCGCTTCGTGCAGCAGGTCATCGACCTGACCGGTCTCCTCACCCACGGCGATCATCTGCATCACCAGCGGGGTGAACAGGCCGCTGCTGCTGGCGGTGCGAAGCAGGCTCTCGCCCCGCTCGATACCGGCGCGCATATCCCGTACCCGCCCCGCCATATAGGCGTTATCCACCGCATCGGCCACCAGGGTCAGCGCGGTGTTCAGCGGCACCCCTGCCTTGAGCATCATGGAAAAACTGCGGGCAAAACGGGCCAGCAGGGAGCGCTCTATGATGGTGCCGACGATCGGCAACTTGAGCTGCCAGCGGTGCCAGGTCAGCTTGCCCTTGGTGGTGGCGACCCAGCGGCGCCAACCGAACACCATCCCCGCCAGAATAGCGAGCAGCAGCCACCAGTAGTTGACAAAAAAGTGCGAGGTGGCGAGCAGAATGCGGGTCGCCAGCGGCAACTCCACCCCGAATTTGGCGAACATGCCGGCAAACACCGGGATCACCATGATATTGAGGATCACCATGGCGATACCGATGGCGATCATCACGAAGCTGGGGTAGCGCATCGCGGTCTTGATCCGCTTGCGAGTCTCCAGCTCCAGCTCGAAATAGTTGGCGAGCTGCAAAAAGGACTCTTCCAGCTGACCTGTGTTCTCACCCACATGGATGATGGCGACGAACAGGCTGCTGAATACCTTGGGGTGCGCCTGCATCGAGCTGGAGAGCGGGCGACCGTTGCCAAGATCTTCCCCCAGCGAGTGAAGCGCCCGCTTGAGCGGCTTGCTGTGGGTACTCTCCTCCAACCCGGCGATGGCACGCAGGATCGGGATCCCGGCCCGGGTCAGGGCATACATCTGGCGGCTGAAGATCACCAGCTCATCCAGCTTGACGCCACCTTCCAGCAACAGTGACCAGTCGATGGCGGCGGACTTGGCCTTGCCCGGTTTGAGCTCGGTGGGCATCACACCACGGCGCATCAGCTGCTCGGCGGCCGCCATCTCGTTGGCCGCTTCGACCACGCCACTGGTGGCGTTGCCCTGGCTGTCACGCCCCTTGTAAGCAAAGTTAGCCATCGCTTACCCCAAATCCTCGGCCAGTCGCAACACCTCATCCACCGAGGTGATCCCCTGACGGGCATAATCGAGGGCAGTGAGGGCCAGCGGCCGGTAGTGTTCGTGTTGACGGGCCGCCTTGGCGAACCCTTCCGCATCGTTGCGGCGCAGGGCATCCATCATCGGCTGATCCAGCTCCAGTAGCTCGTAGACCCCGATCCGGCCGGAATAACCGGTAAAGTTGCAGCTCTGGCAACCCCGGCCCTTGTGATAGGTATGCTGGCCAGGCGCCTCGCCGGAAAGCACGGTGAGCCAGGTGGCCTGCCCTTCGTCGGGCGCCTTCTCCTCGACGCAGTGCTCACATACCCGCCGCACCAGCCGCTGGGCGACCACAGCCCGCAGGGCACTCGCCACCAGATAGCCGGGCGCCCCCATGTCGATAAGGCGCAAGGCACTGGTCACCGCATCGTTGGTGTGCAGGGTGGTCAGCACCAGGTGACCGGTGATGGCGCCACGCAGGCCGATCTCCACCGTCTCGTTGTCACGCATCTCACCCACCAGCAGGATGTCCGGATCCTGACGCAGGGTAGAACGCAACACGTGGGAAAAGGTGAGACCGATCTTGGGATTGACCTGCACCTGGCTGATACGGGGCAAACGATACTCCACCGGATCTTCGACCGTGATGATCTTGTTGCTGGACTGGTTGAGCTCGGAGAGAGCGCCATAGAGGGTGGTGGTCTTGCCGCTACCGGTGGGGCCGGTCACCAGGATCATGCCGTGCGGGCGTTTGAGCTGACGACGGAAACGGGTCAGGATCTCCGGCGGCATGCCGGTCTCGGTCAGCGACAGGATGCCGGAGGATTGATCCAGCAGACGCATCACCACAGACTCGCCATACTGCACCGGCATGGTGGACATCCGCACATCCACATCACGGCCGCGCACCTTCATGTTGAAACGGCCATCCTGCGGCAAGCGCTTCTCGGAGATATCGAGCCCGGCCACCAGCTTGAGACGCAGCACCAGCGCCTGGGCGATGCGCACCTCGTTGAGGATATTCTCGTGGAGGATGCCGTCGATCCGCTGGCGAATGCGCAGCACCTTCTCGTCCGGCTCGATGTGGATATCCGACGCTCCCACCTGCACCGCATCCTCGAACAGGGAGCGCAGCAGCTTGGCCACCGTCGCCTCCCCCTCGTCATTGGCCCCCAGATTACCTGAACCCAACTCGAAGCCGGAGTCCTGATACTCCTCCTGCAGCTGTTCGGCGAAGCTCTCAATCTCGCGGGTGCGGCGATAGAGGCGGTCAAAATAGTCCAGCAACTGCCCTTCCCGCGCGACCGCCAGCACCATCTCCCGCGGGCTCAGCAAGGCAGCAATGGCATCCAGCGCACTCAAGTCCGCCGGATCCGACATGGCTACCGTCACCTTGTCGTCGGTAAGGTTGACCGCCAGCGCCCGATAACGGCGCGCCTGCACTTCGGGCAGCAGCGGCACCGCGGCGGCATCGATGGTGAGGTTATTGAGATCGAAGAAGGGTACATCCAGCTGGCGAGCGAGGAACTGCAGCAGCTGTACCTCGCTGATAAAGCCGAGGTCAATCAGAGTGGTACCCAGTTTGCGTCCGGTCTGACGCTGCTGCTGCAGGGCAAGCTGCAACTGATCATCAGAGATGATCTGCTCCTGAACCAGCAGGTCGCCGAGGCGCATTTTCAGTCTGGGTTGTGCCATGTTTGCTCCGATATCTGTTACTTCACACCCGTTGCCGCATCCGATGAGGCTTCGCTCATCGAATCTGCGTTTATCAAGGGGTTAGTTGGCCAATTCGTTGTTCCAGCCAGTTGGTCGACGCCTCGCCGAGATTGCCGTGCAGCAGGGCGTTGCGATAGGCATCGAGTGCCCGCTGGCTGTGCCCCTGACCATCCTCGGCGACACCGAGACCAAGCCACCAGCGGCCCTGATCCGGCTGCTGGCGCAGCAGCTTCACATAGAGCGCCGCCGCATCGGCATTTTGACCCAGCTCCTGGGTCAGACCCGCCCAAGTGGCGTAATAGTCCAGGTTGCTGGCAAGATCAGGTTGATAACCGGACAACCAGCCAAGCGCCTGCTGTTGCTGCCCCTCGTTGATGGCAAGACGGGCCAGCAGCAGACGAAAATCGGCCTGTTGGGGATCGAGCCGGATCCCCTCCTCCAGCAGCTGGCGCGCCTCGGTCAGGCGCCCCTCGCCGTAGAGCAACCCCGCCAGTTGCTCGCGCGCCCCCTGGTTATAGGGATCGTGGGCCAGCACCTGATAGTAGTTGTCCTGCGCATCCCGCAGGCTTCCCTTGGCCATGGCGGTCGTCGCCTTGCGCTCCGCCAGTGCCGCCAGCTCCTTGGCCGACAGCTCGACCGTCTCGATCTTCAATATGCCCGGTTTACGCGGGGCGCTGGCGACAGCCTGCTGCTCTGCCGCCAGTTCGGCGTAGAGCTCGGGCTGCAGCTCTTCATCGGTCGGCTCCGAATCGTCAACATCGCTGGAGGCATCAAAGGGGGCACCATCGGCCATCTCTCCCTCTACCTGCCCGCCAGCGGTATCAGCCACTCTCTCATCCCCACCCGGCAACGGCAGCGCAGCGGCCACTGCGACCGGCTCGGGCGGATTGACTGGCTCGGCGGCCCGTGTCACCACATCGGGAACCACCACTTCGCTGGCGGCGACGACAGGGTGTGTCTGCTGCCAGTAGATCCAGGTGCGCCAACCGAGGATCCCCAATGCCAGACCACAGATCAGGGTCAGCAGCAACATCCACCACCCCTGCTGGCGCGCAGGGGCAATATAGACGGCAGTTCCCTCGGCGCCTTGCTGGCGCCGATCCAGATCTTTCAGCATCTGGTTGATAACGCTCATGGCCAGACTCCATAAGCCAGGGCGCACCCCAGCAACAGTAACAGTAACAGGGGCCACCAGCGCAATGGCGCAAAGCGGCTGGCATCGTCGGTATCGCGAATGGCGAGCCTCACCAGACGGCTATCGATCCGGCGCCTCCCCTGACCGTAGGCCAGCATCAGGCACTTGTGCGCCAGGATGTTGATAAGTCTCGGGATCCCTCGCGAGGCCCGCCACAGCATCCGCATGGCGCGGCCGGCAAACAGTGGTGCCCCGCGGTAGCCGGAGACCTGCAATCTGTGCTCCAGATAGGCGCGGGTCTCGTCAAAGCGCAGCGGGCGCAGGCAGTATGAAAAGCCGATCCGCTGGCGCAGTTGGCGCAGGTGGGGCCTGGCCAGTCTGATATCCAGCTCCGGCTGGCCGAACAGCACAATCTGCAGCAGCTTGCTCGATTCGGTCTCGAGATTGCCAAACAGGCGAATCGCCTCCAGCGTCTCGTCAGGCAGCGCCTGGGCCTCATCGATCAGCACCACCACCCGACTGCCCTGCTGGTGCAGGCTGATCAGGTGACGATGGATGCGATCGGTAAGATCCAGCTCACTCTGCTCCCGCACCGACAACCCCAGTTCCAGCGCCAGCGCTGTGCGCAGCTCGGCCGGGCTGAGGTGGGGATTGGGCAACCAGGCGAGCCGCACCGGGCACTCTTCCGAGCCCAGCTCGCTCAGCAGTTTTCGGCAGAGCAGGGTCTTGCCGGTACCCACCTCGCCGGTCACCTTGATAAATCCCTCCCCTTGCGCCAGCGCCCAATTGAGCACCTGTTGCGCCTCCTCGTGAGGGGGCAGGCCGTAGTAGAAGCCGGTATTGGGGGTGAGGCCGAACGGCGCCTCCTGCAGGCCGAAGTGGCTCAGGTACATGGGCGCTCACCAGCCAGTACGGGGAACCTGCGACCGCGAGCCTCGGCCCGCAGTACGGCGGAATGGAAAGATGCCAATCGCCAGCTCATGGCTTACCCCTTCGCCGGATACCACTTGTCGAGCAGATCTGCGGAACGCTGCAGCTCGTTTTGCCAGGTATCTTTCTCCACCACGGTCGGTTTGAGCATGATCACCAGCTCCACCTTCTTGGTGCTCTCGCGACGATTGGTAAAGGCTTCGCCCACCCAGGGAATATCTCCCAGCAGCGGCACCTTGCTGACGATCTCCTGCTTGTCGGTCTTCATCAGACCACCGATGACGATAATGTCGCCGTTATTGGCCTGCACCACGGTATCGGACTCGCGGATCGAGCTCTTGGCGAGCGGCAGTTGCAACTTGCCGCCCGAGGTACCCATGTCGATCACCTTGTTTTGCTCTTCGGTATCGATAACCGAGGGATGGATGTGCAGCAGCACCTTGCCCTCTTCATCGATTTGCGGCGTTACGTCCAGCGCAATACCGGAGAAGAAGGGGGTCAGCTCCACATTGGGGGTCACGATAGGTTCGGCCGTGCCGGTCGAGGTCACCGTAGTGGTCGAGGCATTGGTGACGAAATATTCGTCCGTCCCCACCTTGATCACCGCCTTCTGGTTGTTGGTCGCAGTGACCCTCGGGCTGGAGAGGGTATTCACATCGCCCTGGGTCTTGAGCAGGTTGACCGCCACCTCGAAGTTGCCATCAGAGATCGTGAAACCGGCGCCGCCGCCCAGCGCACTGAAGATCTGGTTGGGGGTGGTGGGCAGCTGGGTCTTGGCAAGTGACTGGCCGCCGGTAATACCCTTGCCGCCATCCCAACTGGCGGAGAGACCGCTCCAGTCAACCCCCTGCTCATACCCTTCGTTGAGGGCGACTTCGATGATCCGCGCCTCCAGCACCACCTGGCGCTTGAGGTGACTCTCGGATTGATTGAGGAATTCACGTACCGCCTTGAGCTCCTTCGGATAGGCGCGAATAGTGACCAGACCCGCCTGCGGGCTGGTAATCACGGCGCGACCATCACCCGTGCCAATCAGGGTCTGCAGGGAGTCGCGCAGATCGGTCCAGTAGTCGCTGTTGGTGTCAGTCTCGATCCGGGTACCGTTGCTGTTGTCACCGCTCGAGTTGTTGCTGGAGGAGCTGTTGCTGCCGCTGTTGTTGGACGCGCTGTCGAAACTGCTGTTATTGCTGCCATTGTTGTTGTCATTGGCAGTCACCCCGCCGGTGCTGACCGAGGTGCGGGAGAGGCCACGGCGGGACATCATCAGATAGTTGACCGGAATGGTTTCGGTGCGCAGACCCGCCGGATAGATGTGGAAGACATTGCCCTTGCGCTGCACGTCGAAGCCATACATGTCACCTACCACCGCCAGCACCTCCGGCAGGGTCACATCCTTGAGCTCGACCGAGACCAGCCCGGCCACCCCGGGATGAACCGCCACGCTGTAGCGGGAGCCCTTGAACAGGGAACCGAAAAACTCCACCGCCTCCACGTCGTGAGCCGCGATGCGCAGCCGCTTCTCCGGCATGCCGACCGGCATCTGCGGCCGGTTCAGCTGCAGCAATTCACTCTGCACCGATTTGGGCAAGGCGGTCAGCGGGGCAGCCTGCTTCTGCTGTTCGTTCATGGCCTGTTTGAGAGCATCCTTGGCCTGGGTCGGCTCGGGGTGCTGATACGTGGTACAGCCTGCGGCCATCATGGCCATGGTGATCAGACAGAGACGGTGTTTTTTCATGTAATTAGAGCACCCTGACTTGCAATTAAACTCGATAAAGCCGCTCCACCTCTCGAAAGGCAAGCACGACTCAAACCCGGATCTTGCTGGCAAAGAGTGTGACCGCGTGGCGTTTGCCCGCCTTTTCCAGCACCACGGCATCTGCCGTGATGGCCACCAGCGTATAGCCATCCACCTGTTGCCCGACCCGATAACTCTTGCCATTGAGCACCGCCAGCGCCGGGCCATTGCCCAGCACCACACTCTGCAGCTTCGGTAAACCGGTGTTGCTCTCGCCGGTCGCACGGGCGCCAATCGCCACATCCGCCAGCGGTGCGGTGGGATCCTGCAATACCTCGACCTGCTCCGCCTTTACCAGCACGCTGAACAGGCAACAGCACAACGCAAACACTCTAGCCACGGATAAACTCCTTGCTGGTACTCAGGGTGTAGATCTCCATCTCCACCACCGCGCCGGGATAGGATTTGACCCGGTAGTCGAACTGCTTCCAGTAAAAGTGGCGCGGCAAGGCTTCCAGCGCTTTAAGATATTGATAAACATCGAAATAGCCACCTTCAAGCTGAAGCCGGATACCATGTTTGTAGAGATTGACCTTCTGTTCTCCCGCCATCAGCGGGGTCGGCTCCAGCGAACTGAGCGCCAGCATGTGAAGGTTGGCGGAGCGGGAGAGCAGCGCCTCCAGCACCTGCGGCATCTCGTGCGCCGGGATCAGATCGACGGTCTGGGCCTTCAGCTCATCGTCGATCCGGGCCAGATCCGCTTCGACCTGCGCCAGCTGGTCGCGAACGCCCTGATTGGGATCCCACTTGAGCCGAGCCTGTTTGCCGAGGTTCTCCAGCTCCATGATTTCGAGGTCGCGCTCGGCGGCGCTCAGGGCCATGCGATCCTGCTGCAGGCGGGTATCGGCGCCATCGAGCCAACCGTAGATGCTGCCAGCGCCCAGCAAAACCAGACCGGTAAGCAGGATCAACACCCGCTCCCGCTGGCTCAACCGGGCGATACGCTGGCCCCACGCCTGCCATTGTGCTTTCAGGTTCATCAGGGTTTCTCCCGCGCGATGCCGCTCAACTGGAAGGTCAGACGACCCTCCTCGTCACGGCCGAGGGTCAGTTCACCAAACTCCTTGCCTACCAGACTCGGGGTCTGCTTGAAGCGGTTGACCCAGGCCGGCACATCCTGACTGCGTCCGGCAAAACCGGAGAGGTTGATCCGCCCTTCGTTGATCTCGATGCGCTGCAACGAGAGGTTGCTGCTGCGAATGCGGGAGAGATCCGCCATCACGCTGGCATAGCCCTGGGATTTTTGCAGAGACAGGCTACCGAGCTGACGCATCAACCCCTGCTTGGCGGTCAGCTCATCCCGTTTATTGACCAGTTGCTGTTGCAGCCGGGGATCCGCCTGATGGCGCGCCAGCTCGGCATCGAGGCGTCTGGCCTCGCTGCGCTTGAGCTCCAGCTCGGCGGTGCGTTGCGCTAGCGCCCGGCTGACCTGTTGCTGCTGCCAGCTGTAACCGATAGCCGTCAGCAGGATCAGCAACAGCGCAACACCCCATACCAACGCCATCTGATTGAGGCTGGCCCACTGCCGCTTGGGACGAAACTCGGCACCATAGAGGTTTATCTGACGTTTCATCACGCATCCTCCCCGATGGCGGCTGCGTAGGCAGAAAGGTATTCGACGCCAGCCAGCAACATTGTCTTGTTGACCATGGCAGCAAGGGGGAATAACACTCTCATTGATGATCCCCCAATGCGGCAGCATAAGCCGAGAGGTATTCGACGCCGGCCAGCACCGCCTTGTTGGCCATGGCGGAGACGGCAAAGCCGAAGGTCTGCTCCATGTGACGCACCAGGGTACCGATAAAGGGCGAAGCGACGGCAAACTGCATCTGCCCCAGCTCGGGCAATTTGAGCTGGCCCGCCAGATAGTCGAGGGAGCGCTGGATCTCCAGCGCCAGTGAATCGAGCAGCATGGCGTCAGGCTCATGTTCGCCGGTCAGGCTGGTGAAACCGCGCAGCTGGCGGGAGAAGCAGAGCCCCCCCTGATGGAAGACCAGCAGTTGCAGATCCTGCCCCTTGGGCTGCCACAGCAGCATGCGCACAGTGTCATCCGCTTCATAGAGAGAGGTGAGCGCCAGCTCGTCGCTGATGATGGATTGCAGGGTGGCGATGCCGTTGATGGCATCGGCCAGCTGTTGCACCCGGCTCTTGGGCAGGCAGATCACATTGATGCGCGGACGACCGGCAGGCGGGGTGGGCAAGTCCACATAATCCATCGCCAGTTGCAGCACGGGTTCGCTGACATAGTCCTTGATGGCCCAGGGGAGCGCCCCCGCCATCTCGGCGTCAGGCACGGCAGGCTTGTCGATCTGGATCTGTTGATAAAGGCTGGCGGCGAGGGCTACCCGCACTTTAGACTTGGCCAGCCCATAACGGCTGAACAGCTCGTTCATGGCCACAGCCCACTCCTGTGGGCCGTTGATGGTGCGCGTCGCGAAGACGGGGGGATTGCCCACTGCAGCCAGCATGATCCTGTCATTGGCCAACAAGAGCCCGACCTGGCGGCTTGGCGTCGACCGTCTGAACAGTTTTTTCATGTAAGCCCGCCCATCAATAGTGATTAAATGTATGAAATATTAACATAAACAGCAGATTAGCCTCTATATAAAAGACGGACTCACCATTGCAAGCCAGCCTTCCAGCCGAGCCAGAGGGGTCAGCTATCCTGCCCTCCCCCCTGCACCCCCTCCACCACCCGTTGCTGACCCGCTACGGCGTCGAACTCTGGTGCAAGCGGGATGATCTGATCCATCCGACCATCTCCGGCAACAAGTGGCGCAAGCTCAAATACCACCTGCTTCATGCCAGAGAGCACGGCAAACGGCATCTACTCTCGTTTGGCGGCGCCTACTCCAATCACATCCATGCACTGGCAGCAGCAGGGTGCCAATCTGGCCTTCGAACTACCGGTATCATACGGGGCGAATCTGATGCCGTCAGCAATACCACCCTGAGGGATGCCAGACGCTGGGGTATGGATCTCGTTTTCGTCGACCGCCAGAGTTACCGCCGTCGCCAGGATCCCGACTGGCTGGCCCAATTCGATGCACCCGATACCCTGATCGTGCCGGAAGGGGGCAGCAGCCCGCTGGCTATCCCCGGGGTTGCCGAACTGGTCGGCGAGGTACCCTTCTCGCCGGATCTCTGGGTACTGCCCTGTGCCAGCGGCGGCACCCTGGCGGGCCTAATCGCTGGCAAACAGGACCGGGAGCAGATCCTCGCCATTGCGGTACTGAAAGGAGGCGGCTTTATCGCTGACGAGGTGTGTCGCCTCCATCCCGCTGCCGCCAGCATCCCCGGCTGGCGGGTCGCACTCGATCACCACGATGGTGGCTACGCCAAATTCAGCCCGGCCCTCTGGCAGTGGGTTCAAGATTTCAGCGCCGAAACAGGTCTGCCTTTGGAGCCCATCTACAGCGGCAAGGCGATGTGGGGGCTGTTTCGCGAGCTGGCTGCGGGCCGCATCGCCCCCGGCAGCAAGATTGTCTTTATCCATACCGGCGGCATGCAGGGATTGGCCGGACTGCGGGAACAAGGGCGACTGTGAGCCCCGCCTGACGGCAACCGCAAACGAGAGAGGGTCGCCCCACGACGACCCTCTCTCATTTATCTCAATCACCAGCCGGCTCCAGCACCAACCGGCGTGGCTCGGCAAACCAGGGCCCCTGCCCGGCATGCACCCCGAGGTGGCGCAGCATCTTCCACTCATCGCCACTCTCTACCCCCACCGCCAGCACCCGGGTACGGGTATTGGCGCAGCCCCCCACCAGACTGCGGACCGCCATCTGGTTCACCTGTCGGGCGTGAATCTCCCGCACCAGGCTGGGGTGCAGCTTGAGGAAGTTGATCTCGAACTCCTTGATGTACTGGGTGCTCACCACATCCTGGCCAGCATGATCGATGGCCAGCTGGCAGCCCAGCATCCGCAAGGAGCGCAGCGGCCGCTTGAGTGCTTCGAAGTGGCGTGTGACCTGAGCCTCCGAGAGCTGCAGGATCAACCGCTCGTTGATGCTGCGCGGCAGCTGGAACAGGGCGAAGAAGAGCCAGCGCTGGAACTCGCGGTTGAGCAGACTCTGGGCACTCAGGGTCAGAGTGATGGGACAGCTCTGCTCGGAACGCTGGCGCAGCAACACCAGCGTTTGCTCCGCCACCAGCCGATCCAGTTGCAGCAGCAGGCCCACCTTCTCCGCCATTGGCATGAAGATCCCTGCTTGCAGTTCCCGCCCCTGCTCATCGTGCAGATAGGTGAGCAGCTCCTGCTGCAACACCACCTGCCCCCGATCCTGCTGGATCGGCTGAGTGTAAAATTCGATGCCGTGCTCTTCGAGACGGCGGCTGATCAGGGTTCGCCAGCGTACCGTACCCTTGCTGCTTTGTTCCTCATCCAGCTGCTTCTCGTAGAGGAACCAGCCGTTGTGCCCCTGCAGCCGGGCACTCTTGAGGGCCAGCTCAGCCTCCTCCTGCACCTTGAGCAGGCTGTCTTCTGCCTGATAACAGACGGCGCCGAGATAGACCGCAGTCTCGGGGTTGACCTCCTGCGGCCAATGCAGCCGTTGCAGGCTCTTGAGCAGCTGGCTGGCACTGTCCACCATCTCGCTCTCCGACATGTTGGGCAACAATACCGCAAAGACATGTCCGGCATAACGAGCCTGCAAGGCACCGTTATGCTTGCGCACAAAAGCACTGATCACGGCGCTCGCCTCCAGCAGCAGATCATGCCCCTGCAGCTCGAACTGCTCCGCTTCCAGCTCTTCCAGACAGGCGAGTTCAATCAGCAAGACACCGCCACTCATCACGCTCGCCTCCATGATAGCGCTCTCGAGCCGGTTATCGAAGAAGAGGCGGTTGCCGATGCCGGTCATCTTGTCGACGAAGGCGTTGCTGCGAATGAAGTTGTCGAAGCGGCTGCGCTCCTTGCGGGCATCCGCCAGCTCGGCGAGCAGATGATCGAGGGCCTGACTGGCGGCCACCGGCCACTCTTCGACGGGGTCATGGCTCAGTTTGGAGAGCTTGTCATCGAGGATCAGCTGGGCGCGAATGCCCAGCAGCTCGGCGCCGCGCAACTGCTGACGCAACCAGCGGATGGAGTACCAGAGACCGAACACCACGATGAAGATCCCGAACGAGATGCCCGACATCGCCTTGATGGAGTACTCCGCCTCCTTGAAGGGGCGCTCCAGCTTGAAGCTGGCCTGCATGCCAGCCTGATGGGGCAGCGGATGGCTGTATGGCACCAGCAGCGGTTCATCAACCGGACGCTGTACGTCACGGAACCAGTAGACCCGCTGGTCATTCTGGCGCACCTCCAGCTCCACCACATGAGCCGCCCGCAGCAAGGTGGGCAACCAGCGGCTCATATCCTCCATACCGTGAGCAACGTCGAGTTGCTTGTCGATCACCTCGACCAGCGCATCGACCTTCTTTTGCTGCAACTCCATGCCCAGCTCGCGAAAGCTGAACACCCCGCCAATCAGCACGGTCGCCATGGCAGCGATCACGCACAAGGTAATAAACGAGACAAGATGTGTTGTGAGTTTCATGTGCCTTTCCGTGTGCCCGGCATCATCCATTGGAGTTCATGGTAGCAGTGGCGCTGTGGCCATCACTATGGACGGGGATCCCGCTTCTGTAATTTAAGCGGGGCAGCATACCCAAAGCAGCGGGAGAATACCAAGGAAGGTACACAGGTGGAGCAGGGGAAGATAGCAGACAGAAAAATGGTCCCTCAAAAGGGACCAAAAGGAACACTCATATCAAAACTAACACTCTGTGCTACTGACAAAAAACAGATACAGGAGTATTGAACACACGGTGAGTCAAACCGCAGGGGTACTCTAAAGCAGTTCGGATAAGTTGAGCAATTGTCATTTATGACAGGTCAGCGATTGAATCTTTTCAAGGTTAATAATAAAAACATTTAAAATCATACATTTAAAAAATCATCCAATAAGTGTGATAAGTAGAGCTCAAATTGATTGTACTAATGCACTATGATGGCTTGACCCATTTGTGTCTCGTGAAACTGGCAGGCGCCCTTGTTACGCATCACCCCCCTCTGGATCACTGTACTGCTACTGCTCTTGCCCATCCTGGCAAGCCAGTCCGTCGGTCTGTGGCTAACAAAACCGATGGCCAACCACCTGCTTGAGCAGAAGGTGGCCGAGATAAAGCGAGCCATGGCGATACGCCATCACACGCTGGACAAGGCCATGAGCGAGCAGCTGACGCTGTTTGATTTCGATTGTGGTGCCAACGACATGGCACTGCTGCGGGATCCCCGCTTTTACAACACCCATATTCGTCTGCAGGGGCTGGAACTGGCATCAGGGAAAAGCTGCTCAAGCCTGGGTGTGGGTATTTCGCTCATCAAAAACGCCAACCAGGATGGCGCCCTCCCCGACAAACTGGGGCTGACTGCTACAACGGCCAGTTTCAATACGGAACAGGAGATGGTTGCCTACTACAAAAACGGCGGCAACATTGCCTACTGGGTGCTCGATAACAGCTGGAGCCACGATCTGCTACAGCTCCCCTGCAGTGACTGTTTCTATCTGGAGTTCAGCCAGCGGGATCCCGCAGCGATGACCCCCCGCTTCCCGCGCGGTGACCGGACCATCAAGCTGGAAGAGGGCAGCCGCAGCCTGAGCTTCTTTGATCAGGACAAACTTACCCGACAAACCATCTGGGCCGGTTCTGCACTGGATCTGTATGCTCGCGAGCAAGTCAGACGAATCGCACTCTGGAGCGGCACTATCCTGGGCCTGCTGCTGGTGACCGCTTACTGGTCGCTGCGAAACTATCGCCGCTCGCTCAAGGGGCTATTGCAGGCCGGATTGGTGCGCCAGGAGTTCATCCCCTTCTATCAACCCGTGGTGGATCTTCGAACCTGGCAGATTGCCGGTTTTGAGGCGCTGCTACGCTGGCAACGTGGACACGAGCTGATCCCCCCGAGCGCTTTCATCGAATATGCTGAAGATCAGGGACTTATCCTGCCTATCACCAGGCAGTTGCTGGAGCAGGTGATCACGGATCTGCCGCTGTTGCCACCAGAGCAGTGGATCAGTGTCAATCTGATGGCCACCCATATCGAACAACCCTTGCTGCGCAACATGTTGAGTGAACACCATAACCCTTCGCCCGAGCGCCTTACCTTCGAGCTGACGGAGCGCAAGCCGATCCTCGACATCAAGGCGGCCACCGAGGAGATCACCCTGCTGCAACAGATGGGGTATCACTTCAAACTGGATGATTTCGGTACCGGCTACGGTGGTTTTGCCTACCTGCAGAGCCTCGGGATCCGCCAGATCAAGATCGACAAGATGTTCGTCGATACCATAGGCACCAACGACCTCAAACGCAGCGTGCTGGATGCCATCATCACGTTTGGCCTGGAAGCAGGCATGGAGATGATTGCGGAAGGGGTTGAGACGCGGGAACAGGTTGATTACTTGCGGCAACACGGCGTCTATCTGATCCAGGGTTACGTCTTTGGCAGGCCCATGGCGCTGGCAGATCTTGCCATCTGGCAGCAGACGTGGCCTCCACAATATTCGCAAGAGAGCTGACACCGATATTGCACAGGCCAGCGCTGGCAGGGCTCCCCCCACCGGGAGCACACGCACCCTTTTGCACAGAGGCTGACACTCCCACAGCCTCTGCCACGACCTGGCTCATCGCCCTTGAACCACCATTTACATTCAGCAACAAAATGATCTGCCCCTGAGAGGATGGAACCCTTATCATAAGCATTCGGCTACCGTGAGCACCTTCACGCACGCCTCCCATCAATCCCTGTCGGCCAGCGCCGTCCCGAGATGAGAACCATTGCCTATGAAGACATTTATCCGGCAAGAGATTGCCCTGCCCGTCGGCCTGCTGACCCTGCTCTTTTTCAAGACGATCGGGAGCGACCTGCTGACAGAGACAACTCCGCTCGGGATCTATCTTCCGGTTTCGGCTGCACTACTGGCCATCGTCACCTGGGCTATCTTCTCGGTGGTGCGCCACTCCGATGCCCTCGCCATCAAGCTGGGCGAGCCCTTCGGCACCCTGATCCTCACCCTCTCGGTCATCTCGCTGGAGGTGGTGATGATCTCTTCGGTGATGCTGACCGGTGAGCCTAACCCCACCATGGCCCGCGATACCATGTTTGCAGTAGTGATGCTGGTGAGTACCGGTCTGGTGGGCTTCACCCTGCTGTTTGGCGGCTGGCGCTACCACACCCAGAGCTTTAATCTGGACGGGGTCAAATCCTATCTGGTGGCCATCATCCCGCTGGCCCTGCTCTGTCTGGTGCTGCCCAACTTCACCGAGGGCGGTGCAATCGGCAGTATGTCGCGCGCCATGTCGTGGATGCTGATCATCATCTCGATCCTGCTCTACGGGGTCTTTCTGCTGATCCAGACCCGCAGCCACAGCCACTTCTTCGTCGACAGCGATCACGAGGATTACGAGGAGCACCACGGCCCGCTGCAGAGCAACGTCTATCACACCATCCTGCTGCTCGCCTACCTGCTGGTAGTGATCCTGCTGGCCAAGACCCTAGCCATCCCCATCAACTACGGGGTGCATGTGATGGACGCGCCCGCCGCACTGGGCGGCTTTATCGTCGCCTGCATCGTGCTGGCTCCCGAAGCAGTCGGCGCCATCAAAGCCGCCTTCAACAACCAGTTGCAGCGAGCAATGAACCTCTACTTCGGCTCGGTGCTGGCCACCATCGCCCTCACCGTGCCTGCCGTGCTCTTTATCGGCTCCATGCTGGGTCAGGAGGTACGCCTCGGCCTCTCCCCCGCCGATATGGTGCTGCTGGTCACGACCCTGATGGTCTGTAAAGTGACCTTCAGCAGCGGCCGCACCAATGTGCTCCATGGTGCGACCCATCTGGTGTTGTTTGTGGTCTATCTGTTCCTGATGTTCGAACACGAATAACTGCGTTCAACCAACGTCAGACACGCAAAGACCGCCCGATTGGGCGGTCTTTTGTTATCGGCTCCCGGACCTCACCGGCGCCAGTGAAGCGGCGTCCCCCTCATCCCCCACCCTTCTCCCGCCAGGAGAGAAGGGGGATCAAGGCTTACAGGCTGGGCAGTACCCCGACCGGGATCAGGTCGTTGTAGCTGGCACGGCCCAGCAGGGCGGCGGCCGCTTCGATATCCGGCGCGAAGTACCTGTCCTTGTCGTAGAAGCTTACCTCTGCCCGCAGTCGTCCCTTGGCCAGCTCGATCAGCTCGGTACTGCGCAGCGGCGCGCGGAAATCGAGCCCCTGTGCCGCCGCCAGCAGTTCGACTGCCAGAATGCCGCGGGTATTCTCGGCCATGTCAGCCAATCGACGACCGGCGAAGGTCGCCATGGAGACGTGATCCTCCTGATTGGCCGACGTAGGCAGACTATCCACCGAGGCGGGATGGGCCAAGGTCTTGTTCTCGGAGGCCAGCGCCGCCGAGGTGACCTGAGCAATCATAAAGCCGGAGTTGACCCCGCCGTTGTTGACCAGAAACGCCGGCAGACCGGACATCCGAGAGTCAATCAGCAGTGCCATGCGCCGCTCGGAGAGCGAGCCGATTTCGGCGATGGCCAGTGCCAGATTATCGGCGGCGAAGGCCACCGGCTCAGCATGGAAGTTGCCGCCGGAGATGATCTCCTCATCATCGGCAAATACCAGCGGGTTGTCGGAGACCGCGTTGGCCTCGCACACCAGCACCTCGGCGGCCTGACGGATCTGGGTCAGGCAGGCACCCATCACCTGCGGCTGGCAGCGCAATGAGTAGGGATCCTGCACCTTCTCGCAGTTGTGATGGGACATGCCGATCTCGCTGCCATCCACCAGCAGGTGGCGGTAGCAGGCGGCAGCGTCGATCTGGCCACGCTGACCGCGCACCGCGTGGATGCGAGCATCGAACGGCCGGCGGCTGCCAAGGGCGGCCTCCACGCTCATGGCACCTATGGTGATGGCACCGGCGTAGAGATCCTCGGCATGGAACAGCCCTTCCAGCGCGAAGGCGGTGCTCGCCTGAGTGCCGTTAAGCAGCGCCAATCCTTCTTTGGGTGCCAGCGCGATAGGCTCGAGCCCGGCAATTTTCAGCGCAGTGGCGGCGTCGATCAGCTCGCCCTTGTGGCGAGCCTTGCCTTCACCGATCAGCAAGCAGCTCATATGGGCCAGCGGCGCCAGATCGCCGGAGGCACCGACGGATCCCTTCTTCGGCACCACCGGATAGACTTCGGCGTTGATGAGGGTCATCAAGGCCTCAAGCACCGTCAGCCGGATCCCGGAGAAGCCCCGCGCCAGCGAGTTGAGTTTGAGCACCATCATCAGCCGCACGGTGGCGTCATCCATGTACTCGCCAATCCCTGCCGCATGGGAGAGCACGATGGATCGCTGCAGCTCGTCCAGCAGCTCCACCGGAATGCGGGTGTTGGCCAACAGGCCAAAGCCGGTGTTGATGCCATACACCACCCGGTTCTGCTCGATCACCTTGGTAACCACAGCAGCTGAGGCGTGGATCCCCGGCAGCGCGGCCGGATCCAGTGAAACATGTACCGGCTCGCGGCTGACGCGGCGCAGGGTGGCAAGATCCAGCTCGCCCGGAGTAATAGTCAATTCAAACATGGTGTTACACCTTTCCTTTGACACCGTTGGCGCCGTCAATCATCGGCAGATCCAGTTTCGCCTCATGGGCACAGTTGATGGCAATCTCGTAGCCGGCATCCGCGTGGCGCATCACCCCGGTGGCCGGATCGTTGCGCAGCACCCGACCGACGCGCTTGGCAGCGTCATCGGAACCATCGCAGACGATCACCACGCCGGAGTGCTGGGAGAAGCCCATTCCGACCCCGCCGCCGTGGTGCAGCGACACCCAGGTCGCGCCGCCAGCGGTGTTGAGCAGGGCGTTGAGCAGCGGCCAGTCGGAGACGGTATCGGAGCCATCCATCATCGACTCGGTCTCGCGGTTCGGGCTCGCCACCGAGCCGGAATCCAGATGGTCGCGGCCGATGACGATGGGGGCTTTCAGCTCGCCGTTTTTCACCATCTCGTTGAAGGCCAGACCGAGGCGTACCCGATCCTTGACCCCGACCCAGCAGATCCGAGCCGGTAGCCCCTGAAACGCGATGCGCTCGCGGGCCATGTCGAGCCAGTTGTGCAGGTGAGGATCGTCGGGGATCAGCTCTTTCACCTTCTGATCGGTCTTGTAGATATCTTCCGGATCGCCGGAAAGGGCCACCCAGCGGAACGGTCCAATCCCCTCGCAGAACAGCGGGCGGATATAGGCGGGGACGAAGCCGGGGAAGTCGAAGGCGTTCGCCACCCCCTCCTCCAGCGCCATCTGGCGGATGTTGTTACCGTAATCCAGAGTCGCCGCGCCGCGCTCCTGCAGGGTCAGCATCGCCTCCACCTGGCGGGCCATGGAGCGACGAGCGGCCAGATTAACCTCCTGCGGGGCACTCTGCTGCAGCTCGCGCCACTTGGCCACGCTCCAGCCCTGCGGCAGGTAGCCGTGCACCGGGTCGTGGGCGGAGGTCTGGTCGGTCACCACGTCCGGGGTGATGCCACGGGCCACCAGTTCGGCGAACACGTCGGCGGCGTTGCCGAGCAGACCGATGGAGATGGCGCTGCCGCTCTGCTTGGCCTCCTCGACCATGGCCAGCGCCTCATCCAGGCTGTGAGCCTTCTTGTCCACATAACGGGTGCGCAGACGAAAATCGATGCGGGTCTCGTCGCACTCCACGGCGATCATCGAGAAGCCGGCCATGGTGGCGGCCAGCGGCTGGGCGCCGCCCATGCCGCCGAGACCACCGGTCAGGATCCAGCGCCCCTTGGGTTCGCCGTTGAAGTGCTGATTGGCCACCGCAAAGAAGGTCTCGTAGGTGCCCTGCACTATCCCCTGGGTACCGATGTAGATCCAGGAGCCCGCGGTCATCTGGCCGTACATCATCAAGCCCTTCTTATCGAGCTCGTTGAAGTGCTCCCAGTTGGCCCAGTGGGGCACCAGATTGGAGTTGGCGATCAGCACCCGCGGCGCATCCTTGTGGGTCTGGAACACCCCGACCGGCTTGCCGGATTGCACCAGCAGGGTCTGATCCTCCTCGAGCCGGGTCAGTACCTCGACGATCTTGTCAAAGCAGGCCCAGTTGCGGGCGGCGCGGCCGATGCCGCCATAGACCACCAGCGACTGAGGATGCTCGGCCACTTCCGGATCCAGGTTGTTCATCAACATCCGCAGCGGCGCTTCGGTGAGCCAGCTCTTGGCTGTCAGCGTGGTGCCGCGCGGGGCGCGGATCACGCGATTGGGATCATGACGGGGATCCTGGTGTTGCACAGACATACACACTCCTTGTTGTATCAATAGGGTGCCTTCGGCGATGTGTGACCAAAGGGGTTAACGGGTCAACAGATGAACCAGCCGCGCGGCCACGCGGGCACTGCGGTTGTCCTGATCCAGCGTCGGGTTGTACTCGGCCAGATCGGCGAGCCTGAGCTTGCCGCTGGCCCGGATATGGGCGATCAGCGGTTCGATCACCGCCAGCTCCACGCCACGAGCGGCTGGAGCGCTCACTCCCGGCATCACGGCTCCGGGCAGCACATCAAGGTCGATGGTCAGATAGAGGTGATCACAATGGGCGATAAAGGCATCCAGCCCGCTTAGCAAGGCTGGCAACCCGGTCTGGGTCATCGCCTCGTCCAGCACATGCCACACACCCAGCGCCTTGGCACGGGCAAACAGGGCTTGGGTATTGGCGGTCTCGGCTACCCCGAGGCAGGCGTAGTGAAACGGCGTGCCCTGAGCGGCGCACTGCTCGGCGATCTGGAAGAAGGGGGTGCCGGAGCTTGCCAATTCCTGCTTCATGCGCAGGTCGAAGTGGGCGTCAAAATTGATAATGCCGACTCGCCCCTGACCCGCCAGATGCAGGTTGAGGCCGCTCCAGCTGCCGAAGGCCACCTCGTGGCCGCCCCCCAGCACCAGCGGGAAGTGGCCCAGATCGAGTGCAGCGGCGACCCGCTCGGCCAGACGGCCGTGGGCGGCGTCGAGATTGCCATCGGTACAGCTCACATCTCCGCCATCGTAGACGGGACGGTTCAGGTGCCAGGCAGTGTTGGCCAGCAGCTTGCGCACCGCTTGCGGCGCACCGGCGGCACCGACACGCCCCTTGTTGCGGCGTACCCCTTCATCGCAGGCAAAACCGAACAGCACTACACCTGCTGCCTCTTGTGCCCCGGCGGCCCAGGGCTGCACCTTGTCATGCCAGCGCAGGGCCAGTTCGCCATCTTCCGGATCCTGCCGCCCCTGCCAGAGCGACATGTCGATCGGGTTGAACTTATCCATGGAGGGTCTCCTCGCCGTTGAAGATGCGGCCTGCCAGCTGATCGACGCCGACCATGTAGCTCAGCTCGGCCGGATGGGCGCAGTGCCAGATCAGGAAATCGGCTGCCATGCCGACCCTGAGCTGACCAAGGCGATCCTGCTCGCCAAGCGCTTTGGCGGCGTGACGGGTCACCCCGACCATGGCCTCCAGCGGGGTCAGGCCAAACAGGGTGCAGGCCATGTTCATCGCCATCCGCAGCGAGACGATGGGGGCCGTACCCGGGTTGATGTCGGAGGAGACCGCCATCGCCACCCCCGCCTTGCGCAAGGCGGCAACCGGCGGCAGCTTGGTCTCTTTGAGGAAGTAAAAGGCAGTGGGCAGCAGGGTGGCGACCACGCCACGGTGGGCCAGCGCCAGGATCCCTTCCGGATCCAGATACTCCAGATGATCCACCGAGAGGGCGCCAAAGTTGGCAGCGAGGGTGCTGCCACCGAGATTGGAGAGCTGATCCATATGCCCCTTCACCGGCAGGCCGTATTGATCCGCCGCCAGATAGACCTGCTCGGTCTGGGCCAGCGAAAAGCCGATATGCTCGCAGAAGACATCTACCGCATCGGCCAGACCCGCCTCGGCGGCGGCCGGGATGATCTCCTGACAGATGGTCTCGACCCAGCTGTCGGGATCGTCGCGATACTCCGGCGGCACCGCATGGGCCGCCAGCAAAGTGGTCTTGACCCGGATCGGCAACGCCTCTCCCAGTCGGCGGGCCACCCGCAGCATCTTGATCTCGTCATCCAGCGTCAGGCCGTAGCCGGACTTAATCTCCACCGTGGTGACCCCTTCGCGGATCAGGGATTTCACCCTCGGCAGCGCCAGCTCGAACAATTGCTCTTCGCTGGCGGCACGAGTGGCACGCACCGTGCTGATGATGCCGCCGCCCCGACGGGCGATCTCGGCATAGGGCACACCCTGCTGACGCAGCTCGAACTCTTCGGCACGGCTGCCGGCGAAGATGAGGTGTGTATGGCAATCGATAAGGCCGGGGGTGACCAGCTTGCCCCGCATATCCTGCCAGTGAGCGGGATACGGCCCTTTCAACTCGGCCATCGGCAACAGCGCGTGGATCTTGCCATCCTTCACGCCGATGGCGTGGAGCGGCAGCAGGCCGTAGTCGGCCAGCTCATCATTCAGGGTGGCGGGTGTCACGTTGAGCCAGACACGCTCGCAGTTCAACAGTTCCTTGTTCATAGCGACCTCAAATGTATATACATATTCTTATAGTCGATCTCTATGACGAAAGAAAGAGCGGTGTTCACATCCTGATAACAGCATCAAACTTAGAGTATAAACACAAAAAAGCCCACCAGGAGGTGGGCTTTGCAAAATCGAGTTGTATATACATTTACTCCAACTGAGTCTTGGAGCTGAGCTTGTAGCGGGAACCGGGAGAGAGCAAACGGGCGTAGGAGACCAGATGCCCCTCCGACCAGGTACGCCGGTGCAACAACAGGCAGGGGGAATCTACGCGGATCTGCAACAATCCCGCCTCACCGGCGCTGGGCAGCACGGCTTCCACCACGTGCTCCATCTCGGAGAGGGGGCAGACATCCATCAGATAGCGGTTGGGGGTCTGTTGGGTAAAATCCTGCTCGCCATAGCACGGCAAGCGCCCGGCATCGACGAAGCGTTCCTCCAATTGCAACGGCTCCCCATCGGCCTGATGGACGATCAGGCTGTGAAAGATGGGGGCGCCAACCCGTAGCCCCAGTTGTACCGCCACCTTCTCGTCGGCAGCCAGTCGCTGCAGCCGGATCACCCGGGCGCTGTACTCGCTGCCACGCTCGGCGATCTCGTCGGCAATATTGCGAATAGCCAGCAGCGGCGACTCGGTGCGCCTGTCCGCCACGAAGCTACCGGAACCGGCGGTACGCACCAGCCAACCTTCCGCCACCAGCTCCCGCAGCGCCCGGTTAACCGTCATCCGGCTCACGGTGAACTGCTCGCACAGGGCCGCTTCGGTCGGGATCCTGTCGCCCGCCTGATAGTGGCGTTCGCGGATCCCGTCCAGAATGTGCTGCTTGATCTGCAGATAGAGGGCTGGCGCCACCATGAAGCTCCCTAGCGCCGACGGTGGGGCGGACGCATGTCCGGCCAGGCGCGATAGACATCGGGGATCTGATCCGGCCCGCTGATGCAGAGATCGAGATCGTGCAGCAGACCGTCTTTAATCCCGTAGATCCAGCCATGCACCGCCAGCTCCTGCCCCTTGCGCCAGGCGTTCTGGATGATGGTGGTGTGGCAGACGTTGGCGACCTGCTCGGCCACGTTCAGCTCGCACAGGTAGTCGAAGCGCTCATGCTCATCCTCGATGGCCTCGAGCTCTTCACCATATTTGAAGTAGACATCCTTGATGTTGCGCAGCCAGTTGTCGATGAGCCCCAGCTCCTGGTTCTGCATCGCGGCCTTGACGCCACCGCAACCGTAGTGACCGCAGACGATGATGTGCTTCACCTTGAGCACTTCTACCGCGTATTGCAGCACGGAGAGGCAGTTGAAATCGGTATGTACCACCAGATTGGCGACGTTGCGGTGGACGAAGACATCCCCCGGCAGCAACCCCATCAGCTGGTTGGCGGGGACCCGGCTGTCGGAACAACCAATCCAGAGGTATTCGGGGGCCTGCTGGGCAGAAAGAGTGGCAAAGAAAGCGGGATCTTCGGCTTTGATCCGTTCGGCCCACTCACGGTTGTTGGTAAACAGGTCGTTCAACAGTTTCACTTCTGCTCTCCCTAATGTGGCAGTGGCGGCAACATAACACACTCAAGGGTAACCAAAGCAAGGCCGACCAGATCCCTGCGAAACAAAAACAGGGCCATCAGGCCCTGTTTTTATGAGAGGAAGCATCAGGCTTCCATGGCATCTTTCAGCTTCTTGAGTGCGTTTTTCTCAAGCTGACGCACACGCTCGGCGGAGACACCGTAGGTATCGGCCAGCTCCTGCAGAGTGGTCTTGCTGTCATCATCGAGCCAGCGGGCGCGGATGATGTGCTGGCTGCGCTCATCCAGAGTGGCGAGGGCCGAGCTCAGACGACGGGTCGCGTGATCGTCCCAGTTGTCATTCTCGATGGTCGCGGCCAGATCGGAGGATTTGTCCTCCAGATAGTGAACCGGTGCGAAGCCGCCCTCTTCCTCATCGTCACCAACCAGATCGAACGCCTGATCGTAGTTGGCCATCCGCGCTTCCATCTCGGTCACGTCAGCGGCAGAGACGCCGAGATCGGCCGCCACGGCCTGAACCTCTTCGTGGTTCAGCCAGCCCAGACGCTTCTTGGATTTGCGCAAGTTGAAGAAGAGCTTGCGCTGGGCCTTGGTGGTCGCCACCTTGACCATGCGCCAGTTGCGCAGGACATATTCGTGAATTTCGGCCTTGATCCAGTGCACGGCAAAGGAGACCAGACGCACGCCGACCGTCGGGTCGAAGCGCTTGACCGCCTTCATCAGGCCGATGTTGCCTTCCTGAACCAGATCAGCCTGAGGCAGGCCGTAACCGGCATAACTCTTGGCGACATGAACGACAAAGCGCAGGTGCGACATAACCAGCTGACGAGCAGCCTCGAGATCGCCATCCTGCTGCAAACGCTCAGCCAGCTCACGCTCTTCCTCTGCGCTCAGCACCGGAATAGAGTTTACTGCCTGGATATAGCCTTCCAGACTACCTTGCGGAATCAGAGCCATAGTGCGCTGCAATGAAGTTCCCATCTGTTACCTCTTACTTTTCAATCGAATCAGTCTAACACCCTGAGAGGGTCTGTCTACTGACCGGATGCCATTCTGCGGCGTGTATCAAAGAACATGCCCAGTTTTAGACCGGCTTATCTTAAGCCTGCAGGATGAATCATGAATGAACAGTCAAAAAAAGGGGGTCACAATGAAGGACCCCCGAAAAGTAGCATGCTAAGTCCATTGTTGCGGAGCTCGCAACCTTCACATGCTTGCCAAGTCTGACGAGCAAGGCAGAGGGGCCACACCCGTATAAATGCTTCAGCTTTAATAGACTGCTTATAAATCAGAAGGTTCACTGGATCTAGCGAAGATCCGGAAGATCATTGTTATTCAGAATACTCTGACTATGGGGGCCAAGCCAGAAACGGAGCCTCTTTTACTTGATCCACCTCTCAAAATCCAGCGATTTACTTTGATAATAAATTAATCAGGATGGCTCTATATCTCGAATGTGACGATGAACCGAAAACCAGGAAGCAATCAGCCCCAGCAAGGCCCCCAGCAGGATCAGGTTCACCCCATCTACCAGACCCATGCCAACCAGCCGGAAGTTACTGTTATACAAGCCCGCAAGCTCCTTCACCACCCCTTCGCTCCAGATCACCATCACCTCGGTCAGCCACCATGCCAGCATGCCGCCGATCACCCCGAACCAGATGCCGGTATAGAGGAAAGGGCGATGGATGAAGGCATCGGTTGCCCCCACCAGCTTGAGCACCTCGATCTCTGAACGCTGGTTGAGGATGTTGAGACGCAGGGTGTTGCCGACGATCAGCAGCACGGCGGAGAGCAGCAGCACGGCGATACCGGTAATGGTGTGACGCAGCAGGTTCATGATCCCCTGCAGGCGGGTCAGCCACTGCAGATCCAGCTTGCCCTGCTCGACCCCATCCTCATTGTTTAGCTTGCCGAGCAACTCGGCGGCCCCTTCCGGATTCTGCCAGCGCGGATCCGGAATGACGCTCAGCACCGGCGGTAGCGGGTTGCTGTCCAGATAATCGAGGGCATCGCCGAAACCGGAGATCTCGCGAAACTCCCGCAACGCATCGTCACGGCTCAGGTAGGTGACCGAATCCACCTCGGGATAGAGCAGGATCCTGTGCTGCAGATCGAGAATGCTCTGCTCCGGCAGATCCTTGCGCAGATAGAGGGAGATCTGGGAGCTGTTCTGCCAGCTCCCCTCCACCACCTCGGCGTTTTTCAACAATACGTGGAAGCAGGAGGGCAACGCCAGACTGACACCGAGCACCGCCAGCGTCATCAGGGAGGCGAGCGGATTTCGCCACAGCTCCCCGAGACTGGCAAACGCCTGCCGCACATGGTCAACCCCGTACATCATCAGACGACGCAGCGGCGGCTGCTTGTGACGAACGATAGCCATCAGAGCTCCTCCCCGGCCGAATACATGCGACCCGCCTTGAGGGTCAGGGTGCGATAGCGCATGCGGGCGATCAGCCCCAGATCGTGAGTAGCAATCAGTACAGAGACCCCAAAATTGTTGAACTCCTGAAATAGCCGCATGATATCCATGGAGAGCTGGGGATCCAGGTTGCCGGTCGGTTCATCCGCCAGCAGCAGCGGCGGCTTGTTGACGATGGCACGGGCGATGCCGACCCGCTGCTGTTCACCCCCGGAGAGCATCCGCGGCTGGTAACGCTCCTTGCCGAGCAACCCTACCTTGTCCAATGCCGCCGCCACCCGCTTGTTGATGTCCGCATGGCTGTAACCATCGATCACCAGCGGCAGCGCTACGTTGTCGAACACGGTGCGGTCCATCAGCAGGCGGTGATCCTGAAAGATCATCCCGATCTGGCGGCGAACATAGGGGATCTGGCTGCGCTGGATATGGCTGACATCATCACCATGAAAGAAGACGCGACCATCGGTCGGACGCTCCATCACGCTGATCAGTTTGAGGAGGGTACTCTTGCCCGCCCCCGAGTGCCCGGTCAGAAAGGCCATCTCTCCCTTGCGCAGGTGAAAGCTGACCTTTTGCAGCGCCTGATGGCCGCCGCTGTATACCTTGCTGACCTTGTCAAAACGAATCATAACGGTTCCCTGACATTGACAAACCCCGACCGAAGTCGGGGTATGGAACACTTAATCATCACGGCTGAGCTGACTCATCGCGGCTGAAGAGCGCCTCGATGAAATCGTTGGCAACGAAGGGACGCAGATCGTCGATCCCCTCGCCCACCCCGATATAGCGGATCGGGATCTGGAACTTGTCGGCCACCGCGAAGATGACGCCGCCCTTGGCGGTGCCATCCAGCTTGGTGAGGGTGATGCCGGTCAGGCCAACCGCCTCGCTGAACAGCTTGGCCTGGCTCAGGGCGTTCTGGCCGGTGCCGGCATCCAGCGTCAGCATGATCTCGTGGGGGGCCTCTTCATCCAGCTTCTTCATCACCCGTACTACCTTCTTGAGCTCTTCCATCAGGTTGCTCTTGTTCTGCAGGCGACCGGCGGTGTCGGCAATCAGCACGTCAGCCCCGCGGGAGCGGGCGGCCTCGATGGCGTCATAAATAACGGAGGCGGAGTCAGCACCGGTATGTTGGGCAATCACCGGAATGTTGTTGCGCTGACCCCAAACCTGCAGCTGTTCGACCGCTGCGGCACGGAAGGTGTCACCCGCCGCCAGCATCACGCTCTTGCCTTCAGCCTGGAACTGCTTGGCCAGCTTGCCGATGGTGGTGGTCTTGCCGACGCCGTTTACGCCGACCATCAGGATCACATAAGGCTTCTTGCTGGTGTCGATCACCAGCGGCTGTTCGACCTTGGCCAGCATCTCGCCCATGTCCTGCTTGAGCAGGCCGTAGAGCGCCTCGGCATCCTTGAGCTGCTTGCGATCCGCGTGCTGCACCAGCCCCTCGATGATACGAGTAGTGGTATCCACACCGAGATCGGCGGTCAGCAGCTGGGTTTCCAGCTCTTCAAAGAGCTCATCGTCGATCTTCTTGCCACGGAACAGGCCGAAGAAACCGGAGCCGATATTCTCCTTGGTGCGTACCAGACTGCGCTTGAGGCGAGCAAAGAAGCCCTCCCGCTGCGGTTTGTCCTGGGTGTCGTCGTCCACCTTGGCGGCCAGCGGCAGAGCGGCCAGGGCGGCAGCCTCAGCCTCCATCGCGGCGACCAGGCGCATATCTTCCGCTCGCTGGGCCTCTTTGGCGATACGGGCTTCTTCCGCAGCCTGAGCTTCGGCAGCGATGCGAGCCTCTTCCGCGGCGCGAGCCTCGGCGGCGATTCGAGCCTCTTCCGCAGCGCGAGCCTCGGCAGCAATGCGAGCTTCTTCCGCAGCGCGGGCTTCGGCGGCGATACGAGCCTCTTCCGCGGCGCGGGCTTCGGCGGCAATGCGAGATTCTTCCACAGCGCGAGCTTCGGCGGCGATGCGGGCCTCCTCTGCAGCGCGGGCTTCGGCGGCAATGCGAGCTTCTTCCGCTGCACGAGCCTCGGCAGCAATACGCGCCTCTTCTGCAGCGCGAGCCTCGGCAGCAATACGAGCCTCTTCTGCGGCGCGAGCCTCGGCAGCGATACGTGCCTCTTCCGCAGCGCGAGCTTCTGCGGCAGTGCGAGCGGCTTCAGCGGCACGCTCCTCTTCGGCGATCAGCGCTTCGTTGACGATCACCGGCTCCAGATCGGAGGCACACTCCTCCACCACCAGCGGGCCGTGGTCGTCCAGCTCGGTCGGCAGGCAGCAATCATCTTGCAAAACGGGATTCTGTGCGCTGGCAGGCACTTCGGGGGCAACGGCCGGCGTACTATCGGAAACTGTTATATCGGAAACGGGAGCGGGGGTAGCAGTGACCTCGGGCTCAACGGTAACGGGGGTGGCTTGGGGTGTCTGTGGTTGGACAGCCTCAGCCTCTTCTTTCTTGCGGCCGAAACCCAGCCAGGAAAACAAACCTTTTGCCATCTAAAAATACTCACATCAAAGGCTGACTGCTAAGATAGCCGTCCCTTGGCGGGTCGGCATAAAAATGAACCGCCTTATACTACCACTTTATTTTCTGACGATGAAACGCGATGCCCAGAGTGAAATCCAGCCGTAGCAACCCGAGCAAGAGTCCCGCCCCACAAGGAAAATCGGGCTTTGTAAGAATCATCAGCGGCCAGTGGCGAGGCCGCAAATTGCCGGTCAAGGATGTGGAGGGGCTCAGACCCACCACGGATCGCGTCAAGGAGACCATCTTCAACTGGCTGGCCCCCCACATTCGCGGCACCCGCTGCCTGGATCTGTTTGCCGGTAGCGGCGGACTCGGACTGGAGGCGCTGTCGCGCTATGCCGAGCAGGTGACCCTGATCGAAATGGACAAAGGGGCCGCCGACCAGATCAAGAAGAACCTGACCGCTCTCGGCAGCAGTCAGGGTCAGGTGATCCAGTCAGATGCAGTGAGCTGGCTGCAAGGCCCGGCCACGCCGTTTGATCTGGTGTTCCTCGATCCGCCGTTTCGCCGCGAGCTGCTGCCGCAAGTGTGCGAACTGCTGGAGCAGCGCGGCTGGCTGGCAGCGGACGCCCTCATCTATCTGGAGCGGGAGAAGGAGATGGCCGATCTGGCGCTGCCCGCCAGCTGGCAACTACTCAAGGACAAACAAGCCGGTCAGGTCTGCTATCAACTCTATCTAAGGGAGGTAAACAATGAAGCGAGTCTTTAATCTGTTGGCGATGGGGCTGATATTGTTCTTCTGGTTTGGTGTGCTGATGAGCCTGATTGCCCCGCTGCCCGGCAAACTCAACGGCTTTCTGCCGGTCTGCGGCGTGATCGTCGCCCTGCTGCACTGGCTGCAGGCCAGCATGATCAAGGCAGCTTGCAAACGCTACTTCGCGGTCACCAAAGCCGAATTTGTCACTGTGCTGATCTTTGGTGTGTTTGGCATGGTCGACATTCGTCAGCGCCTGCAAGAGATCGTCAACGCCGCCCAGCGCGGCAATCTCTCGGGCAAACAATAAAAGAAAAGGGGACGGCGGTAGCCGTCCCCTAGAGTCGTGTCGTCCTGTCCGTAGAACTGCAATGCTCCCTGCAATCCCTGACGTTATCCTAATCCTTTGGAATATCCCCTTTCCAATCCGTTGGCGTGTCCTGCGGCGTTCCTGGCCTGGCAATTCATCCTGAACTGCTTCTCTGTCTCCATCCTGGAGGTGTCCATTACCACGTCCTGTGGGGTTCCTGCGTCTTCCTGACAGATAACCATCCGGGTTATCTCACTTCATCCTGAAGTATTCCTCTCGCATCCGGCGAGGTCCTGTTCATCCTGAAGAACGAGGTTCCGTTCGTTCTGCTCCCATCCCGAGAGTGTCCTGCCGCATCCCGCGGTGTTCCTTTATTCATCCGTGACGATAATCATCCTGATTATCGAGCTCATCCTGAGGTGTCCCTTGTCCACATCCTGCGGATTATTCCATCTTTATGCGCTGCCCTGCATCCTGCCGGACCAGCTCCGTCCTTGTGAGACCCATACTAAGGAAATGCGCACCCCGAACAAGGGCCATCCGATGATAAAGATCCGATGCAGCTCTCATCCCAAAAAACAAACTTAAAAACTAACCCTTTAATATCAGTTATTTATTTAGTTTCACGGGAAAGTTCGATCATTCTGGCATGGCTTCGCGTACGGCTCAAAGCGCCAGCCTCTTACAGTCGCTATGGCAGATCTCTTACACGGGTTTCGCCCCCAAAAACGGGGCAGGAAAACGGTTCAATCCTGACGTTAAGACTTAAAAATTAGTTGAATAAATATGCTTAAAAAAACCGCAAAAAAAGAGCCGAGACCAGGCTCGACTCTTCAACATTCCAATTTTTTAATCAGCTCAAGCGGTTGGCCGGATTGAGATAGGCCTTGCGCAACGATTCCGGTGCCAGCACCTCCAGTTCACCGCCGATGTTGTTCAACCAGCTGCGAAACTCCGGGGTGTCCTGCACTTCGGTCTCCACCACCACGCTGCGCTTGTCATAGCGGGTCATGCGCGGATTGTTGCCGGGGATCTGGTTATCCACCAGCGACTGGCTGTTGGCATCGATCCGGCCGACGAAGCGGATCGGGCCGCTCACATCCTGATAGCCCTGATCGCGGATCAGCTTCTGGATATTGAAATCCTTCGGCTGGGTGGCGCTGAAGTTGGTCAGCTCCACGTTCTTGATATGGTCAAACGGGATGCCGTAAACCTTGGGATCCAGCTCGGATAGTGTGCAGAGCAGGATCGGCCCGTCCGGCTGATTGAGAATGCCGAGCGGGTTGATACGGTCGTAGCAGAGCCACACGGTGCGCTCTTTGATCACGCGCTGGATCTCGGCACTGAACTTGCGACCACGCCAGAGCGCATCGCGGATCAGGGTGCTGCGACGGATCTCCGGGTTGCCGGCAAACGGGCGCGGTGACTGGTGGACACTCTCCAGCCAGCGTTCGGCCAGTTCACTCTGGCTGTCGCGGATCACCTGGCTCGCCTTGTCGACCAGCGGATTCAATTCAGTCAGTACACTCGCCGGCAACAGTTGGCTCGCCTGATCACTCCAGGTTTTCAGGGCCACCGCCAGCGAGAGCGGCATGATATTGGCAAAGTCGTTGAGGCCGTGGCGCTCGAAGCACCAGCCATGGGGTTTGCTGCGCTCGTCCGAGGTGAGGTCGAACAGTCCCATGCCGGACATCTCCTCCAGGTCCCGTTGCACGGTACGCAGACTGACATGGATGCCTTCCTCTTCCAGTTTTACCTGAAGTTGGCTGGCGGTCAGCTTGTAAGGGCGGTGCGGGATGCAACGCGCCAAGGTCAGTTGTCGTAACAGCTTCTTACTCATGGTGCATGCCTTCACTGGTTTAGCGTTGACTGTATGCTAGTCGCAACTTGCGACAGTCTATGTCGTAAGTTTTGTAGCGACAACTGTCGCCATTTTCATACAAAACTACGTATATATATGATTGATAAGAAAAAATATGGATAAACACAGCTAACTTGACGTTTTCAGACAAGCTAAGCGTATCGAAGAAAACTAAGTGGAGAGGCAGGCTAACATAGAGGGGCGTAGGATTTTTCTGAATCTATTCTTTTGAGATAGCCGGAGGGAGGCAATCCTCCCTCCCAGCCAAATCACGTCAGCCACGACCAGGCTGACTTGGTGATGGCCGCACCGACCATGTAGCCAAACACCGCCAGTGCCGCCACACCGGCCACCAGCTTCTGACCGCGGGCCGGGCGCTTGAGCGCCATGACACCCAGACCGATATAGAGCACCAGTGCAATCAGCTTGGCCATCAGCCAGGGTTGTTGACCCGGGCTCAACTGCAAGGCCACCGCCAGCAACACACCAAACAGCAGCAGGAAGGTGTCGTTGATATGCGGCAGGATCTTCAGCCACTTCTGCTGCAACCGATCGCTGCCGGCCAGCGCCAGACTCCAGCGATAGATAAAGAGCAGCAGACTGACCAGCGCCAGCGTCATATGCAGGTGTTTGAACATGGGGTAATAGGCAATCATTTTGCTTCCTTGTCGTCGTCGGGTAGCCCGCTGTTCCAGTTGTGGGCATGGATACGCTCCTGCCCCTCCTCGTCGTCTTGCAACAGATCGGAGAGGATCTCCCGGTATTGCAGGCTCTTGTTGATATAAGTGTGTTCGTCGTCCAGATAGTTGACCTGCTCGCGCAACAACCAGTTATCGTGCTGCTTGAAGGTCTGCCCCGCCCGCCAGGCCTGGTTGGCCCGAAAACCGAGCTGGGTCAGGGCTTCCACCCCCAGATCGACTGCCGAGCCCAGGGTTTCCCGGTGAACGCTCTCGACCCCGTGGCGCAGGATCTCGTGGGCGTGGGGCCGATCTAGCGCTCGCGCCAGGATCTTCAGGTGCGGGAAGTGCTTCTGCACCATCTCGATCACCGCCAGCGAGGTAGCCGGATCGTTGATGGAGAGCACCAGCAGCTTCGCCTTGTGCGCCCCGGCGGCATGGAGCAGATCGATCCGGCTGGCATCGCCATAGAAGACCTGATAGCCGTACTTGCGCAGGGTCTCTATCTGGCTGGCATCCTGCTCGAGGATGGTGGTGCCGATGCCGTGACCATGCAGCAGACGCCCCACGATCTGACCGAAGCGGCCGAAGCCTGCGATGATCACCGGATGCTCCACCAGCTCAGGTTGCTCATGCTGCGGTGCGTCGCTCTGGTTACGGTAATCGAACCAGGGCTGGATCACCCGATCGTTGAGGATCAGCAGCAGCGGGGTGAGCGCCATGGAGAGTGCCACTACCAGCGTCAGCAGGGAGATGGTCTCACCGGGCAGCACCCGGTTCTGGGCGGCAAACGAGAAGAGCACAAAGGCAAACTCGCCCCCCTGTGCCAGCGCCAGCGCGAAGGTCCAGCGTTGACTCGGCGAAATGCGGATGATGAAGCCGAGCGCCATCAACACCAGCCATTTAAGCACCATCAGGCCAACCACCAGGGTTGGTATCAGGAAGGGGTGTTCGGCAAACAGCCCGAAGTCGATCCCCGCCCCCACCGACATAAAGAACAGGCCGAGCAGCAAGCCCTTGAACGGCTCTATGTCGGCCTCCAGCTCATGGCGATATTCGCTGTCGGCCAGCACCACCCCGGCGAGAAAAGAGCCGAGAGCGGGCGAGAGCCCCACCGACTCCATCAACACGGCGATAGCGATCACCAGCAGCAGGGCGGCGGCGACGAAGATCTCCCGCATATGGGACTGGGCGATGGCACGAAATACCGGCCGCATCAGATAGTGGCCACCCAGCACTATGCCGGAGATGGCCGCGACCACCAGCAAACCATGTTGCCACCCCGCCAGCTCGGAGCCTCCACTGCTGGCGACCGGCGCCATGGCCAGCAGCGGCAGCAACGCCAGGATAGGAATGACCGCAATATCCTGAAACAGCAGTACCGCAAAGGCGGAGCGACCGCTCTCGCTCTGCATCAGCTTGCGCTCCTGCAGGCTCTGCAACACGATGGCGGTGGAAGAGAGCGCAAGAATGAGGCCGATGGCCAGCCCCTGTTGCAGCGGCAGACCGATCAGGTGTGCCACGCCGGTCAGCGCCGCCGTGGTGAGCAGCACCTGCAGGCCGCCGGTGCCGAGGATCGGCCCCTTCAACTGCCACAAGAGGGCCGGACGCAATTCAAGACCGACCAGAAACAGCATCAGTACCACGCCAAACTCGGCGAAGTGCATCACATCCTTCTGTTCCCCCACCAGCCCCAGCAGGAAGGGGCCTATGATGATCCCCGCCAGCAGGTAGCCGAGCACCGAGCCTAGCCCCCAGCGTTTGGCCAGCGGTACCGCGATAACGGCGGCGGAGAGGTAGATAAAGGCATCAAACAGGATCCCGTGGCCCATCAGTCAGCCCTCCGTGTGAACATCAGATCCGGCTCATAAGCTCGGCCAGCAAGCTGCCCGTGTTTCATCAGAGCACCTCCAGCAAGTCGCGCAGATAAGGGCGCCCGGCCAGTTGCTCCGGGGTCAGCTGATCGTCACGCAGGGCGCAAAGCAGCTGGCGGTAGTCCTGCCCACAGCGGCGCAGGGCGGCGGGATCCTTGATCTTGTGAAAGGAGTGGAGCACGAAAGGGGGCAGCCAGTTCATGCCGCACAAGGTGGCCGCCTGCTGAAATGGCAGCAGAAAATCGAGCAGCGGTCGGCTGTTGTAACCCTCGCTGCAGTAGGACTCCGGCGCCCCGCCGGTGGTGATGGCGCTCAGCCACTGCTTGCCCTTGAGGGCGTGGGCTTCAGGGCCGTAGGCATAGCCATACTCCAGCACCAGATCCATCCACTCTTTCATGATGGCCGGGCAGGAGTACCAGTAAAACGGGTGCTGGAAGACGATGATGTCGTGCTCACAGAGCAGCGCCTGCTCCCGCTTCACATCGATAAACATGTCGGGATAGTGCTGATAGAGGTCGTGAACCGTGACCCCCTCCAGCCCCTCAATCGCCTGCAACAGCTGCTTGTTGGCCCGCGAGCTCTGCAGCGCGGGATGGGAAAAAATAACCAGAATGCGTTTCATGACCACATCACCCGAACAAAGCCTTGCGGTGCAAGGCGAGGTAAACAGAAAAGGGGAGTCTGGGGAGCTGCATCGTAAAGGTGCACAGGAGAGCGACCTTATCAGGAAGCGCCATAGCCTGCCAACTCGGGGATCAGCTCCCGCAGCGCCGGATTGAGGGTCTGGTGGGCGGGATAGCAGAGCCCGATCCGGCGAAACATCCGCGGCCCGCTCACCGGCAGGGTACAGAGCCCCGCCTCATCCTCGACCAGCCCGTCCGGCAGAAAACTGATGCCGACCCTCGCCAGCACCAGCGCCATCACCAGCCCCTTGCTCTCGGCCTTTGCCACCAGATTGAGGGTAAGGCGGTCACAGGCCAGCAGGCCGATAGTCTGCTGATGGGCCTCACAGGGTGGGCACTCAATAAAATCATAATGTTGCAGCTCGGCCAGCTCGATCCTTTCGCGACTGGCAAGGGGATGGTCGACCGGCACGCAGAGCACGTAATCCTCCTCCCACAGCGGCAGGAAGATCTCGTCCTCCCGGCGCAAGGCATCCAGCGTCAAACGGCAGTCGGCGGGTGTGGTGTAGTCGGAGAGGGTGAGATCCAGTTGCGGCAACACGCGCTGTACTTGCTGCAACAGCCCGGCCACCCGGCGGCGACTCAAGTCCGGCATGATAGCGATATTAAGCCTCGCACGCGTCGCTTTCTGGCGAAACAGCTCCGGCAGACGGCGCGCCTCCTCCACCAGCTTGACCGCGTGAGGATAGAGATAGTGGGCCGGATCTTTCGCCACCACCCCCTTCTTGCCCCGGACAAACAGGCTGTCACCGAGCGCCTCTTCCAGCTGGCGCAGCCCCGCCGAGAGGGAGGGCTGGCTGACGTGGCAACGCTCGGCCGCCGCCGTGATGTTCTTCTCTTCATAGATGGCGA